>CAZSOV010000027.1:0-41998 GCA_964608505.1 uncultured Verrucomicrobiota bacterium
CCGACATGGAGCGCTCCTGCAAGGGCGCCGAGGTGGTCAGCTCCACCTTCGACGAGCCGCCCGAGCGTCACGTCCAGGTCGCCGAGATGGTCATCGAGAAGGCCAAGCGCATGGTCGAACACAAGAAGGACGTCGTCATCCTCCTCGACTCCATCACCCGCCTAGCTCGCGCCTACAACACGGTCCAGCCGCACTCCGGCAAGATCCTGTCGGGCGGCGTCGACGCCAACGCGCTCCACAAACCAAAGCGGTTCTTCGGCGCCGCCCGCAACATTGAGGAAGGCGGCTCGCTCACCATCATGGCCACCGCCCTCGTCGACACCGGCAGCCGCATGGACGAGGTGATCTTCGAGGAGTTCAAGGGCACCGGCAACATGGAGGTCCACCTGGACCGCGCGCTCGTGGATCGTCGCATCTTCCCCTCCATCAACATCGAGCGCTCCGGCACCCGCAAGGAGGAGCTGCTCTATCACCCGGACGAATACCATCGCATCGCGGTCCTCCGCCGCGCGCTGATTGGCGTCCCGCCCGTCGAGGCCATGGACCTGCTCCTCGGCAAGCTGCGCAAGACGCCGAACAACATCATGTTCCTGCTCAGCCTCGGCGGACACCCGAACTGAGGACCGCCCCCATGTCCCGCGGACGATCGGTCCGCGGGACACGGGCCGACCGTCCCTGATCGGAGAACGGCAACGGGCGGGGCGTTCGGAACGCGGGCATACCGGGTTATGAGGGCGACCGCATGGGGATGGCTGGCCTGGCTGGCCCTGTTCATCGGCGGATGCGGTGCGCCGCCCGACGCCGGCGCGCCCGATGGTGTCCGGTTTCCCGCCCGCTCCGTGTTCCGGCTGGGGCATGATCCGCACTGGGCGGAAAACGCGTTCGACGACCGGGATTGGTCGCCGGCCCGGCTCGACCGGAGCTGGCACCGGCAGGGGCTGGTGCCCGGCTGGCGGGTGGGTTTCGAGGGCTGGTACCGCATTCACTTCGTCGTCGAACCCGACGCGCTCAGCCGCGGGTGGGTGATCTCCGCCGGGCACGTGGGCACCATGTCCGAACTGTGGCTGAACGGACGGAAACTCGGCGGCGTGGGCTCGTTCGATCGCGCCGAGGTCACGGCCCAGCGCGTCGTCCATGCGGCGGTGGTTCCGCCGGGCTGGCTGAACGCGGGCACCAACCTGTTCGCGGTGCGGGTCCGGAATTCGGTGGCCGAGGGAGGCATCCTGGGAGGCCCGGTAGGGCTGCATCCGGTGGAGACCTTCCTCCGGGCCTGGCGTCACCGGGAACTCGAACGCGAGGTGCCCCGCGCCATGCTGGCCGCCCTCTGCTTCGGCTGGGCGCTGGTTCCCTGGCTGCTTCGCTGGGCCGGAAACGACCGACGGGAGTTCGCCGGGGCCAGCGTCCCCGCGTTCCTGCTCGGCCTTCAGGTGCTGCTCTTCACCCAGTGGATGAACTCCCACGCCAATCGCGAGGCCAGCGCCTTCATGGCCTTGCTCGTCTGGCTCACCTCCGCCGCCGTGCCGGCCTCCGTGTACGGACTCATGCACAATCTGACGGACCGGAGCCGCTTCTGGGACGTGTGGGTCGTCGCCGGCACCGTGGTCTACCTGCCGCTCTCCCTCGGTGCCGCGGTCGACCTGCCGCGCCTGATGGTCGCCTACATCGGCTTCATGCTCTGGATCATGACGGCCGTCATCGCCCGCAGCCGAAGAGCCCCGCCCGAAAGACGCTGGTTCACCCGCGCCCTCCTCTCCGGCGCCCTCGCGCTCGGCATTTGCGGCACCCTCGACGCCTCCCTAGCATTCTTCCCGATCCTCCCCCTCGCCGCGATGTGGTGGGACCCCATGGATCTCGGGTTGCTGGCCTTCCTCGGAACGCTCGGGGGCGCCCTGTCCCGGCGACACGTCGTCGCCCGTCGTCGGGAATCCGAACTGGGTCGACGCCTCGTCGGCGCCCATGCCGAGGAACGCCAGCAGCTCGGACGGGTCCTCCACGACGGCGTCCTGCAGGATATTCTCTACTGGCGACAGCGGGCCGAACTCGCGTCCCAGGACCATCCCCCCGGGGAAGCGCGCGAAACGCTCGACCGGCTCCACGAGGGGCTCGGTGCCGCCGCCCGCGACCTGCGGCGCCTGGCCGAGGACCTACAACCCCTCGCCAGCCGCGAACTCCCTCTCCACGAAGCCCTGGCCCGGCTCGCCGAACGGTTCCGACTCCGGCACGGAATTCCCGTCCTGCTGGACGTGGCGCCGCTGCCGCCGGTCGGCGAGCGCATCGCGGAGACGCTCCACCGCATCGCGCACGAGGCCGTCAACAACGCCTGCCGCCATGCCGGAGCCCCGGAGATCCGCGTCGCCGCCGGCGGTGATCCCGGCGGAGTCTGGATCGAAATACGGGACCACGGACGCGGCTTCGATCCGAAAGTCGCCCTTCGGCCCGGACACCTCGGGCTGGGGTTCCTGCGGGATCATGCCGAGTGGGCCGGCGGCGTCTTGACGGTCGACTCCGCCCCGGGACGCGGCACCGTGGTGCGGGCGACGTTCCCCGTCGCCCAGCCCAAACCGATGATCCCCGCATGAGCGTCCCCCCGGTCATCACCGTCGTCATCGCCGACGATCATCCCCTGTTCCGGGAAGGCATGCGCTCCCTGCTCGAGAAGGACGGACGCTTCGTCGTCCTGAGCGCGGCCGAGGCGGGCGACATGGCGGCAGCGGCGATTCGCGAACACGCTCCGGCAATCGCCCTGCTCGATCACTCCATGCCCCGCGGGAGCGGACTCGACGTCATCCGCGAGGTGCGGGCAGGGGGCGGCGCGACCCGCTGCGCCCTCCTGAGCTCGTTCGGCCAGCCGCTCCTCGTGGCGGAGGCGCTCCGCGCGGGCGCCGACGGCTACCTCACCAAGGAGGATCCCGTGAAGGAACTGGCCGCCGCCGCCGTGCGCCTCGCCGCGGGCGAATGCGTGATCAGCGCGTCCGTCGACCGCGCCGCCCTGCGCGACGCCATGAACACCCTCGCCATCACCGGTCGGGAATACGACGTCCTGCGCAGCCTCGTCCGCGGTGCCAGCGCGACCGACATCGGCGCCGAACTCGGCATCAGCCCGCGCACGGTCGAGACCTACCGCAATCAGCTCGTCGCGAAATTCGGCGCCCGCAACGCAATCGACCTGGTCCGGCGCGCCGTCGAATCGGGCGTCGTCCTCGGTCGATAGCCCCGGGTCCGGAAGCGCCCCCGCACTTTTCATTCGAGACAACGTGGCGGGGACTGGGACCGGACTCGCGGGCTGACAACGGCAGGCGGCTCTGGCATCACTTCTCCCGCCCGCGAACACCACGCTTTTCCCCACGATCACCATGCCGAATCCCTGGACTGGCAAAGGCAATCCGTACACGCGCAAGGAAGTCGTCGAGCGCCTCCGCGCGACCCTGAAGACCGGCGATGCGATCATCGCCGCCGGCGCGGGCACCGGGATCAGTGCCAAGTTCATCGAGCGGGGCGGGGCCGACCTGCTGATCATCTACAACAGCGGGCGCTTTCGCATGATGGGTCATGGCTCCACCTGCGGCCTCATGGCCTACGGCGACGCCAACGCCATCGCCATGGAGATCGGCGAGTTCGAGGTGCTCCCCGTGGTCGAGGAGATCCCGGTGATCTGCGGCGTGCACGCCTCCGATCCCCGCCGGCGCATGTGGCACTGGCTGCTCAAGGTCAAGGAAATGGGCTTCAGCGGCGTCAACAACTTCCCCACGCACACCATCGTGGACGGCCATTTCCGCGGCGTTCTCGAGGAGACCGGCATGAGCGTCCGCAAGGAATACGAGATGGTCGCTCTCGCCCGGCGCATGGATCTCTTCTCCATCGTCTACGTCGCCACCCCCGAGGAGGCCGTCGAAATGGCCAAGGCGGGCGCGGACGCCATCATCGCCCATGTCGGCACCACCGTCGGCGGTTCCATCGGCGTGACGAAGGCGGTCGTGACGTGGGATTTCGCCATCCAGCGAACGCAGGAAATCATCGAGGCGGCGCGCCGGGTCCGGAAGGACATCGTGTATCTCGCGCACGGCGGTCCGATCAACACCCCGGAGGACGCCGAGCGCATTCTGCAGAATACCGACGCCGTCGGGTTCGTGGGGGCGAGTTCGCTCGAGCGCATGGGAGTCGAGCAGTCCCTGGTCGATCTGACTCGCCGGTTCAAAGAACTGAAGGCCCCCGCCGTCCGGCGCACGCGCAAGACAAAGTAGCCCCGCCGTCCCCGCCGACTCCGGGAACGGCACCCTCAAAAAACTGGCCGCGGGAGGCGGAGGTGGGCGAAAGTTCGGGCATGATTTCCCGGCTCGCAGAGCGCTCGAGACCCGGCGTGGGTGCCTGGGCTGCCCTCGTCGCGTGGACATTGGGCGCTGGTTCCGGCTCGGCGGCCACCCTGACGGGGGAGGCTCCGGTCGACTTCAACCGCGACGTCCGCCCGCTGTTCGCCAAGCATTGCACGGCCTGTCACGGCGGTGTGAAGGCGGCCGGTCGGATCTCGTTCGTGTACCGCGACAAGGCCCTGGCGGAGGGGAAATCCGGGAAAACTGCCATCGTTCCGGGCAAGCCCGGGGAATCGGAAGTGATGCGCCGCGTGCTCTCCTCCGATCCCGACGAACGCATGCCGCAGCCGGAGCACGGCCCGGCGCTCTCGGAGACGGAGATCGCGACGCTGCGCCGGTGGATCCACCAGGGCGCGGACTGGAGCGAGCACTGGTCGTTCGTCCCGCCGCGCGAACCCGCCGAGCCCCGGCTTCGGGACGCCTCCTGGGCGACGGTGCCCGCGGATCGGTTCATCCAGGCGCGACTCGAATCCGAGAACCTGAAGCCCGCGCCGGAAGCCACGCCCGCCGAATGGTTGCGCCGGGTCACGCTCGATCTCACCGGATTGCCACCCTCGCCGCGGGAATACGACGCCTTCATCGAGGACCGGCGCGAGGATGTCGCCCAGGCCCGGGCGCGGGTGGTGGATCGGTTGCTGGCCTCGCCGCGGTTCGGGGAACGCTGGGCCGCGATGTGGCTCGATCTCGCGCGCTATTCGAACACCTACGGCTTCGAAAAGGATCCGCACCGCGACATCTGGCCCTGGCGGGATTGGGTAATCCGCGCGTTCAACGACGACATGCCCTTTGATCAGTTCACCCTCCGCCAGCTGGCCGGCGACCTGCTCGAAAGGCCCGCCGCGGATGATCTGTTGGCCACCGCGTTCCATCGCAACACGCAGAACAACACCGAGGGCGGCACGGACGACGAGGAGTACCGTACCGCCGCCGTGCACGACCGGGTGAACACGACCTGGACGCTGTGGCAGGCCACGACCTTCGGTTGCGCGCAATGCCATGCGCATCCCTACGATCCCATTCCCCAGCGCGACTACTACCGGTTCGCGGCGTTCTTCGACAACACCGAGGATTGCGACCAGAACGACGATTACCCGCGGCTGCTCTTCTCCCAGGATCCCCGTCGCCGGGACGAGGTCGCCCGGGTCCAGCTGGAGGTCCGGCAGCTCCGGCAATCCATCAACGAGGACGGCCTCGCCGTGACGCGGGCCGTGACCAACTGGACCCCCTGGGTGCCCGCGTCCGCCAAGGCCACCGGCGGCTCGTTGAACGTCGGTGCCGACGGACGGGTTCGCACCGGCGGGACGATCCCCGTGAAGGTCACCTACACCCTCGCCGCGCCCGCGGTCCCGGGTCTCACCGCCCTACGGGTCGACATCCTCCCCGAGTCCACGGATCCCAAGAGCGCGCCCGAGCGCGGGCAGGTTTTCTCGCGGATCGCGGTCTCCGTGATTCCCCACGGTTCCACCAATCGGGAGCCCGTCGCGCTCGAGGAACTCGTCGCCGACTATCTCGATGGCCCGTTCGATGCCGCGCGGGTCATCGATTCCGGCGCTGGCGGTGGCGGCGGCTTCGGCAGCTACCCGGTGATGAACGCTCCGCGCCGGGCCGTCGTCGTGCTGGCCAAACCCCTGCAAGCCCCCGCCGACGCCACCCTCGAAATCACCCTCGAACACGGCATCGCCTCGAATAGCGGCGTCCAGGGCTGCGCCCTCCGCCACTTCGCCCTCGCCGCCTCCACCGACCCGCGGCTCGCCGACTTCGTCTCGAACCCCGAACGTCTCGCGCGGTGGAAATCGCTGCGAACCCTCCGCGACGGCGTGAAGGACGTCGCCGGCGTCCGCGTGCCCGTGCTCGTGGAACGCTCGAAGCCCGCCACGCGCGACACCCGGGTCTTTCTGCGCGGCAACCGCGCCAACCGCGACGAGGCGGTGCAACCCGGGATTCCCGACATCGTCCAACCCCCGCGGATCGAGGGTCGTCTGACGCGTCTGGATCTGGCTCGCTGGCTCGTCGGGGAGCAGAACCCGCTCGCGGCCCGCGTGCTCGCGAATCGCCTGTGGGCGGAGATGTTCGGTCGCGGCATCGTCGAAACCCTGGAGGATTTTGGCACCTCGGGCGCGCGCCCGACCCATCCCGAGCTCCTCGATTACCTCGCCCTGCGGTTGCGCGGGGAATGGCGGTGGTCGGTAAAACGGTTCCTCCGCGAGATCGCGCTCTCGGCCACCTACGCCCAAAGCGCCCGGGTCACCCCCGCCCTCGCCGAACTCGATCCCGGCAACCGCTGGTACGCGCGGGGCCCGCGGGGCCGGCTCACCGCCGAAATGGTCCGCGACCAGGCCCTGGCCGTGACCGGCGCGCTCTCGACCAAGGCCTTCGGTCCACCCGTCTACCCGCCCCAACCCGACGGCGTCTGGAGCACGGTGTATAGCGGCGACCGGTGGAACACGTCCTCCGACGCGGATCGATTCCGTCGTTCCGTCTATACCTACCAGAAGCGAACCAGCGGCTATCCGGTGTTCCTCGCGTTCGACGCCCCGACGCGCGACGCCTGTACCGCACGCCGGATTCCGAGCAACACCCCGTTGCAGGCGCTTACGGTCCTCAATGATCCGGCCTTCATTGAAATGGCGCAGTCCCTCGCCAACCGCATGGAGGCCGCGGGCGACTCGCCCCCGGACCAAATCCGCCATTCCTGCCGCCTCCTGACTCTCGAGCCGCCCTCGCGGGCGATGGTGGACTCCCTCCTCGAGCTCTATCGCGGCGCCCTTGCCGAATTCCAGGCCGAGCCGGGGTCCGGGGAGAAGCTCGGACCGACGCCCGAACGCGCGGCCCTGACGCTGGTCGCCAACACGCTTCTGAATCTGGACCTCGCCCTGACGCGCTGAACCGATCCTCATGAACCCCCTCGACTCCTTCCATCGGCACGAAGCGTTGCTCCAGCAGACCCGTCGGCATTTCCTCCGGGACTGCACCAGCGGGCTGGGCGCCCTGTGGCTGGCCAGCACCGCCGGTCGTGCCTGGGGCGCCTCCGGCATCCTGCCGAAGGACCCCGCGCACCCCCTCCAACCCGTCGCTCCCCCGCTCCGGTCCCGTGCCAAACGCGTCATCTACCTGCACATGGCCGGCTCCCCCAGCCAGCTCGAATTGTTCGACTACAAACCCCTGCTCGCCCGGCAGGACGGCAAGGACTGTCCCGCGTCCCTGCTCGCCGGGAAGCAATTCGCGTTCATCCAGGGCGTGCCCAAGATGCTGGGTCCGCAGTTCCCGTTCCGCCAGCACGGCCAAAGCGGGCAATGGGTCTCCGACCGCCTGCCCCTCTTTGCCTCCGTCGTCGACGACGTGTGCTTCATCAAGTCGATGTACACCGACCAATTCAACCATGGTCCGGCCCAGCTCCTCATGCACACCGGCACCCAGAACCCCGGGGCCGCCAGCGCCGGAGCCTGGGCCACCTACGGGCTCGGTTCCGACAACCAGAATCTCCCCGGCTTCATCGTCCTCACCAGCGGCGGCAAGAACCCCGACGCCGGCAAATCGGTCTGGGGCTCCGGCTTCCTTCCCTCCGTCTACCAGGGTGTCCAGTGCCGGTCGCAGGGTGATCCCGTGCTGTTCCTTTCCAATCCCGCCGGCATCACCCGGACCCAGCGGCGCCGGACCCTGGACGCCCTGCGCGAGATCAACGAGAAGACCGCGCGCGACGTCGGCGATCCCGAAACCCTGACCCGCATCGCCCAGTACGAACTCGCGTTCCGGATGCAGGTCGATGCCAGCGACGCCTTCGACATCGCGAGGGAACCCGCCTCGGTCCAGCAGCTCTACGGAACCGAGCCCGGCAAGGAATCCTTCGCCAACAACTGCCTGCTCGCCCGGCGCCTCGCCGAACGCGGGGTCCGGTACATCCAGCTCTTCGACTGGGGCTGGGACTCGCACGGGGCCGGCGAATCGGAGGCGCTCCACCACGGGTTCAAGACCAAGTGCCAGAGCGTCGACCGCCCCCTGATGGCGTTGCTCGCCGACCTCAAGCAGCGCGGTCTGCTCGAGGAAACCCTCGTCATCTGGAGCGGCGAATTCGGGCGCACCGCCATGCGCGAGAATCGCAGCGGCATGGAAATGCAGCTGGTCGGGCGCGATCACAACCCGGCCGCGTTCACCCTTTGGATGGCCGGCGGCGGCGTCCGGGGCGGTTACACGCACGGCGAGACGGATGACTTCGGCTTCCAGGCCGCCATCGACCGCGTGTCCGTCCATGACTTCCACGCGACGGTCCTGGCCCTGCTCGGCTTCGACCATCTCCGCCTCACCTACCCCGTCTCCGGCGTCAACATGCGCCTGACCAACGTCACCAAACCCGGCAGCCAGGTCGTCAGGGCCGTCGTCGCCTGAGACGCTCCTTCGTTCGTTCGTTCGGCCCGTCGCGGGCAGGGGGCCGGCTTCGGCTTCAGCGCCCGTCGAGGTCCGCCTCGGGATGGCGTTCCCGGATCATCCGTCGGATGCGCTCCACGTCGTCGGGGTGAAACAACCGACGCGGGACGCGCCGTTCCACGCCGTCGAGCAGGGTGAACCAGTCGTCCAGCGACGGCGACGGGATCTCCTGCCAGAGGTGATGTCGTTTCTCACGGTGGAAGAAGCGCCATTCGCCGCCGAAGCGACGGGCGTAGACCTCCCATTTGACGCCGTCCTCCTCCTGACGTCGCCAGCTGATCTCGGACTTGATGGCCATCAGGGGGAGGGGGGTTCCGGCAGGTCGACGCACGCGACGGCCATCGCCGCGATGCCCTCGCCGCGCCCGATGCTGCCCAGCTTCTCGTTGGTGGTGGCCTTGATGCCCACCCGGCGCACGTTGAGATTCAACGCCTCCGCGATGTTGAACTTCATCCGCTGCAGGTGCGGACCGATCTTCGGCTCCTCCGCCAGCACCGTTGCGTCCACGTTGACCAGCCGGCCCTGATGGAACCCAACCTGCCGGGCCACCTCCTGGAGAAACACCTTGCTCGGCGCGTTGAGCCAACGCGGGTCGGTGTTCTTGAAGTAATGCCCGATGTCCGGTTCGCCCAGCGCGCCCAGCACCGCATCGCAGATCGCGTGAATCAATGCGTCGGCGTCCGAGTGCCCGGCCAGGCCCCGGGGGTAGGGGATCTCCACCCCTCCCAGAACCACCCGGCGTCCTTCGACCAAGGGATGGATGTCGTAGCCGATTCCGACGTGAATCATGGCCGCAGGCTAGGCAGGGATCCCCGAAAAGACAATGTTCGTGGGACGATCGGGTTCCCCGCCGGCACGCTACGGCAGGCGCAGTCGAAAGAGGCGGCTGCCGGACGAGGCGGGCACCGCCATCAGCCGCGAACCGCCCGGAACCGACGCGGCGTTCCCGAGCGGCGTCCAGTGGCCCGGCGAACCGCCGGGATCGCCCGTCTCCAGTCGGAATTCAGCCGCCCAGTCCGGCCAGGCGAGAACCACCGACTCCGCGAAGCGCTGCACCGCGAGCACGGGAGCCACGCCCACTCCCAGTTCGGTGGGGAATCCCAGGCGTCTCAGGTCCCCCGGGGTCAGTTCCACCCGATTGCCGACCGCGTCGCGGAAGGTCAGGCCGGACATCGTCCAGATGCCTGTCTCGCTGAATCGCGGCAGGACCAGCACGTTCGTGAACGCGGCGTCCTGCGGGTTCACGGCGGACTGGCGTCGACGGGGATCGAAACTCACGCCGACGGTTTGGTTCCGGGACGGGCTGGTGAAGGCCACGCTGCCGCCCTCGAGGAGGACCAGACCCGGCGGGGCGGTCGGGTTCCCGCTTCCGACCCCTGCCAGATCGTCGGTGGCACCCAGGGAGAACGCGATCGTTCGCGCGGATTCGGAGGCATCGACCCAGCGAGGGTGGAAGTCGAGCGAACGGACGACGGGCGGCTGGGTGTCCGCGACCCCCGTCACGGTGAAGGACGATTCCCACTCCCGGGGCAGTGCCGACAAGGAGTCCATCCGGGTTTGGTTTCCGGCGGCATCCATCGCGGTGACGCCTTCCAGCCACCAGCGCCCGGCCTCGGAGTAGCGGGGCAGGACCACGCGATTCGTGTACACGCCATCGTGGGCGTCACCCGAGGCCCGCACGAAAGCCTCGAAACTCGTCGCGACCCGCTGCCGACGCGTCGCACTGACGAAACCGAGCGAGGTCCCCGCGCGGAAGACGGCGTTCGGCGCCGAGTCCATGCCCGCCCCCGCGTCCCGCACCCGGACCGTTACCAGCAGGGATTGGGGGCCTTCGGAGGTGTCCACCACCCGCGGTGTCACGGCAACCGAGACCATCTCGGGTGGAACCACGTCGTCGGGACCCGTCACGGTGAATTCAACGGCCCTCCCCGCGGCCACCAGTTCGGGATGACTCCAGTTTACCCGGTTCCCAACCTGATCGTACGCCGCGAACGCGGAGAGCACCCATCGACCCGACGGACAGCCCTCGGGCACGACCAACGTGGTCGCGTAAAGACCGTCCCGGTCGTCCCCGGAACTCCGGAGCCCGGCGTGAAATCCGAAGCCCATGGTGCTCGAGTCCATCGGGCTGCCGGCCCGGCGAAAAATGCCGGAGGCCGACACCACGCCGCTGAGGTCGTCGGCGAGCCGGGCTGTCACGAGCACGGGTTGGGCGCCGGAGGTGGTGTCGATGGCCGTGGTCGACAGCGTGATGCCCGACCACGTGGGGGCGGAGAGGTCCGAGCTCGCCGCGAGGCCCTGGACCATGACCATGGGGACGGCGGCAATCGCAAGAAGGACGGGAATGGTTTTCACGGGACACTCCTTCGAACCCGGGTGGGGAGCCGGAAAACCGGGGCCGGCCCTGTTTCCCGGAATGCCATCGGGTTTCCGGCAGCATCCCAGCGAGCCCGGTCGACATGCAACGCGCCGGGGACGACGGTACGCCGTCCGCCGTCTTGTCGGGAGCGCCGGGTCGGCTCCATACTCGCCGCCTTCGCATGAATCGAGACCGCCTTCCCCGACCCGCCCCGTCGATCCTCGCGCTGCTGCTCCTGTGCACGATGGTCCCCGGCGCCCGGACGGCTCCGTTGCCCCCGGCGCTTCCCGCGGAGATCGCGGCGAAAGCCGAGGTCTCGCCCCTGAAGGAGTATTTCCTGCCGCCGACCCGGGTCCTGTGGAAGAGCGACGCGGGCGTCACCCACGACGGGAATCTGCTGGCCCCCAAACCCGGGCAGGCGGTCCTGAGCGAGGCCCTGCCGCCGCTGGAGTTAACCGCATCCACGAATGCACCGGCGTCGATCCTGCTGGATTTCGGCGTGGAAATTCAGGGGTTCGTCGAGCTGTTCACGCCCATGATGCCGGAACAGACCAAGCTGCGGAAGGTCCGGATCCGATTCGGCGAGTCCGCCGCGGAGGCCATGGCCGAAATCGGCGGGAAGGCCAACGCCGGCAACGACCACGCCGTGCGGGACCAGATCGTCACCCTCCCGTGGCTGGGGAAAAAGCGCGTCGGGCCGAGCGGCTTTCGGTTCGTGCGGATCGACAACCTGGAGCCCGGGATTCCGGTCCAGCTCAGCCAGGTGCGGGCGGTGCTTCAGATCCGCGATCTCCCCTACGTCGGATCGTTCCGCTGCAACGACGAGCGCCTGAACCGGATCTGGGACGTCGGGGCCTACACGGTGCATCTCAACATGCAGGAGTACCTCTGGGACGGCATCAAGCGGGACCGGCTCGTCTGGCTCGGCGACCTGCATCCGGAGGTCGCCACGGTGAATGCCGTCTTCGGATTCAACGAGGTCGTCCCGCGCAGCCTCGATTTGATCCGCGACGTGACGAAGCCGACGGAGTGGATGAACGGCATCAGCAGCTACTCGATGTGGTGGATCATCATCCACGAGGACTGGTGGCGCCACCACGGCAACCGGGACTATCTCGAGGCCCAGCGGGACTATCTCGTGGCGCTGACGCGGCATCTCGCGACGTTCGTCGGTCCCGACGGGCGCGAGAAGCTCGACGGAATGCGCTTCCTCGACTGGCCGACGTACGAGAACAAGCGCGCCGTGGACGAGGGGCTGCAGGCGATGCTGATTTTGGCGCTGGAAAGCGGCGGACGCCTGCTGACCACCCTCGGCGACGAACCCGCGGCCAAACTGTGCTTCGACCGCGTCGTCCGACTGCGGCGGCATCGGCCCGAGGTCAGCGGACGAAAGTCACCCGCCGCCCTGCTGGCGCTGGCCGGCGTGCGGGATCCCAAGACCGTCGCCAGGGAAACCCTGGAGAAGGACGGGGCAAGGGATCTCTCCACGTTCTACGGCTACTACGTGCTCCACGCCCTCGCCCGGGCGGACGAGCATACCCGGGCCCTGGAGTTCATTCGCACGTATTGGGGCGGCATGCTGGATCTCGGCGCGACCACGTTCTGGGAAGGATTCGACCTCGCCTGGAGCGAGAATGCCGGGCGCATCGACGAGCTCGTGCCGCCGGGCCGGAAGGACGTGCATGGCGATTGCGGCGAGCATTGCTACGTCGGGTTCCGGCACAGCCTCTGCCATGGCTGGGCGAGCGGGCCGACGGCCTGGTTGAGCCGGCACGTGCTCGGCGTCGAACCGCTCGAACCGGGCTTCCGCACCGCGCGCGTCGTGCCCCACCTCGGCGATCTTCAATGGGCCGAGGGCACCTATCCCACACCGCGCGGCCCGATCCGCATCCGGCACGAGAAGCGACCGGACGGCACCGTGCACTCGACCGTCACCCCGCCACCCGGGGTCACGGTGATCAACTAGGGATCTCGCAGCCTACTGCATGGGCAGAGTGACGGCGATGCGTTCGCCGTCGCGCAGGACCGTGGCTTGGACCCGGTCGCCCGGAGAGTGATTCCGCAGCAGGCGCCCGATCAGTTCGCCCTCCCCCTGCCGCGTCGACAGGCCTGCGATCTCCACCAGGACGTCCCCTTTGCGAACCCCGGCCTTCTTCGCGGTCGCGTGTTTTCCGTATTCGCCGACGTGCTTCGCCAGCAACGCCAGCTGATCGCGCGCGATTCCGCGACGTTCCCGTTCGGCATCGGACAGGTCCTCCAGCTGCATCCCGCCCAGCGCCATGGCGCGCATGCCCCAGGTCCCCACGCGCCGGGAAATGTCCGCCCGGAAGCGCCAGCCCTCGGCAAGGTCGAGTCGGGTTTCCACCGTCGCCCCGCCCCGGCGCACCGTGACGGGAATGGCCGCGGATTCCCCCGCCTGATGGAGCACCCAGGCGACGTCCGCCAACGAGATCAACGGCTGGCCATCCATGCGGACCAGATCGTCCCCGGGCCGCAGCCCGGCCCGGTCCGCGGCCGACCCCGCGACCACGCTCTTCACCCGGGCCACGTGATCCCCGGCGAGATCCATTCCGACGGTGAGCGGCCCGGGGTAGGGAAATACGAGTCGCGTGGGAATGCGTTCCTTCTTCTCCCGGTGCGCTTCGCGCAGGGCATCGCCGATCTGGTGGCAATGGACGCAGCTCTTGAGCACCTGACCCTCCCAATCGAGGCTGCGCGTGTATTTCCCCTCCAGGGTCGGCATGTCCACCGGCGTCTCGTAGGGGCTCGGACGGCCCTGCTTTCCGGCCAGGGTCTCCCGATTGGCCGGATAACCCCGGTGCAGTTCCAGCGCCGCCTCGAGCCCGCGCCGAAAGCCGTCCGTCGCCTCCTCCCGCGGATCCACCTGGTGAACCCAGGAACCGTACCGTCCGTACAGGGTGCCGTCCCCGTTGAAGATCAGCGTCGTGAACGACAGGTCGAAATCGAACTGGAACCGGGACAGATCCAGCGCGTTGGCGTTGATGACGCGGACGCAGACGAACCGGTCGAGCAGCGCCCCCAGCTCGGCGTTGCTCGACAAAACCCGGGCGTCGATCCCCGCGCAGGCGAGGCACGGCACGCAACGCAGCACGACCAGCAGTGGCTTGCCCGTTCTCCGTGCCTCCGCGAAGCCCGCATCGACGTCGTTGTATCCCCAGCGGGGATCGTTCTCCATCGTCTCGCGATCCTGAAGCACCGCGGCCTTGCGGTCCGCCACCGTCTCGCCCGGAGCCACGATGCCTCCCAGGACGAGCCACGCGGCGGTCATGAGGACGGGGAAGGGGGATGATTTCATGGGGCGCACCCTGCCCCCCACCGGACGCAAACGCAACCCGACGGAACGAGCCACGACCGGTGCGCCCCGGACGATTGACAAAGTCGATTGGGGCCCGCGACCGCCGGGTCGGGGGGCGATCGAAGCAGGCGAATCGAGAGGCGAAGCCTGCGACTCGGCCCGCCGTCGCGCAGACGCTATGGCGGGGAGCCAGTCGCCGGCCCCACATCGCGGTTCCACGCAGGACTTTGTCAACGGCCCTGCCGGTGCGCCCCGGACGCGGGAGCGATACCCCGCACGGTCGAATCCGGCTGCCTCCGAACGGCGAAGCGGGTCCCTCGCGACCGAGGGTATCCCGACATTTTGCTGGGCAGGAACCGCCCGGGACTATAAGCAACCTTCACGCCGTCAATCCCGAACCCGCCCTTCGTATGGACTTCACCTTCAAGTGCCCGAACTGCAAACAGGAATTGGAAGTGGATGTCTCGGCCTCCGGTTCCCAGGTCGAATGTCCCGCCTGCAACCGCCGAATGACCGTGCCCGTCCCCGAGCCCTCCCAGCTGCATGTCGCACCGCACGGGAGCGGTGGCGCGGGAACGCCGGATCCGAACCGGGAGGAGAAACATTTCGTCGTGCCCCAGCATGAAGGCCCCGCCGAGGCTCTCATCCGCAAGTCTTCCGTCACCTTGGAGCTCGCCGCCCGCGAACCGGACAAGAAGATCCGGATCAAGACGTTCCGGCGCGTCGACACGATGACCGTCAACAAGGATCACTTCGACGAGGTGGTCTCCGAATTCCTCCAGAAGGTCGGCCAGGAATACGTGGTGAGCATCACCCCCCTGACCTACACCTACAAGGACCTCGCCACCGAGCATTACGTCACCGACTACGGCGTGATGATCGTCTTCCGCGGATAGGTAGCTCCAGGTAGCTCCAGGTAGCTCCGCGCACCGCCGCGCACGCGCCGGTACCGGGCGGAGCACCGGAGCCCCGACCAGGCCCGGACCAACTCCATCGGAAGTCACCGGGAGACACCGGGAAAGCCTGATACCTCGCGAACCACACCATAAGCCCGGCGTGCAGCCGACCGGCGGCGAACCGGTGGAAGGCCACACGCCGGGCATCCCCGACCTGCGGGGAACGTCGCCTCGACACTCCCCGTCGGGATCGCGTGGATCGAGTATGGAGCGCGGATGTCGCGCTTCCGGACGGCGGCACCTCCCAGCCCGCCGGTTCCGCCCGAGTCCCACACGGTGAACCCCGACGTCCGGATAACGAGCGAACGCCGGGGTTTCTTACAGAGCTTATTTCTTCTCTTCCTTTTTGGCCTCGGGCTTCTTCT
Source organism: uncultured Verrucomicrobiota bacterium (assembly GCA_964608505.1). Lineage (GTDB taxonomy): Bacteria > Verrucomicrobiota > Verrucomicrobiia > Limisphaerales > CAIMTB01 > CAIMTB01. Next base: position 15,786 of record CAZSOV010000027.1, read on the forward strand.
CGTCGGTCTTTTTCTCCTCGGTCTTGGCAGGTGCCGCATTCGTGGCCGGGGGCGCGGGCGGTAGCTCCCAACCCGTGTTCACGTCGAGTCCGGGCATCGCCTCGGCCAGCTTCTTGGCGGCGGCAGGGGTGACCTTCGATTGCCAGAGATACAGGCGTTGCAGGTGCTTCAGACCCTTCAGATGTTCCAATCCCGCGTCGGTGACCTGGGTTCCGTACAGGTTCAGGTAGACCAGGTTCGACAACGACTTCACGTGCTCCAGTCCCGCGTCCGTCACCCCCGTCAGTTCGAGGTGCAGGTTCATCACGTGCGGAAGGCTCTTCAGCACCGCCAATCCGTTGTCCGTGATCTTCGTGTTGGCCAGGTTCAGTTCGACCAGGCTGGTGATCTCCTTGAGCGGCGCCAGCGTGGCGTCGGTCACGCTCGCTCCCTGCAAACGGAAGTTCGCCTCCCGCCAGGGGGAATTGCTGGCGATGGGCCGGACCCCGATGCCGGCTTGGCCGAGCGTCGCGACGGCCGCCGCCTCGCCCGCGGCGGGCTTGAAATCCTTCGGCAACACCGGGTCCGGACGTCGGGGGCCGGTGGCCCGTGCGCTCGCGACCGGCGCCGGGGCCGCGGCGGCCGGCGCCGCAATCGTGACGCCATCGGGCCACTTGGCTCCCTGGTCGATCCACGCCTTGAGCAGGTCGGTCTGCGCCTTGCTCAGCGGCTCTCCCTCCGGTGGCATGATGTCGTCGTGTCCCTTGGGCAGGATGACGCGCTTGTAGAAATCACTCGCCGCGGCGTCGCCGGCCTTGAGCACCGCGCCGTGCTTGCTCCCTTTCATCGCTGCCTCCCGGGTGTCGACCCGGAGGTCGGCCTTGGCCTTGTCCGGACCGTGGCAACTCAGGCAGTGGTCACGGAGGATGGGGACGATGGATTTCGAGAAATCCACCAGTTCCTGGGCCTGACTGGAAAGGGCAAGCCCCAACGAAAGGAAGAGAACGCGTTTCATGACGGTGTACCGGCCAACTGTGCCCGGCACGCTTGCGAGATCAAGCGGCGGATTCGCCCAAACCTCGGGAAGCGCAGGCCAATGGACAAATCCCGGTGCGGAACTGTGTTCTGGGGCCGGCGACTGCCTGGTCCCCGGTTTCCCCTCTGGTTCCGCCTCCTTCGATCGCCCCGCGACTCAGCCCGCCGTCGCGTGGAAGCTATGGCGTGGAGCCGGTCGCGGGCCCCAACCGACTTTGTCCATCGCCCCGCGGGGCAGGCTTCCCCCGCCGGCGATTTCAGCGGGTCCGCGTCCCTGCCGATGAACCCGGGGTGAATCGGAGGGGTCTCGGGTGGTTGCTGGGCTCGTTGCTGCTGTTGGGCTGCGACGCCCGCCGCGCCCGCATGAGCCACGCCGAGGACCCACAGGGGCGCTATCGGGAACAAATCGCCGTGGCGCGACGGGTGCTCGATCAGGAGGAGAACTGGGCGGATCGCGCGGAGTGGGAGGTTGTTCCCTCCGGCGAGGGCTGGCACGTGACCGCCTGGCGGGTCGAACGGCCCGCGGAAAAGGGCCCCAATCGATACGTGCCTTGGGGGTATTCGGTGATCGAACTCGACCGGCGCATGGAAGCCGTGCGCTATCGACGCAAGGGATGACGCCTTGCTCGCTGCCTGCCCACCTCGCCCGGTGTTCCGGTCGTCGCCCGGTCGGGGGGACCCTCGAACTAGGGGGTCGGGGCCGTCGCGGAAGGGGTCGGCAAAACAGCCGCGGGTCCCGGGGGGAGGTCGCCCCGGAACTTGAAGATCACCTCGCCGGTCCGGCCCAAGCCAAACTTTTCCCGCCCAAGGCGTTCTACCACCTTGGGATCCGTTTTCACGGCGGCGATGCGATTCTCGATCTCGTCGCGGCGGGCCAGCTCGAGGCGAAGCTTTTCCTGCAACTCGATCTGGCTCTTCTTTTGCGCCTGCTTCTCCCGCAGCAGCGGGATGCTGTAGGCCACCCCGGCCAGCAGGATGACCACGGCGCCCAACAGGCAGATGGAGAGATGCCGCGGCACGGCGCCTACTTCCTTCGGTACGTGATGATCAGCGAGTTGTTGCCGGAAACACCCTCGAACTTCTTCGGGCGTCCGGAGCCTTCGATGCCGTAGGCGATCCGCAGCTGGCCGTCCCGGATCTCGTAAATGCCTTCCAAGTCCCCCGCCGCGTTGCTGCGGATGTCCATCTGCTTGGGCTCGGTGTCCGACTTCAGCTTCACCGACCCGCCGTCGCCGCCGTCCGTCCAGGCGATGTCGTACTTCTCGCCCTGGAACTTCAGTCGGAGCGATTGCACCCATTCCTCCGGTACGGCTTGGTCGTCGCGGTAACCCTTCGATCCCACCCATTCGCCCTGGAGCTGGTCCAGATCGCCGACCCCCGCCTGCGCCGGACCCAGCTTCTTGATCCGGACGTTCTTGAACTGAACCACCATCGGCGGGCCGACATGGATCTGCAACGCCAGCGCCCCGGACTTGGCGGCGCGGGCCGCGTCCTCGTCGGTGACGTCCACCGTGGTTTTGCCGTTGATTCGATGAATCAGATGATTGCCCTGGGCAATCACGACGTAGTCGTTCCAGTCCTCGTGTTTGATGGCCGCCTGGATCTCCTTGCTGTCCCCCACCGAACCCGCGACCTCCACCTTGTGCTTCGCGCCGTCGGTAACCACGCGGGTCTTCTGCCCTCGCTGCGCGAGGATGCCACGGCCTTGCTCCTCGTAGAGAATGCCGCTGTACGTCGTCCCGGCCTCGAAGTCGGCCTGATAACCGCCCACGACCGGTCCCTGCGCGCCCTGCCGCAGCACCTTGCTGCGGTATTGAATGCCTGAATTGCCCTTCACGATCCGGTAGCTCAGACGAAGCTCGAAGTCTTCCACCGTGCCTCCCTTCCACACGAGGAACGTGTTGTGGGTCAACTTGGGCTCGGCCTTCGTTTCGCCCGTGATCGCCCCGTCCCGGACCGACCAGAGCTCCGGGTTGCCCTCCCAGCCGTCGAGGTTCTTTCCGTTGAATAGGGAGACGAAACCGTCTTCCTGGGCCAGGGCCGAGGACGCCAGGGCGAGACCGGCGATCGCGGCAAGGATGAGGGAGCTCTTCATGATGGGAATTTCGGCGTTGGGTGGTTGGGGAGTGGACCGCCGTCGGTCCTGGGTTTGGAAAGGTGGACGGTGAACGGGGCGGGTCGATTCAGCCCGGTGAAAGCATGTCGCAATCGTATTTCTCCTTCAGCAGGGCGGTCAGCGCCTCGGGGGTGGCCGCGCCGGGGTCCCCCAGCTCCGCCGCCTCGCGGAAGAATCGCTCGAATCCCGCCGGCGTGATCGTCACCAGCACCCGCCCCGGGCTGGCCCCCACGAACCGGGGAGAGTGCGGAACGTGGCGGGGCGCGAAAAAGGTGTCCCCGGCCCGCAGTTCGTGCCGGTGCCCGCCACACGTGATCTCCAGCTCCCCTTCGAGGACGTGGAACGTCTCCTCCTCCCGGTGATGAACATGCGGCGGCACGAAATCGCCGGGTTGACCGACGATCTCGAGCAACGACAGCACTCCGCCCGTTTGCTTGCCGTCGAGCAGGATCCGATGCGCCGTGCCCAGAATCTCGAGCGTGGGCACGCTGGCACTGTGGGATACCGCGGGGTGCAGTGACATGGGTTCGAGGCGGACGTGCAGGATGAAACGGGAACCGGACCCAGGGCGGGGCCGCGCACCCCGACCGTGGGATGCCGCGACTCCGGTGGCGTTACTTGCCCTTGCGCCCGAACGCGGCGCACAGGTTCTTCAACCCCTGGGTCGCGATCTCGTCGCGCGTAGGTTCCATCTTGCGCCAGATCGCCGCCGCTCGCGCGATGACCTTCACGTCCGTCGTGAACGACTCGATGACCACGTCCCCCTGATATTTCACCTTCTTCAACGCTGCCACGATCGGCTTCCAATCGATGTGATCGTTGCCCGGGGTTCCGCGGTCGCTGCCGCAGGCATGGAAATGGCCCAGCAGCGGCCCGGCCTTCAGGATGGCCGCCGCCTGGTTCTTCTCCTCGATGTTCATGTGGAACGTGTCGAGATGCAGCCGCAGGGCGGGACTCTTCACCGCCTTCAGCAGCTTCAGCGCCTGGTCGCAGGTGTTCAGGAAATCGGTCTCGAACCGGTTCAACGGCTCCACGCAGATTTGAACACCCTTCTCCTCCGCGTAGGCTGCCAGCTCCTTCAGGTTCTTCACCACCAAGGCGAACTGCTCCTTCTTCTCCGCCTCCTCGTGCGCCCCGATCCGGCCCACCACGCTGTACACCGGTCCAATCAGCGAGGGACACCCCAATACCACCATCTGATCGATCAGCGCCTTGCAGTATGTCATCGCCGTCGCCTGCTCCTCCGGCGTCCCACGGAAATCCCGGCCCGGTCCCATGCAGGCACACACGCTGCCAATCGCGATCCCCGCCCGGTCCGCCGCCTTGCGGACCGCCGCGGCGTCGATGTGCTCCGGGGCCTCGATCGGAAGCTCCACGGTGTCGAAGCCCCACTTCTTGAACTTCGCGAACAGCTTGGTGCTCGCGGTGGTGAACGGGGATACGAACAGGAAGGAATTGATGCCGAATCTCATGGTCGCTTGTCCCGGCCAGGGTGGTCCCCGACGGCGGACGTACTGAACGTCGGGGTTGTCCAGTGAATGTTGGTCGACATGCCCGCTCGTCGGAACCCGTGCCGGATAAGTGCCGACAGGCTAGGCGACGATGGCCCGGAGTCAAAGCTTTCGATCACGTCCACCCCCCGCACCCGCCCCCCTCACCATCCTCAAGGCAGCAGCGCCCCGACGGCGCCGCCCATGGCCGGACGTGCCCGCCCCAGGTAATCCCGAAGCACGACATTCTCCAGACGGCCCGGCGGCACCGGCGGCACCGGCGGCGCGTCCGCCCACGTGAAGTCCGGGATCGGAACCGGGGCCCAGCCCGTCACCCTTCCCCCGGGCTGCGGTCGGAAACCCCCGGTGGCGTGGGCCGGCAGGTCGGGCTCGAACGTGTTGATGGCGTTCTCGGCGTGAAGCTGGGTCCCGCTGCACGTCGGATTCCCCTCTCCGCACGCTCCCGTCTCGCTCCCCTCGATGCCCAGCGGCCAGTCGGACGGACCGTTCCAGATCACGTTTCCCCGGATCACGAGCCCGTCGTCCGCCCGCACCGGGTCCGGACCCGTGAACCCGGGCTCCCGGGGCGTCGCACCGCGAATCTCGAAATGCTGGTATTCGCTCCGAACGCCCGGCGGGTTGAACACGAGATTATTGAACACCGCGACGTTCCGGTTCGGGATCGAGTACCCGTTCTCGTCCCCCAATTGCCCCCATCCGCCCGCCTCCAGATACGGCTGGCACCGCCCCACGTCCCGCCCATCGCAGGTGCGTCCCCCGTACACGAACTCGAGCAGATGACTGCGCGTCCCCACCCGGTACAGGGTATTGTGCGCGAGCAGAATGTTGTAACCCCCATTCACCCCCAGCCCGGCCCCCTCGGTGTCGTGGATGAGGTTGTTGATCACCTTCACGTCGTAGGCCTCGTAGTGCAGCCACGGCGGAACCATGAACTGAAACCCGCTTCCCTGCCCCGCCGTGAACCCGCCCGTGCCGCACCGGTAGATCTCGTTGCCTTCCACCAGAAAATACGCCGAGCCCCCTTTCAGATAGGCCCCCCAGTCCTGCGTGTCGTGGATCTTGTTCCGGACGATGTGCCCGTATTGCACGCCGACCATGTCGATCCCGTTGTCGCCGGCACCCCCGATGTCCGAGTCCTCCACGTACACGTGCTGGCATTGGTTCACTTTCAGGGTCTCGTTCTGCTCCTCGCTCCGCACGCTCTGCAACTTCATCCGCCGCAGCAAAACGTGGTCGCACCGCTCGAATTGCAGCGCATCCCCGCCCGTCACCTCGATCCGAAGGTCCTGCAAATACACATGACTGCACTGGAAGAACGTGATGTTCCCCCCGTCACCCCCAGCCGGCCTGAAGATCACCGTCCCCGGCCCGTCCGCGGGCTCGATCAGCACCGGCGTCGAGGCCGTGCCGCGACGATCCTCGAGATAGGGACCCCGGTACTCCCCGGCCACGATGCGGATCCGATAGCCCGTCTCCCACGGCTGCTCCGCGGGAAGGCTCCGAAACGCACGACCCAGACCGCGGAACGCACGCTCCCGGCTCGTTCCGTCGTGCGTCGAATCGTCGTCGTCATTGCCTCGCGTCCCGTCCACCCAGACATCGCGCAGAACCGGGGAACCGATTTCGTACGCCGGCAGCCGTGCCGGGGCCTCTCCGGAACCCTCCCGCAGACGAAGCCGATAGAATCGGCTCCCACCCGGCGCGCGCCGATCCTGAACCATTCGGAAACGGCCCTCCACGGTCGATGACCCGTCCGCCTCCGGAACCACCTCGAACGGACCGCCGACCCGCTCCGAAGCCTCCAGATCCACGACGGCGTCGCTCGCAACCCAGCGCAGGGTTGTCGTCGATCCCGGAACGAATTCGAGCCGGGGAACCGTGGCCGCCAGCAGACCCGAACAGGTCCCTGCCAAATGCAGAAACCAGAGAAAACGAAGACCCGAAGGGGGGAAACTCGGCTTGGCTGTCATGGCGTTTCGGAAAAGGGCGGTGGTGGATGGGTGGCTCCGGGCGCCCGGTTCGAACCCCGAGCGCTCCCAGGATCATCCGTCCGCAGGCCCCGTCTTCTTTCACCATCCGTTTCGAAGACCGTTCGCGCTCCCGCGCGCCGACCTCTCCCCGACTTCATGCCATGCTTTCGGAAATCGCGCACCGTCCACAGTACCTCGCCCACCCGTCCCTTCATGACCCATGACCCCATGACCCATGACCCGGGCTCCGGTCCCCCACTTCCGCCCAAATCGCTCCCGCCGCCCCTTCAACGGTAGTCCTTGGGGTCCTGCATCATGCCCGCCCGCACCGGATTCGGATCGAGGTACCCCGCGCCACCGCCATGGTAATCCTAAAGAGACTGTCCATTACGTCTCGTGCCAGCGAAAGCGGACCACGCTTTGCTAAAGAGACTGTCTCAAATGCCGCCCGCGTCCCCGTGGCTCCTAGGAATCCGGTCGTTTCCAGGTCGAGGCGTCAGGTTCAGGGGGCTCTCCCGCCAGCCGGGCTCGGGAGCGCAAGGCTTGGTCCGGGCGCAGGGCGCAGGGGCGGCCGTCGAGCCGGAGCCGGAATGCGCGGGAACGCGGGCGTCGCGGACCGGGTGGGGTCCACGGAGGCCGTGCACGCGGAGGATGTGGATGTATCCGCAAGGTGCGCAGCGACGTCCACCGGAGGAACTCCTTCCTTCCATGACTCTCCATCGTGTCTTGCTCGGTCGGATGGGCGGTGTCCTGTGCGCGCTCGGGGTCTCGTTCCTGACTCGCGGTGCGTTCGGGGCAGGGGCGGCGCCGGCAGCCCAAACCCAAACCCAAACCCCGGTTGCGGTAGTCGATACCACGCAGTGGACGACCCAGCAGGACCATCAGCACATGAAGGAGCAGTTGGGAATCCGGGCGCTGCGGCCCGGACCCAGTGGTCGCGTGGGTGCCACCAACGCGGCCAATTACGACCCGGCGAAGGCGAATCCGTTCCCGGATATCCCCGATTCGCTGAGGCTGAAGAACGGACGAAAGGTCACGACGCCGGAACTTTGGTGGAAGGAACGCCGTCCGGAGATCGTGGAGGACCTGGAGCGAGAGGTGGTCGGGCGGGTACCCAAGGGGGTGCCGCCGGTCACCTGGACGGTGGTCACGCAGGTGGTGGGAGGCTTGGTGGGGAGTCTGCCGGCGAACGGGCGTCAGCTGGTGGGGCATGTCGACAATTCGGGGCATCCCGCGATCACGGTGGATATCCGGATGACCTTGGTAACGCCGGCAACGGAGAAGGGGAAGGTTCCGGTGCTGATCCTGTTTGGCGGGTTCGGCGGCGGCGGGATGCCTCGTCCGGTCGGGACGCCGGAACCAACGAATCGGTTTCGGGACTTCGGGGGGCCGTATGCCGATCCTCCTTCGACGGAGCAATTGCTGGCAGCCGGGTGGGGGTATGCGACGCTGAATGCGGGGAGCATTCAGGCGGACAACGGGGCGGGATTGACGAAGGGCATCATCGGGCTGGTGAACCGCGGTCAACCGCGCAAGCCGGACGACTGGGGTGCGCTTCGGGCCTGGGCCTGGGGCGCTTCACGGGCCTTGGACTTCCTCGAGACGGATCCGACGGTGGACGCGAAGAAGGTCGGCATCGAAGGCGTGTCGCGATTTGGCAAGGCGGCGTTGGTGGCGATGGCGTTCGAGCCACGGTTGGCCGTGGCGCTGGTGGGGTCTTCGGGGGAGGGCGGCGCGAAGTTGCATCGGCGGAATTTTGGCGAGGCGGTTGAGAACCTCACGGGTTCGGGGGAGTACCACTGGATGGCGGGGAATTTCCTCAAGTACGGCACCGCGGAGTCGGTGTTCGGGGCGCGGAACGCGGGGGATTTGCCGGTGGACGCCCATGACCGGATCGCGCTGTGCGCACCGCGTCCGGTCTTCATCAGCTATGGCATTCCCGAGCGGGGGGACGCGAACTGGCTGGATCAACAGGGAAGCTACATGGCCACGGTCGCGGCGGGGGCGGTGTACCGGTTGCTGGGCGCGAAGGATTTGGGGGTGAACGAGGATTATCGCGTGGCGAAAATGCCTCCGGTGAACACGGGCCTGCTGGATGGCCAGCTGGCGTGGCGGCAACACGACGGGGGACACGAGGATCGATCGAACATGAAGCACTTCATTGCCTGGGCGAACCGGGAGCTGGGTCATCGGCCTGCCGGATCGGTGGGCGAGCCGGCAAAATAGCCGAAGCTCCCTTCGGCACCACGCCGGGGCGCGCACTGCACGTCGTCGGTCCTTCCGGGGAAGGTGGCGCGGCGGCGGTGGGCATTTGGCTTTGGGTTGGAACCGGGACGGGGGTTGGAGGGAACGAAAGCGCCGCGCGAGGGCACGCGGCCTGCAGCGTCCGCATCCTCCCCCATCGGCCGGGTGCCCCGACCCGGCGCCGTTCAGGCCGCCTCGAGGCCGGGAGGAATGTCAGGTTTCCCGCGGTTCCGTCCTGGCGATCATGGTTGGGGCACGAAAAAACCCGCGCCGTTTCCGGCGCGGGTCCCCAGCAGACAGACACTACGGACGCCCGACGGCCTTACCAGCCGACGGAGAAACCGATGCGGAAGTGCGGGCCGCCACGGCGGTGGGGATGGCGATGATGGAACACCGGGGGCGGGCACGGACGGGGAGGCGGGCAGGCGTACACCACGGGGGGCGGGGCATAGTAGACCGGCGCGGGGGCGGCGTAGACCACGGGGGCCGGAGCGTACACCACCGTGGGCGGATGGCTGACGACGACCGGGGCCGGGGCGTGGACCACCACGGGGGCGGGTTGGGCCACGACAACGGGGGCCGGGGGCGGTGGAGCCGGTTGGGTATAAATGACTTGCGGTTGACTGGCGTGGGCCGCGCTGGCCCCGATGACGGCCCCGACGAGCAAGCCCCCGAGGGCGATGGCGGCGGCGTCACCACTGCGATGACCGGCCCGGGCAGGTTGGGCCGCCAGCAGGGCGGCCATCGTGAGTCCGAGCAGCATTCGAGTTTTCATGGTATCGTCCTCCAGTACTATTCTGTCCGCGGGTTGAGACGGCCGACCAAATCCTTTATTCAAGGGCCAGTGTACTACCGGGATCGCGCATGGTGGGGGGCGGGCGACGGGAAATCCGGGTCAGCATTCCCGGGGCGGGCAGCTCCGGATCCGGGATCCGGGAGGAGCTCCACGAGCAGGACGGGCCTATGAGTGGCTCCGCAGGGTCCCCGTCCAACCAGCCGCCGAGACCGGTTCCGTACCGTCCCAAGCGCAAGATCCCGCGCACGCTCAAGGAGCTCACGCCGGCGAACCATTTCAATCCACGAACGTTCTTCCATCAGATGGTCTGGAAGGCGCTCATGACGCGCCGGACCGGGACGACGAAGGAGCCGAAGTTCCCGCGCTTGAGTCCGGGCCAGGTGGCGATCACCTGGATCGGCCACGCGTCGTTCCTGGTGCAGTTCACCGACCTCAACGTCCTGATCGATCCCAATTTCGCGAATTGGTTGTTCCTGTTGAAGCGGCTCCGCCGGACGGGCCTGAAGCTGAAGGACCTGCCCCCCATCGACCTTGTCCTGCTCACGCACGCGCACTTCGATCATTTCCACAAGCCGACCCTGCGCCGGCTGCCGGAGCCTCGCCTGGGGGTGATGCCGTGGGGGATGGGGGATCTGGCCCGGGGCCTGGGCTTTCAACGCGTCATCGAGTTGCAGTGGTGGGAGACGTTCGGGCACGCCGATTGGACGGTCACGCTCACGCCCTGTGAGCACTGGGGCGCCCGGACGCTGCACGATCATCACCGGGGGTACGGCGGCTTCGTGCTCCGGCACCAGGGGCGCTCGATTTATCACGCCGGCGACAGCGCGTATTTCGGAGGGTTCAAGGAAATCGGGCAACGACTCGAACCCGAGATCGCCCTGCTCCCCATCGGGGCGTATTTCCCCGATACGTTCCGCCGGGTGCACATGGGACCGGACGAGGCGGTGAAGGCCTTCAAGGACCTGCGCGCGACGCGGCTCATCCCGATGCACTTCGGCACGTTCCGCCTGTCCTTCGAGGACATGGATGAACCCCCGCGCTGGCTCGAGTCCCTGGCGGCGGATCACGGCCTGACGCACCGCGTGAACATCCTCGAGGAAGGCGTGCCGCACGTGTTCTAGGCCAGGCCGGGCTAGAGCACCGGACCCAGGATCCACGGCGCGAATTCCTCGTCCCCGAGGCCCGCGCGCTCGCTGGCCGTCTTCTTCCCGCCGGCCATCGCGACGATGTCCTCGAACATCCGTCGGCCCGCCGCCTCCACCGACTCGGTGCCATCCAGGATCGTGCCGGCGTTCACATCCATGTCGTCGCGCATCCAGTCGAACAGCGCGGTGGTGGTGGCGACCTTGAGGCTCGGGGTGGGCTTGCAACCGTACACGCTGCCGCGCCCGGTGGTGAACACGGCGACGTTGCAGCCCCCGGCCACCAGGCCGGTCATGCTGACGGGATCGTAGCCCGGGGTATCCATGAAGCAGAATCCCCGTGCCACCACCGGTTCGGCGTAGCCGTACACGGCGACCAACGGGGCCTGTCCCCCTTTCGCCACGGCCCCGAGACTCTTCTCGTAGATCGTCGTCAGGCCCCCGTCCTTGTTCCCCACCGACGGGTTGTTGTCGATCTCGGCGCCGTGCCGACGGGTGTGTTCCTCCCACCACCGGATCAACTCGACGATCCGCCCCCCCACCTCCGGAGTCGTGGCCCGACGGGTGAGGAGGTGCTCGGCGCCGTAGATCTCGGGCGTCTCGGCAAGGACCGAGGCTCCCCCGTGGCGGACCAGGAGGTCGGACGCCACGCCGAGAGCGGGGTTCGCCGTGATCCCGCTGGCGCCGTCGGAACCACCGCAGTTCAGGGCCAGGGTCAGCCTTGAAAGCGGCTGCGGCTGCCGGCGGAGCGCGTTGGCCGCGGGCAACAGGCGCGCCACCGCGGCCGCGGCGGCCTCGACGGTCTTCTGCACGCCGCCCTGGGTCTGGATGTCGAGCACGGCGGCGGGGATCTCTCCCTCGCGGACGTCGTCGAGCCGTTCGTTCCGGAGCAGCGCGGAGGTCTGGTTCACCTCGCACCCGAGCCCCACCAGCACGTAGCCGGTGATGTTGGGATGCCGTGCCACGCCGGCGAGCACGCGCTGGAGCAGGCGCGTCGGTTCGTCCGGCGACATCGCGCAGCCGCTCTTGTGCGTGAAGGCCACGACGCCGTCGAGACCCGGAAATTCGCGGGCGAAATCCGGTCCCCGGAAGCGTTCCGCGACGTACTTCGAGACCGACGCGGAGCAGTTCACGGAGGAAATGACGGCCAGGTAGTTCCGGGTGCCGGCCCGCCCCCCGGGCCGCGGGTAACCGGCGAAGGTGCGTTCGGTGCCCGGTTCCAACGGCGGGAGAGGATGCGCCTCGACCCCGAACGCGTGATCCCGGGCAAAGGCGCCGAGGACGACGTTGTGCACATGGACATGCGAGCCGGCGGGAATGGCGCCGCGCGCGAAACCGATGATCTGACCGTAGCGACGCAGAGGCGCGCCGTCCTCGAGATCGACCAGCGCGATCTTGTGCAGGGGCGGGATCCGGTCGCGCACCACGAGGCCATTCCCCGCGGGGCCGGATTCGAGGGCCTGGCCGGGCAACAAGCCGCCGCGGGCCACGCCGACGTTGTCCGCGGGATGCAGTTGGAGGACGGAGGATCGGGGTCGGGCGGTGCTCATGGGCCGGGCTCGAAACTGGCCGATGCGCCGCCGTCGCGGAAGCCTCGGGATCGGGCCCCGGGGTCACCGCGCGCTTCGAGCGGTCCGCCCGCCTGCCAGCAGCCGGATCGCGTTGCCCCGGCGAATCGCCTCGTCCTGGGCGGGACTCAGCTCCGATTCCTGCAATTTCAACGCCGCCGACTCGAAATAGAGGAACGGGGCCTGGGACCCGAACAACACGCGGTCCGCCGGCACCTGGCGCAGCAGCGTCTCCAATCCGCCAACGCCCTCCAGGGCCGAGATCTCGACGTGCACACGCCCCGTGTCCACCAGCTTCCGGATCAGGACCGGGTGCACCGCCTTCAGTCCGTTCAGCAGCATGAGCCGGAGTCCGGTTGGTGCGGCGGCCAGGACGGACGGAAGCGGTCCGAGGTCGGGTACGGGGACGCGGAACAACGGATGCATCATGCGTTCGTCCTCCATGAGGACAACGAGCTGCACGATCAACCCGGCCTGCGTTGCGAGTTCGAACAGCCGGCCCAGGCGCGGATCGTCGAGGCGGTAGCCGTGGTAACCGGGCAGGACGCGAATGCCGGCCATGCCATGCGTTTCCGCGCAGCGGCGCAGATCCTCCTCCCAGTCCGGAAAGGCCGGGTTGACGGTGCCGAAGGGCACGAGCAGCCCGCGGTCGGAACGGCCGCACGCCTCGGCCAGACGGGCGTTCGCGGCGTCGAGGTTCTTGTGCAGCACGCCTTCGAACGAACCCGCCCAGGCCCGGGTCACGCCGCGGGCGCGCAGGTGCGCGACGAGTGCGCGCGGCGTGTCGCCCTCGATGCGGCGCAACGGCCATTGGCCGAGCCAGACGTTGACGTCGATCCAGCCGGCGCGGCGTTCCGGGGTGCGTGGGCCGCGCCGGCCCGTCGCCCGGGACGGGGCGCCCGTGGTCGTCAGGGCCACGCTGCTCGCGGCGGCACCCAGAAAGGTGCGTCGGGAAATGGGGTGGCTCATGTTCTGCCCTGGCGACGGAGGATCGGACCCAACAGTCGGCGCAGGTTCGCGCCGAGGATGAGTCGTCGGGCGGCGTCGGGGATGCGGGCGCCGTACACCTTGCCGAGCTGCGAGGCGAAGCTGCGACCGCCGGCGTCGCTGCCGTAAAGCACGCGCTCGGCGCCGAGTTCGCGCACGGCGAGTTCCGTCATGCCGGCGACGGGATCACCGCCGCCGAGGTCGACGTGGACGTTGGGGTAGGGGCGGACGGCCCGGATGCCGCGTTCCCAATCGCCGCCGGCATGCCCACAGATGAGCGGGACGTCGGGGTGGCGGGCGGCGAGGGCGGCGAGGTCCTCGGGCGTGGATTCGCCGGGCAGGTTGCCGGAGATTTTGTACCACGTGTGCTGGAACACCGGTGCCTGCAATTCGGCGGCACGGCGCAGGATCGGATCGAGGGCCGACGCTGTGGCACGCTCCGCGACCCAGAGTTTGACCCCGACCATCGGGCCATCCCGCACGCAGCGGTCGAGTTCGGCGAGACTTGCCGCCACGTGCTTCGGGCTCAGGTACACGAAGCCAAGGGCGCGATCCGGGAACGACCGGATCGCGCGGAGAACCTGATCGTTCTCGAGGCGCAGGCGGTCGGGGTCGGGGTCGTAGGTCCAGTCGAGCCCCATGAACACGCACAGGCGGTGGATCCCGAGCCGGTCGGCGTACCGGAGCAGTTGCCCGAGGCGTTCCTCCGGCGTGGCTCCCGGCACGCCCGAGAGATGGCAGTGGAGATCCCAGATTTCCATCGGTGGGTCCTGGTGCCGAGCATGGCGCCCCCGACCACGCCTGGCCACCGGCAAAGTCGCGTGCCCGACCGCGCACGCGATGCGCTCCATCCACGTCGCACGGCATTCGTTCCCACCCCTCCTTCTGCTCCGCCCTCTCCGTGCCGGTGCCGTTCCGGACGGGGATGGGATGGGATGGGATGGGATGGGGGCGATTTCGTGGCCGCCACCGGTTTTCTCTGGCGGTCGGGCGTCGCGCTCCGGTTCCATCGACGCATGCTGATTCCCCGCGATTCGCTTCGGCGGCTGGCCTGGGCCTCCCTCTCGGCGGCGGCCACCTGGCTGGGTGCGGCCCGCCTCGAGGCGAAGGTTCCCGACGAGAAACTGGCCCAGCTTCCGCCAGCCGCGACGCACGCGGTGGACTTCGGGAAGGAGATCCGCCCGATCCTCGAGGCCAGCTGCGTCAAATGCCACGGGCATGGCAAGGCCAAGGGCGGCTTCCGCCTCGACACGCGCGAGACGACGCTCGCGCCGTCGGATTCCGGGGCCGCGGTGGTGCCCGGGCACGGGCGGGACAGTTACCTGATTCATCTCGTGTCGGGTCTGGACGAGGAGAACATCATGCCCGAGAAAGGCTCGAAGCTCACCGCCGAGCAGGTGGGCCTGCTGCGGGCCTGGATCGATCAGGGGGTGAAATGGGACCCCGGCGTGAACTTCGCCCGCGAGGCCCATCGGAACCTCCAGCCCCGCCGTCCCGAACTGCCGCCCGCGACCGGCGACGTGGGGCATCCCGTCGACCGCCTCGTCGCGGCCTACTGGGCCCGGCGGTCGGTGCCGGAACCCGAGCCCGTGGACGACCGCGTGTTCGCGCGGAGGGTTTACCTCGACGTGGTCGGGCTGTTGCCCACGCCGGACGAGATGAAGGCCTTTCTGGAGGATCGCCGTCCGGATCGCCGCGGGCACCTGGTGCGGGCCCTGCTCGCGGACCGGGGGCGGTACGCGCAGCACTGGCTTTCGTTCTGGAACGATCTGTTGCGGAACGACTACCGGGGCACGGGCTTCATCGACGGCGGACGCGAGCAGATCACGAAGTGGTTGTACGAGGCCCTGTCGACGAACAAGCCGTATGACCGGTTCGTCCAGGAACTGATCAATCCCGGGGACGGTCCGGCGCGGGGTTTCGTGAAAGGCATCGTCTGGCGCGGCGTCGTGAACGCGTCGCAGACCCCCCAGCTCCAGGCCGCGCAGAACATCGGACAGGTGTTCCTCGGCGTGAACCTCAAGTGCGCCTCCTGCCACGACAGCTTCATCGACGACTGGCAGCTCGCCGACGCCTACGGCCTGGCCGGAGTCTACGCCGACCAGAAACTCGAGTTGGTCCAGTGCGACAAGCCGCTCGGGAAACACGCCCCGACGAAGTTCGTCTTTCCCGAGCTCGGCACCATCGACGACGACGCGCCCAAGGCCCAGCGCATGGCGCGCCTCGCCGAACTCATGACCGCCCCCGGCAATGGCCGGCTTCCCCGCACTCTCGTGAACCGTCTGTGGTCCCGGCTGCTCGGGCGCGGCCTGGTGGAGCCCGTCGACGTCATGCAGAACCCCGCCTGGGACGCCGACCTGCTCGACTGGCTGGCCGAGGACTTCGTGGCCTCGGGCTACGATGTGCAGCGCACTCTGGAACGGATCCTCACCTCCCGCGCCTATCAGGCTCCCGCCGTGAACGTGGTCGAGGGCGAAAAGGACTTCGTTTTCCGCGGCCCCGCCGTCCGCCGCCTCTCCGCCGAACAATTCCGGGATGCCCTGGGCCAGCTCACCGGCGTCTGGGCCGACCGGCCCGAGGGCGGCATCGATGCGCTCCTCGTGGAGAAGTCGCCCGACGGCGAAGCTCCCGCCGCCGCCTACTGGATCTGGTCCGATCCCCATGCCGCCGAGGCCGCACCGCCCCAGACGATCTACCTGCGCCGTTCGGTCGAACTGCCCGCCCTCCCCTCCGACGCCCTGGCGGTCGTGAACGTGGACAACGCGCACCGGCTCTGGGTCAACGGACGCGAGGCGCGGCGCCGGAACGACATTCCCTGGAACGAGACCAGCGTGCTCGACCTGCGCCCCTTCCTGCGCGTCGGCACCAACACGTTCGCCCTCGAGGCGGTCAACGGCGGCGAGGGCCCCAACCCCGCCGGGCTCCTCTTCTACGCGCGCCTCCGCTCGGGAGCGAAGGAGCGGGGCGACGAGCAAATCCGCGATTTCGCCAGCGACGCCTCCTGGCGCGTCACCACCAACCGCCTCGACGGTTGGGAGAAACCCGCCTTCGACGACTCCGCCTGGGCGGTCGCCCGCGTGCTGGGCCCGGAGGGCATGGCGCCCTGGAGCATCGGCCCCCAATTCGCCGCCACCGTCCGGGGCCGGTCGGTCTATGGGTCCGTGCGCACCGCGCTGGTCGGGGCGGACCCGCTGACCCTCGCGCTCGGGCGCCCCAATCGCGAACAGGTCACCAGCGTGCGCCCCGCCGCCGCCACGACGCTGCAACTCCTGGAACTAACCAACGGGGGCACGCTCGCCAACCTGCTCCGCCAGGGCGCGGAGAAGCTC
This sequence comes from uncultured Verrucomicrobiota bacterium, assembly GCA_964608505.1. Taxonomy (GTDB): domain Bacteria; phylum Verrucomicrobiota; class Verrucomicrobiia; order Limisphaerales; family CAIMTB01; genus CAIMTB01. The sequence continues at coordinate 32,463 of CAZSOV010000027.1, forward strand.
GTCGCGGGAACCACCGCGGGCGACGAGCTCGTCCGGCGCGTGTTCGCCCAGGGCCTGGGCCGTCCCCCGACCACCACCGAGGCGGCACTCGCCGCCGGACTCGTCGGCGCCTCCCCCGAACGCGCGGGGGTCGAGGACCTCCTGTGGTCCGTCGCCATGCTGCCCGAGTTCCAGCTCATCCCCTGATCCCCGGGGCGATCACGGCAGGCAAAAGGGGAAGGGAAACCGGCGACCCGGCCGTCGCCGGGCCTGCAAAGCCTTGCTGCGGCCGTCCCGCATTCCTTAAATCGCCGCGTGTCCGCGCCCATCATCGCCGTCGCCAACCAGAAGGGAGGCGTGGGAAAAACCACGACCTCGATCAATCTCGCCGCCTGCATGGCGGCCGCGGGCCGGAAGGTGCTGCTGGTCGACCTCGATCCCCAGGCCAATGCCACCAGCGGACTGGGGCTCGAAAAGACCGAGGGCGGATCGCTCTACGGCCCGTTGCTCGGCGAAGGCGACGCCGCCGAGCGTATCGTACCCACCGCCTTCGAGCGTCTCTCGGTCATTCCCAGCGAGGTCGACCTTTGCGGGGTCGAACTCGAGCTCGGACGCTTCGACGACCGGCTGGCCCGCCTGCGCCGTCTCCTCGACCCCGTGCGGGACGCGGGGTTCGACGTGATCGTGCTCGACTGCCCGCCGGCCCTCGGGCTGCTGACCCTCAACGCCCTCGCCACGGCCAACCACCTCCTCGTACCGCTGCAATGCGAGTACTACGCGCTCGAGGGCATCTCCACGATCCGCCGTCTGCTCGACCAGCTGCGCGAGGGCGGCATCAACGAGTCCCTCAACCTCATCGGCGTCGTCATGACGATGTTCGACGGGCGCACCCGCCTCTCCCAGCAGGTCGTCGCCGAGGTGCGCGAGCACTTCCGCGAGGCGGTCTTCGACACCGTCATCCCCCGCACCACGCGCCTGGCCGAGGCGCCGAGCTTCGGCAAACCGATCATCCACTATGATCCCTACAGCGCCGCCTCGGCCGCCTACGAGGTGTTCGCCGACGAGGTGCTGAAGCGGCTCCGCCTCGCCTAGCCGCCCGGCCAAGGGACGGGTGAATCTAGCCAAGGGTCGGCGAGCCGGGACCTCGGTCCGGACCGAGATTGGGCCCAGCACAAAGCTCCGGGTGCGCGAACCTTGGCGCGCCCGGAAACCCCGAGCCCCATGAAAGCCTGGTGTCCCTTCCCGGTCCTGGTCGTCGTTCTTCATTTGGTCCTGCCGCTGGGCTTTCGCGCCCTCGCCGCCGAGGAACTCGTTCCCAACGACAAATGCCTCGAGTGCCACGGACTCCAGGACACCACCAAGACCAACGCCCTCGGCCAGACGATCTCCCTGTTCACCGACGAGGCCCGGCTCAAGGCCTCCGTGCACTCCACCAACAGCTGCGTCGACTGCCACCGGGATCTCGCCACCCGCTGGGAACATCCCGACGACGGACACGTCGCCGAACCGGTGAACTGCGCCCACTGCCATGCCCGGCAGTCCGAGACGGCCAGCGCCAGCGTCCACGGCCTCGAACTCCGCGCCGGCAACCTCTCCGCCGCGACCTGCAAGGACTGCCACGGCCAGCATGACATCCTCCGCCGTTCGGCACCCGATTCGCGGACCTACTTCTCCCACCTGGCCCAGACCTGCGGACAATGCCATATCGCCGAGGCCGAGGAACTCGCGCAGAGCGTCCATGGCCAGGCCGCGGCGCGGGGCCAGCGCGACGCGCCAACCTGCATCGATTGCCATGCCGAGCACGAGATCCAGGACCTCCGCAAGGCCTCCCCCATCCAGATCGCTGAGCAGGTGTGCGGACGCTGCCATTCCTCCACCCGCCTCAACACCCGCCTCCGCGTCGGGCGCAATCAGGTCGACACGTTCCTCGACAGTTACCATGGCCTCGCCGCCCAGGGGGGGTCCACCAAGGCCGCCAACTGCGCCAGTTGCCACGGCTGGCATGCCATCTTCGCCTCCACCGACCCCCGCTCCACCATCCATCCCTCCAACCTCGTCAAGACCTGCGGCGAGTGCCATCCCGGCATCGGCGAGAAATTCACGCTCGGAAAGGTCCACCTCGACGACCTTTCCGGCGGCGAAACCGGGCTGGTGGTCAACCGCTGGGTGCGCCGGATCTACATCGCCCTCATTGTCGTCGTCGTCGGCCTCCTCGGCCTCCATAACGGCGTCGCCTGGTGGCACAAACTGCGCGCCGCCTATCGCCTCCCCGGGCGGACCATCCAGCGCATGGACCCCTCCCAGCGCCGCCAGCACTTCGTGCTCGTGGTCAGTTTCGTCGTGCTCGCCGTCACCGGATTCGCCCTCCGCTTCCCCGACTCCGCCCTCTTCTGGGTCCTGGGCACCGAGGAGGTTCGACGCTGGTTGCACCGGGCTTCCGGCGTCGTCCTCCTCGGCGCCGGCGTCTGGCACGTGCTCTATGTCCTCGCCGACACCCAGGGACGCCGCCTCCTGCGCGATCTGCTGCCCGTTCCCCAGGATTGGCACGATCTTCGCACCAACGTGCGCCATCTCGCCAGCGGCACCGGGCCGCGCGCCCGGTTCCGGCGTTTCGGCTATCCCGAGAAGATGGAGTACTGGGCCGTCGTCTGGGGCACCATCATCATGGGCGTCACCGGTCTCATGATCTGGCTGAAGGTCGACGTCACCCAGTTCCTACCGCGCTGGGCCGTCGACGTGGCGGCCACGGTCCACTATTACGAGGCCATCCTCGCCTGCCTCGCCATCATCGTCTGGCACTTCTACCACGTGATCTTCGATCCCGACGTCTACCCGGCCAACTGGGCCTGGCTCGACGGCAAGGTCACCCCGGAGTGGCAGGCCCACGAGCATCCGCTCGAAACTCCCACGCTCGCCCCGTCCACCGCGCCGCCCGGTCCCCCGACCAAGCCGGACGCCTCCGAGGGCGTCGCCTGACCCGCGGCGGCGTCGCATCGTCGCATCGTCGCATGGTCCGTCAGGCGGGACGGGTCCGCACCCATCCCGCCGCGCGTTCCAGCAGCGCCCCCTTCGCCTGCACGTCCAACGCCAGCGGCAGCTGCGCGTATCCGAGCAGCCGCCGGATGATCTCCACGCCCGCCAGCTTCCGGGCCAGCACGTCGTCGTATCCCGCCGGGCGCCGGTACCGCGCCAGGAACCGGTCCACCGTTCCCGGCGGCTGGCGCGCCATCGCCAGGTGCGCCAGCCACACCCCCACGTCGAACTCGGGCCGCCCAAAAAACCCGAACTCAGGATCGATCATCCGCGGCCCCCGGTCCGAACGCAGCACGCTGCCCGGAAAGAAATCACCGTGCACGAGACGCGGTCCGTCGACCAGGTACACCGCGCGGCCCAGTCGCTCGACTTCCGCCCGCAGCACGGAGTCCGCCTTCCAAGGCCGGGCGACGCGGCGGAGCCCCGGTTGCAGCCGGTCCAGGTCCAGTCCGTTGTCCTCCCGCAAGGGCAGGAAGAAGATGTGCTCCGCGTTCAAGGCCCGCATCTCCCGGTTCGCCAGTTGGAAGGGCGCGCGCGCCTCCGGGAACGCGCTGTGCAACGCCGACAGGTAATCCGCGACTTCCTCCGTCGTGTCCGGCGACAGCATCTCGCCGGCGTAGAGCCCGGTGTAGTCCGTGGCCTCCCCCAGATCCTCCAGGACCAGCAACCGCGCTTCGGGATCCGCCCAGCGCAGCGCCGGCATGCGGTCCGCCACCCCCGGCAGGCCGGCCACGCCCCGGTAGAACTCGAGCTCCCGCAGCGCCCGGTCCCAGGGCGCCGCGAACTGGGGGTACTTCTCCACCCACGGACGCGATTGCTTCACGATCCACGACGCGCGGTCCGTCCGCACCCGCACCACGCGGTTCATGTTCCCCGCTCCCGCCCGCCGGATCTCTCGTGGCTCCTCGTCCGCCGCCAGGATGCCCCGCTCTCGCAAATAGGCGGTCAATGCCACCCCCGCGTCGGGGTCCAGCTGAAACAATCCCGGGTGAGCCGCTTCGAATTCGGTCTGCGTCATGGTCCGTGAACAGGGTTGGCCGCCCCCGACCCTGCCACGACCCCGACGGAAGGCCGAGGCCAGCCTGCGAGATGGGGCCGGCGACTGCCGAGTCGCCGGCTTCCCCTTCTCTGGGCGCCTTCGCCGACGTCCCTCCCCCCCGCTTGGTCCCGTTCCTCCCTCCCTTCGTAACTTGGGGAGTGCGCCCCACTCCCCGCCCGCTACATGCTCCCTCCAGGGGTTTCCGATGGTGTCGCAACGACAGAAGTGGTTCTGGATCTACCCGCTGCTCGTGGCGGGACTGGTCGCCTGCATCGGCTGGTGGGCCGACCACTCGGTCCGTCGCGCCCTCCAGGACAAGCTCCGCACCGAACTCCTCACCGCCCTGGAAGCCAACGTCACCAGCCTCGACGTCTGGATCCGCACCCAGAAACGCCTCGCCTCCGGAATCGCCTCCGAACCCTCCGTTCTCGAGCAATCCCTCGCCCTCCTCGCCCAATCGCCGACCAACGCCCCCGCCGAACCCGAACCCGCGACCGGAGCCGATCGACCCGAGGGCCCCGGTGGACCTGGCGGACCCGGTGGTCCCGGTGGTCCCGGTGGACCGCCGGGGTGGGGTCGACGTGGTCCGCCCGGCGGCCAGGTTCCCGCCGCCTACCGCAAGTTCAGTTCCGCGCTCGAAGCCCGCATGCGCTCGGCCGGCTACTTCGTCGCCCAGTTGGTGACCACGAACGGCCTCATCATCGCCGACACCGGGCCGGGGCGCATGCGTCTCGGCGCCTCGGTCAACGAAAACCACCAGGCAGCCTTCGGGGAACTCTTCGCCGCCGCCGAGCCCGTCATCATCACCCCCTTCCGGATGCGTCCGGATCGCCCCCGGCCCGGCGGCTTCAACCGTGGCTTCCGACCGGGCCCGCCTGCCGGGGACGCGGGTTCGGCTTCGGCCCCCGCGCCGCGGGGCAATCGCAGGTTCGCCGGGGCGTGGCCCGATCCCACGCGGCCCCGTCCCGAGGACGGTCGCGGTTGGGATCACCCCGCCGGCACCAACGGGCCGCCGGGGCCGGGTGGGCCGGGTGGGCTTGGGGGGCCGGCCTGGCCCGGTGGCCGCGACCGGATGGGCCGCGCTTCGGGTGGCTTGATGCAGGTCGCCGCCCCGGTCCGCGATGCCGATGGCCAGGTGCGCGGCGCGCTCGCGTTTCTCCTCAGTCCCGAACTGGAGTTCTCCCGCATCCTCGCCTCGGTCCGGCAGGGCCACAGCGGGGAAACCTATGCCTTCGACGACGACGGGCTGATGCTGTCCCAAAGCCGGTTCGACGCCCAGCTCCGGCGGCTCGGACTGCTCGAAGCCGGCGCCGAGACGACGTCCGCGCTCAACCTCCGACTCCGCGATCCCGGCGGCGATCTCGCGGCCGGCCATCCCCGTCCCGCCACCAACGCGACGCTTCCCCTCATCGCCCTCGTCGAGCGCGCCATCCAGGGCGACGGCACGTCCGGCGTCGACGTCCAGCCCACCCGCGATTTCCGCGGCATACCGGTCGTCGGTGCCTGGCGGTGGCTCACGAACCACCATTTCGGCGTGGTCACCCAGCTCGACGCCGCCGAGGCCTACGAACCCCTGCGGGTCCTCCGTTCCATCTTCCGCATCCTGCTCGCCCTGCTGGCCGTGGCCGCCGGTGCCGCGCTCCTCAATTCCTATTGGAACCTCGCCTGGCGCCGCAAGGCCGACGAGGCCGAACTCAAGCTCCGCACCCTCGGCCAGTACACCCTCGAGGAGAAAATCGGCGAGGGCGGCATGGGCGTCGTCCACAAGGCCCGCCATGCCCTGCTCCGACGCGAGACGGCCGTCAAATTGCTCCTCCCCGGACGCGCTACCGAAGCCGCCATCCGCCAGTTCGAACGCGAGGTCCAGCTCACCTGCCAGCTCACCCATCCCAACACCATCCAGATCTACGATTTCGGTCGCACGCCCGACGGCGTCTTCTACTACGCCATGGAGTATCTCGAGGGCATCAACCTCGCCGATCTCGTCTATCGCCATGGCCCCCAGCCCGAGGCCCGCGTCCTCCACATCCTCGCCCAAGTCTGCGATTCCCTCGCCGAAGCCCACGCCCGCGGCCTCGTCCACCGCGACATCAAACCCGCCAATATCATCCTCTGCCAGCGCGGCGGCGTCCCCGATTGCGTCAAGGTCCTCGACTTCGGCCTGGTCCGCCCCCTTTCCCAAGGCCCCGATCCCGATCCCGATCCCGGCCCCCGCCAGTCGTCCGACGCTGCCGAACCCGACGAATTCCATCTCTCCGGCACCCCGCTCTATCTGCCGCCCGAATCCATCCGCAATCCCGGGCACGCCGAACCCCGCGGCGATCTCTACGCCCTCGGCGCCGTCGGGTATCACCTGCTCACCGGGCAACCGCCGTTCGAAGGTTCGTCGCTCGAGGATCTGCTGGCCCGGCACCTCGCGGACGAACCCGTCCCTCCCCGCCTCCGTGGTGCCGGTCCCGTCAGTCCCGAACTCGACGGCCTCATCCTGTCCTGCCTCGCCAAGGATCCCGCGGATCGTCCCGCCTCCGCCGCCGACCTGCGGCACCGCCTGAATCAATGTCCCTTGTTCGGCCAATGGACCCTCGAGGCGCGCACCGCCTGGTGGAACGAAAGCGCGACCGCCTCCACCCCGGCCCCGCCGCTCCCCGCTGCCGGACTCGACCCCGCCGCCACCGTGGCCGCCACCCTCCGCATCGACCTCTCCGGACGCGTCCGGGCACCCCGATAGGTGAGGGGTCAGTCCCACTTATCAACAGTCCCCTGATGCCGGCGCGCGCTCCTGACCGGGCGTACCTGCTCGCGCCGGCGCGAGCAGGGGAGAGCCAGGCAGGGATGAGGCGGGCACCCGGGAGTCGGAGGTGCCGGAGGTGCAGTCCTGACCCACGCGATGGCGTGGAGTGCGAAGTATAAATAAGTGGGATTGACCCCTTCGCGGCCTCACCGCCTCGAGCCGTCCGTCGAATTCCGGGCCCGCGACAGGCCGGTGCCCGTCCGTTGCGAGACGTAAACCGCCACCAACTCGGAACGCCGGTTCAGCCCGAGCTTGGCAAACACCCGGGTCAGATAGTTGCGCACCGTCTTCTCCGTCAGGCCGGTCTGTCCGGCGACTTCCCGGTTGGAATGGCCGCGCCCCACCAACTCGAAGATCCGCTGCTCCTGGCCGGTCAGTTGCCTCCAGCCTTCGCAAACCGGTCGGGCATCACCCCGGGGATCCGCGCCCGTTCCGGAGGGCGCGGGCAGGGGCATCGCGGTTCCCCGGTCCGCGACGCGGCGCAGGGCTTCGATGAGGTCGCCGGCCGCCGTGTCCTTGAGCAGATAGCCTTCCACTCCGGCCTTCAACGCCGCCAGGAGCAGGCTGTCGTCCGCGTACGACGTCAGGATCAGGACCCGCGGATGGGAAGGGCTCGCGCGGATGGCCTCGAGGAAATCCAGCCCGAGCCCGTCCGGAAGGCGGAGATCCAGCACGACGATGTCCGGACGTGCCTCCTGCACCAGGCGCACGGCGTCCCGTCCCGTGGACGCCTCGCCGACGACGAGGAGATCGGGTTCGTCCTGGATCAGGTTGCGCAGGCCGACCCGGACGACGGCATGGTCGTCCACGAGCAGAATGCGCAGGCGCAATGGTGGCGTTTCAGTCATGGCGTTTCGCGTCGAGGAGGACCGACCGCGCGCGCGCGCGGCACCCGAACCGTGAGGCACGCACCGGCGCCGGGGGTGGATTCCCAGCGGTGGGATCCTCCCAACTCCCGGACGCGGGCCGCGACGTTCCGCAGCCCCCGGCCCTGGTGCCCCACGGCCCGGGCCACGTCGAATCCGCGTCCATCGTCCTGCACGACGAGGAGGACTCCGTCCGGTTCGCGCCGGAGTTCCACGTGAATTCGGCGGGCCTGCCCATGGCGCAGCGAATTGCCCAGCGCCTCGCGGGCGATGTTCGCGAGGTGCAGTGACTGCGACTGCGAAAGGTCCGTGTCCGCGCCGGGGTCGAGCGCGATCTCCACGTCGATTTCGCTGGCCAGGCGAAAGTGCGCCGCCATGCCGTGCAGGACCTGGCCGAGGGGAACCTCCTCCCGGGTCCCGGGGTCCGATTGGCGGATCACCTCCCGGAGTTCCGCCGTGACGCGTTGCAGGGCTTGGGCCGAATCCTCGATCTGGGTCCGGGCCTCGGCGGGACGCCGTTCCAGCAAGCGCCGGGCGCGTTCGAGTCCCAACGCCACGCCGTGGATGGATTGCAGGGTTCCGTCATGCAAATCGCGGCTGAGTGCCTCCTGATCGGCCAGCACGTCCCGCAGCCTCGCCGCCAACGCGACTTCCCTCCATCGCAGGCGCGTCTGCCAGAGCACCACCGCGGCGCCCGCAAGGCTGAGCAGAACCCCCCCTCCCCACACGAGCCAGTTTCGGTAGCGCAGGCTTCCCGCCTCGAAGAGCGGCGTGCTGCTGAACCGCGCCGTCCACCGGCGTCCGTACCAGGGCATGACGTGATCGGCGGTCCGGCGCGGACGGCCCGGGGCCGGTTGGGATGGGTTCAGGAGCTGGTCCGGTCGCGGCGACTTCGAGGTGTACAGGGCCACATGTACCGGACGCGGCCCGCCGTCCCCGTTGAACTCGCGCAGGAAGTCGTCCCCGGAAATCAGCACCGCCAGCAAACCGGTGTCGTAACCCGTGCGCACGGCCCGGATTCGCTTCGTCGAGTCGGCCGGCGACTCGCCGCGAATCGACTGTAGCTGCCGCTGGTACTGCCGGGAGATTTCCTTCGAACCCAACGGAATCGTGAACCAATAACCCGTTTCGCCCGATCCCGCCGGCGACGGACTGTCGCTGACCCAGCCCACGACCGCACCCAACGCCGGGGTCAGGCTGGGCCGAGCGCGGACCGCCTGCCCCAGATCCGTGCCCGGGGCGAACCCAGCACCGGGGTCGCGCGCCCAGACTCGCCATGCCGGCAGCCAGATCAAGTTCCTCTCCCCTCCCGGAGGAGGCGCGTAGTTGGCTCCGTGCTCCGCGCAGGCCAGCGCCAGATGCGCGTCGCGCTCCTGGGGCGTGACCTTCGGCGCGCAGGCCACGATGCGGACGCAGGGATAATTGTTCCGCAGCGCGAGAATGAGGCCGGTCCAGTTCACGAATTCCTCCTGGCTCGGTCGCCCCTCGGTCGCGGCGCACGCGTCCCGCATCCGCCCGAACGCCGTCTCGATCCGCTCCATCTTCTGTTCGATGAGCATCACGACGTGTTCGCATTCCGCGGAGAACCGTTCGGCGTCGCGCGCCTCGGTCCAACGGCTCATCTGATGTCCCGCCCCCGCGGTGACCGCGAATCCCAGACCCGCGAACGCCATCGCGGCCCCGTGGCGGGCCCAAAACTCTCCCCGCCGGACCCGCGGCTCCGGACCCGGAGAATCGATGGGGACTGGCGTTCCTTCCATGGCTCGACCCCAAGCCTAGCAGCCCGTCGGACTTGAAACCGACGAAAAATCGCCGCCGCTCCAATAGG
>CAZSOV010000028.1:0-41584 GCA_964608505.1 uncultured Verrucomicrobiota bacterium
TGCATTTATTACTCGGGCTGTTCCGTCTGGTTCCTAAGTCCGACAGCCTGCTAGGACAGGAACTCCGGGCGGCGGCAGCGGGAAATGCAGCCGCCAAACGTTTTTGGGGACATATGTCCCTAGTCCGAATCCAGCCTCGTCCGCTATACCTGTTCCCATGAAGCGCCCGAACCGTCTCCTGCACGCCTTGCACCGATCGGCCTCGCGGCTGCTCCTGTTCGCCCTGTTGCTGGCGGCCCCTGCGTGGCTGGCCCACGCGGATCCCACCCCCACCCCCACCCCCATCCCCGGGGTGAAGGCCACCGCCACCAGCGAACTTGCGACTCACGGGCGGATCGCGGCCAACGCCGTCAACGGGGTCCATTTCGATACCTCCTTCTGGGAAAGCGTCGGCGTCGGCGAGGGCTTCGGGACGGATCGCGATCCGGCCATCACCTTCGATCTCGGGGCCGTCCACACCCTCGACCAGCTGCTGATCTGGAATTCGCACGAAGCCGGGGCCGCCGTCCATCGCATGGTCATCGAACTCTCCGTCGACGGCGTGACCTACACGCCGCTCTCCGCCGAGGTCACCGTGCCCGGCAACCTCGCCGCGTTCGGCTCCCCCATTCCCCTGTCCCGGAGGGTCGCCCGCTACGTGCGCTTCGACATCCTCGAAAACGGCTCCGGGGTCACGTTCCCCATCGTCGGCAATCCTTCCGGATGGAGCCTCGTCGCCCTCGACGAGGTGGAGTTCTTCGGCGTGCCCGGTGGCACCGAAGTGCCCGTCACCGAGGTGCCCGGCGTCGGCGGGTTCCACGACTGGTACCGCGCCGACAGCGCACAGTTCGCCGGACTGGCCGAGGGGCAGGCGATTCCGGAATGGCGACCGGAACCCGGTTCCGCGTCTTCCCCGGTCACCGTGCAGACGGCGGGCCAGGAAATCGTGTACCGCCGGAGCGTCGCCGAGCTGAACGGGAAGCCCGCCCTCGAATTCCCCGGCGGAAAGTCCTTCGTGCGGGACGTCACGAAGATCGATTACAATGGATTCAGCGCCTTTCTCGTCTTCCGCAATCAAGGCACGGGCGCCTCGCAGCGCGCCGTGGCCGGGCTCGATTCCAACACCCTCCTCGGTCCCTGGAGTCCGGGTGGTTACCCCCCATCGATCCACCTCAACGGCGTCTGGAAACTCCATCCCGCCGACCTTCCGGGCTGGGTGAACCCCTCGACCTGCGTGCTCGGCATCGTCATCGACGCCGGTTCCACCGAAAAGTCCTTCGTCAACGGCACCGAAATCGACACCACCCACGGCAATCCGGGACCCATGGATACCACCGGCATCGGACGGCTGTCCTTCGGCGGTTCCGGCGCTCAGTACGAGGAAGCGTACCGGGGTTACCTCGCCGAGTTCGTCATCTTCCGCCGTGCGCTCGCGGCCGACGAGATCGGCAAGGTCCACGAATATCTCCTGGCCAAATACGGCCTGCGAGGCCCGGTGGATACCGTCAACCGCGCCTCCGACGACTTCAACGACGGCAGCGTCGATCCCCTCCTCTGGAACGTCCCGGACGATATCGAGGGCGGCGCGACGCTCCTCGAGACGGCGCAACGCCTGGAATACCGCGTCGCCAGTCCCGACCCCGCCGGATTCGACGCCGCCAGCCGCACGCTTGCCTCCCGAGTCCTCGTGCCCACCCGCTCCGATTGGGAAGTCACGGTCGACGTCCACCACTCCGCGATCACCACCGGGCAGGGAACCGCCGCCGTGGGCATCCAGCTCGCCCATCCGACCCGCGACCAACTGGTGTTCCTCGAATTGTACGCCACCGGCGCCACGCGTGGCTTCGTCACCGGCTTGGACACCGACGGCAATCCCGTCGGCAGGGACGGCGACACCGGACCTCTGGGAACGCAGAATGGCTCCCTTCGCCTCCGGTTCGAAGGCGCCACGCGCGTGGTCACCGCCTTCTACGACGCCGATGGCCCCGCCAACGGTCCCCAGTGGCGGCGCATTGGCTCCTACGGACTCGCCGGTGCGGGCGGCACCGAGGGAAATGCCGACTGGTCGCTGCCGGCCGAAGGAAATCTGGTCCTTGCCCTCGGCGGATACTCGGAAGGGACTGCGGTGCCCCCCGGGGCCGCGTACCTCGACAATTTTCTCCTGGTTCCCGAGGCGTCGTCGCCGATCGATGTGCCTCCCACGATCACGCTCCAACCTCTTCCCCAGTCCGTGTTCGTCGGGCAGGACGCGACGTTCGTCGTCGCGGCGGCGGGCACCCCGCCGTTCGAGTACCAATGGCTCTTCACGCCGGCGCCCGGCGGCAGCGAAGTCCCCGTTCCGTCGGCCACCCAGGCCACGCTGCTGCTGAAGGCCGTGACACTGGCCCAGGCCGGTTCCTATCGCGCCCGTGTGACCCATGCAGCGAGCCCAACCGCGGTGTTCAGTTCCGCGGGCGTGCTCGCCGTGAAGCCGCGGGACACCAGCACCGTCACGCGCATCCTCCCCGGCAGCTACGTGCCCGGCAAAGCCCTCGAGGTCGTGCTCGAATCCAAACCCGCCCCCGGCGTCGCCTTCCATGCCGTCGCCGATCGTCCCCCAGCCGGTTGGACCGTCTCCGCCGTCAACGAGAGCGGCGTCCTCGATCCGCGGACCGGGCAGGTCAAGTTCGGGCCCTTCTCCGACAACCTGGCGCGCACGCTCCGATACACCGTCCTGCCGCCCGCCAACGCCACCACCCGCGCCGAGTTCGTCGGCATTCTCTCGACCGACGGCAGCGAATCCGCCGTCGCCGGCGACGCGTCGCTCGAACCGACCTCCACCCACCCGGCTGATCTCGACGTCAACCTGCTCCTCGGCATCAACGAAGCCACGGGCTACGGCGCCGCGTGGAAGCAGGGCGCGACTTGGACCGTCCCCCCTGTGCCCATTCCCGTAAACTACGTCACCCGCGCCGGGTTCCTCTGGCGCAACGGCGAGAAGTATCGCCTCGATCCTGCCGCCGGCGCCGCCCCGTTGTGGTGGGTCCCCGACACCTCCCCCTCGTCCCCGTCCCAGGCCGCCCTCCACGGTCCCGCTCCCGCCTCCGGCGCACGTCGCGCCCTGGACGGTGCACGCATCACCCTTCAGGTCGTGCCCGCGAACACTGTCCAGGCCCAGGCCATCGAGGAAATCCTGCCTTACGGCTTCACCGCAACCGAACTGTCCCACGGCGGCACCTACCTCCCTGCCGAGGGCCGGGTCCGCTGGGGCCCGTTCTTCGACCATGACTCCCGCCTGCTCTCCTATCGCATCGCGCCGCCGGCTGGGTTCGCGGGCGAACTGGCCCTGCGGGGCGTGTTCAGCGCGGACGGCACCTCCGAACCGGTCGGAGGTGAACGCCTTGCCCGGTTCGGCACCGGACCCTTGCCGCCGCCCATCGCCGCCTCCGCCGATCACGAACTCCGACACCTCGACATCGCCGGACCCGTGAACGCAGAGGTCACCGTGGAATCGACGCTGGACCTCGCCCTGCCTTGGGAGGTTCTCGGGGAGTTCCGCTTGGAGCGGTCGCGCCAACGCTGGTCCGCGCCGGCGGAATATCAGGACCTCGCCCGCTTCTTCCGCGTTCGCGTGGTGCTCGCCCCCTGACCCTCCACGCGGAAGCCGCCGCCGCGTTCGCCGAGTCATCGCCATTCTCCTGGCCTTGGTAAGGGGTCAGTCCCACTTATCAATACTTCCCCGCGTCGGCGCACGGTCCGGATGGGTGCGTCCGCCCCAAGTCAACGGGACGCGGCAGCGGCCCCCTTCTCACCGATCCCCGGCACGGGCTACCGCCGCGGCGACGAGGCGGGTCACGCGCCAATTCGCCAACCGAGCAGGCAGGACCCGACGGAACGACTCCGATTCCGCGGATGCCAAGTATCAATAAGTGGGACCGACCCCGCGGCGGATTGCCCCCGGGTCGGCGGCCTTGGGGGCTTGTTGGGGCAATCCGCCACAACCCCCTTGAAGCGCCGGGCGCGCACGGGGACCAATGACCGGAAATCGGCGTGGACTCGTCTGCCGCGCCCCGAAACGACCCAGCACCCAACTCCAACGACCCCGAGCCCATGCCCCACGTCAAACTGTTCTCCGGCGAGCCCCTGCCCCTCGAAATGCACAAGGTCCGCATCGTGCAGAAGCTGGATCTGGTGCCCATCGAGCGACGGCTCGAGGCGATTTCCGAAGCTGGCAACAACACGTTTCTGCTGAAGAACCGCGACATCTACCTGGACATGCTCACCGACAGCGGCGTGAACGCCATGAGTGACCGGCAGCTCGCCGCCATGATGGAGTCCGACGACAGCTACGCCGGGTCGAGCACCTTCACCAAGCTCGAGGACAAGGTTCGCGAGCTTTTCGGGAAGACCCACTTCCTGCCCGTGCACCAGGGACGCGCCGCCGAGAACATCCTCGGTCGAGTCTTCGTCCGACCCGGCACGATCGTGCCGATGAACTACCATTTCACCACATATTGCGGAATCTGTTGCAGCGACGTTGGTTACAATTCTCGTGTGCTGCGGGTGTGCTATTTGAGGCGATTTTGGCCGTTCTGGCGCCGCCGCAATCTCGTTGGTCAACACCGCAAGGGAGCTAGAGCGTGCCTATCTCCCACGAGAGCCAGAGGGCCGAAGAACAGGCCCGCGAACGCCTTCCCCTGCGCCGCCTGCTTGAGCAGCACGGCCACGGTCCCAAGGGTTCCGGGGAGAAGTGGAACCACTTCACGTGCCCGTTCTGCGACCACCGCAAAGCGGGGGTCGTTACCAAGGACGGCAAGGACTGGTTCCACTGCTTCAACGCGGCCTGCCGCTCGGCCAACATGCCGGGGAAAAACGAGGTCGGTGTCCTGGCACTGCTCGCGAACGTCTCGCGCAAGGATGCCTGGCTGATGTGGCTCAAGGAGGCGGGCGTGTATCGCGAGGAGGTGCGGGCTCCTTCGATTTTGCCCGGCTCGCGCGCGCGTCGTGGGGTCCCACCTCGCTACCCGGATTCCGCCGCGGAAGAGGAGCAGCAGCCCGCTTTATCACCACAGCAGCAAGCTCCCGAACCCGTCGCGGTCCATTCCGTGCCGAATGATGGGATGGAGCGTCCTTCCGCCGAAGATGCCGCTGAGGTGCCGTCCGGCGACGGGGTTTCCGAGACGACTCCCGAGGGGGACGAAGTTCCTGCTCTGGCCTCCGAGGCTGACGAGGACGTCGTCTTCGATTCGATGGCTCCCGAGGGTGCCCCGCCAGCGGTGGACGAAGCCAAGGGGCGCGACGACGGCAAGCCTTCACCATTGGATGCGTTCCTGGCCCGGTCTGCCTTGGCGCCCAGTCATCGCGCCGAGATCCTGAGGCAACGGGGATTGTCCGCGGAGTCGGTGGCCCGCGAGGGATTCCGCTCCAGCCTGAGGTCCAATCGCGCCATCCTCGATCAACTGGGTCAGGAGTACCCGGAAGCGGAACTGGTCGAGTGCGGACTTTGGGTGCCGGCTTCCGAGAATAAGCCCGCCCGGCCCAATCCGATCTTCTACGGTCTGGGCAACTCGGGGAAAAAGGATGCCGAGGGGCGCATGGTCCGCGGGTGGACGGAGCCCGTCCTGATCCCGTACTGGAAAACGGACGATCCGTCGCACTGCTTCTATCTGCGACCGCACAAGGATGCGGTCACCGGCCACGATGCCCACCTGTACGTGCCGCGTGGTCAGCCGGCCTCCGTGCGGCGCGTGATGATCACCGAGGGTGAGTTCAAGGCGGCGGCCTTCCTCGAGGCGGGCGTACGGCACTGCGCCGCCGCGGCCATTCCAGGCATCTCGATGGTCCGTGAGGACAGCCCGGGAAGCATGTCCGTTCTGGGCGAGCTGTGGCGTTGGCTCGAATCTTTGCAGGCCCGCGAGGTCGTCATCGTCTTCGACAACGAGGACAAGAGCCTGCGCATCCCGGATCGGAAGAAACGATTCGAGGCGGAGAAGTGGGCCCGCTACCTCGCCATCATCGCGGCCAAGCGCGGTTACAAGGCGCGGGTGGGACACCTCCCTGCGGAATGGCGGGAGGGGGAAACGGTGGTGGCGGGCCGGCGGGCCGGCGGCAAGGTCGATTGGGATTCCGCCCTCGTCCGGCTGCGGCGCGAAGGCAAGACGGCGGACGCGATTCGCGCGGCCTTCACGTCTGTGCTGGATGAGGCGGCGCCACCCTCCAACCCGGGGCAAACGAGCCTGTTTGATTCCGAGGACGAGAAGGCCATTCAGGCGGCCCTCGCCCGGATGTTCTACAAGCCGAAGCTGGCCCGCGGCGGAAGCCGGGAGATCAAGATCGCCCGCAAGTTGCGCAAGATCCTCGAGCAGGTGCTGGGCCCCTCTGCCTTCGGAGGGATGGCGGAGGGCGGTGAGGGTGGCGATTCGGGCGGCGTATCGCCCGCCGCGGCAGTCCGGGTGGTCGAGAATGTCGCTTCCGCCTATCAGGCCTGCGTAGACCGCTACTACGTCCTCAAGCGCTGCCTCAACGACCGGGCCTTTTCCTGGTGGAGCGGTTTTCTCAAGCGCCAGCGCGAGGCCGGCGAACATCGGTTGGCGTTCCTCGCGGAAACCGTGCTCGCGGGCGCGCCAGTCTCAAGAACCGACTTCTTCGTGGATTGGCTGTACCTCGTACGCCGCTTTGACGGTGACGTCCACCGCCGCTGCCGGCTGGTCAATGTCCACGGCGAGTCGCGCTTGCTGGACCTCGGCGGCGAGGTGCACAGCCCGGTGCGCTTCCGGGAGCGCTGCATCACGGCCGGGCCCTTCACCTGGGGCGGCAACGAGAACGAGCTCCAGGCCCTGCGCGAGGACATGAATGCCGCCTTGGTGGGGCAGGTGGTCAATGAGGTGACCGCCTATGGATGGCACGAAAAGGCGCGCATGTGGATCGCGTCCGATGGCGCCATTGCGGACGGAGGCGAATACATCTTCCCTGACGAGGACGGCATCATCTGGCGGGAGGGCGTGGGTTACCTGGTTTCCGAAACGGACCGGGAAGGAGAGGCGTTCCGCCAGGGGCACCCGGCTTGGCGACTCTCCATGGGACTGCGCCGGAAGGCAGACGAGACCTTCGTTCTGGCCGAGGGCGAGGACGATCCCGCGGCCTTGCAGGACTTGGCGTACCGCTTTCTCGAGGGCCTCTTTGGCACCACCAGCAGTGCCGACGCCTGGATGGCGCTCGGGTCCTTGTGTGCCTATGCGGTGGGGCCGGAGTTGTTCGGACGCCTCAACTTCTTCCCGGGACAGTGGACGGTGGGTATGCGCGGCGGCGGCAAGAGCACCATGGCCCGCATCTTCATGCGCTTCTTCGGGTTCTCGTGTGATTCCGGTCTGGCGCTGGCCTCCATGACCGGCCCCGGGTTGTTGATCGCCATGCAGCAGCAGGAGCACCTGCCGGTCTGGTTGGACGACTACCGCCCTGACGTGGCGCCGGCGGTGAAGGAGCTCCTGCGGACCTTCTGGGACCGTTCCTCGGGCAGCAAGAAGGAGGGTGGCCGTGGGCGGCGCATGGTCCGGACCAACGCCATCGTGACCTCGGAGCATTCCGCGGGGGATTCCGCCACTTTCCAGCGGTTCGTGCATCTGCACCTGGCCGAGGAACGGCGCTCCGACAAGAGCGGCGAGACCCTGGCTTGGTTTCAGGAAGTCATGCCTCTGCTCTTCACGTTGTGGAGGGCGCTGCTCCGCTCGCGCAAGCGGTTTGGCGACGTGTTCTTCGAGGAGTACGCCCGGTGGGGCCAGCGCGATGACCTGCGCCATTTGCAGGAGCGCACCAAGAACAACTACGGCGTGGCCTACGCCGCGATGCGCGCGTATCTGCAAATCTTCAATCTTCCCGAAATGTGTACCTCGCACCTCGAAAGGGCGGCACTGGCGGTGGTGGAGGAGGGCGATCAAACGGCCCGCGCGGAGGGCAACATGACGGTCTTCTTCAGCGAGATGGTCACCTCGTTTTCGATGGGCGCCCTGGCCGAGGAGAACGGCGGCGTGCGTCGTTACTTCAACGTCGAGGTGCGCAGCCCGGGTGTGCTGGAGGTGGTGGACGACCGGTTGCACTTCCCGTCCATGACGCTTTACTTCGACGCGGCCAGCATCCATGCGAAGATCCGCGAGCGGTTGAGGCGTTCCGGGCGGGCCATGCCCATCGAGCTTTCGGACCTGAAGCAGCAGATGTCCGCCCAACCCTATTGGGTGGGTTCCCGGCGGATGCGCCTGCGCAACGACACTGGACAGGGGACGTATTGCTGGGCGCTGGATCTGGACCGTCATCCGCTGGGTCGCCGCCACTTCGACAGCCCGGAGGCCGAGGCTGCCGCCGTCGCGATGGCGTGGGAGGAGGCTCGGGCGCGCGCTGAATCGCAACGCGCGGCGGGCGAGAGTTCCTTGGCGATGCTGGACGTGCGCGGGCAATACGTCGATCCGCGGGCGGGTGACCTGCACATGATCGCCCAGGCGGTCTTGGACGCCCGGAAGGGGGATGAGAGATGAACTGGAGTCGGATTCTGATCGTCTGCCCTCCGGGGCCTCCGGAGGAAACCTTCCTCGACATTGCGCTGGCGGGCATCGCGCAGACCAAAAAGGTGCGCGTGCTCGCCCTGCGGGAACTCGCCGTGGAACGGGGGATCTTGACCCATCGGGTGGGCGATTCTCGAGAAGGGGTTTCGCCGCGGGCCATGAAGAGGGCGACCTTTTTCACCATGGCGCCGCCGCAAGCCGAACAAGTTCAGCGCCGACTACTGGCCCGCGGCCTGCGCTGGACCAGCCTGATTCGAGTGGACCCCGCCGGAAATGGCGTTGACCATGAGGCCACGAAAGAGCCACAAAGGAGAACAAGGCGATGAGCGTTTCCTGGCAACCCATCGTGGCGGTCCATGCGGCGGCTTGGTCCGGGGATGCCGAGGCGCCCCCGCTGGCGCGTTTCGGCGTGCAGCGCGTCGCGCTGACCTGGTCGTGGGGTGTCGAACCGGGGGAAGCGCTCGTGACCTTCGTGGTGGCCGATGGCGAGGAGATCGTCGTGGCCCCCTACCAAGAGGTGGTGCTTGAACTGTTTGGGCGCCGCTTCTACGGCGTGGCCACCACCGGTTCCCGCATCACCTCCTCCGGCGGGAACGAGCGCGAGTTTCGTTACGTGGATCACCGGTTGTGGCTCGATGCTGATATGGTCTTCGGCTACTGGAACCGGGCGGATTCCAGGCTGGTGCAGGGCCGTTGGGTGCGGCGGTGGGCCCACCTCCGTCCGGCCGATTTTGCCAGCAACCGGGTGACGTGGACCACTCGCCCGCTCACCGCCGAGGAGGTGCTCAACGACATCTTTGGCGCGCCGGGCTTGGCGCACGCTTTCGTGCGGCAGTATCACCCGGCGTTGCAGAGTACCCCGACCCAGCACATCGATGCCTCAGGGGGGCGGAAGGTGGCTGATTTGGTGGCTGCCGTCTCGCAGGTGGCGGGCTTGGCGGTCACTGCCGAGGGATACTACCGTCTCCGCTGGGGCCGGCTGGGAGCCTTGGATCCGATCATCCCCGCCAACGCGGACGACATCGACGAGGGGGATTCGGTCTCGCGCGCTGCGACGCGGGTGCATGTCGTGGGGGGAAGGAACCTCTATCAGGTCACCAATCTGGTCCTCGAGCCGGACTGGAATCCAGCTTGGCAGCGCTATTGGCTTCCCGACGGGGACCTGACGACGCTGGTGGCGTTGGTGTATCACCGGGCCAAGCCGGCGGGATCGTCCTTCACCTACGCCTCCCAACCCATCCCGTCCGGGGATAGCGATGCCTGGGCGCATTGGAACGCCGCCGAGGTGCGTGCGCGGCGCATCACCGTGGCGGAATTGGCCACTCTCGTGCCGGAACCGGATTTGCGGGATGCCAGACTCTTTGCCGGTCGCCCCCGCAACAGCCTGCCTGCCGCGGTGTACCTGCGGGAACTGGTCTACCGCGCGTTTCGACTGCCGCAGACCATTCGCGGGCGTCACCGGGCAGGCTTGCGGATCGTGCGGGATGGTCCGTCCGAAATCACCTTCGATCCCGTGACAGGCGTCATGAGCGCGGCGCCGGACACGCCGGGTCACGGCGCCGGTGAGGGAATGGTGATTTGCCAGAACAGCGCCTTCGACACCGACCTTCTGGTGCGCATGCCGCCGGAGGCCTTGGACATGGTTCGGTTTCGTCCGGGCTTGGAACTCTGGGCCCCAGTCGCATGGTCCGTGGATCAGAATGGCGAGGAGGATGGTCAGGTGCTCATTCTGGAGTCCCCGGCCGCCCGGCTGGCTGATGCCATTGCGATGTCGGACGGGCTGCCCACGTTCCGCGCGGACTTGGGAGCGGACGGGCTGCCGGTGTGCGAGGTTCGGGCCTCGCTGGCCCTCGAGGGTGAGCGCTATATTCTGGCCTTGGGTCAAGGACGGCACTCCACCGCCGTTCAGGACGATGGGGTGCGCCGCGAGATCGTGCTGGATGCACGCGGCGGGATCGCCCAGGAGGTGCCTTATGCGGATGGTCGCACTGCTGAACAGGTCGCGCGCCTGCTGGCGGCTCCGCAGTTGAACCTGCCCTTCGTGACGCGCCACGGTGGTTTTACGCTCAAGCTGCAGGACGGGGAAAACATGGGGCCATTGAGCGAAGCCTATGCCCGGGTGACAGCCCAGTGGGGCCCGGATGGGCACACGGTGCGTCATGAGTTCGCGACGCACCGAGACCGGGCGACGTACGTGCCGGAACCGGAATTGGACCGTCGGTACCAAATGGAGGGCGCGATTCCCGGCGTGGGGCAACTGCGCGAGGAGGCGCGCCGCATCGATGCGCTGACGCGCGCCCTGCGGGGCGACGCGCAGCTCCGGTCTCAACTTCGGGCCGCCTACGGGGAAATGGTGGGAGAGCGCGGGCCCGTGGAAAGCACATGGTTTCAAGGCGGCGAAACCCTGCCGGTGGGCACGCCTGCCTGGCGCGCTCCGCTTCCGGCGGGCGGCGGCGGCGCGCGGACGGCGGTGGCCCCCGGTTCGGTGGGAGACGCTCATACGGAGTTCTTGGGGACCACGGTTAGAGAGGGCGAGACCGGCGGTGTCCCGGTGCCGACGCAGCGCAGCGGCACCTTGCTGGCCCGCGTGGATGGGCCGGTGGAGGCCATGGGTGGCGTGGGGCGGGCGAATGGACGGAATGCCCTCGTCGCGACGGAAGCCAATGCCATCGGCATCGCCCTGCAAGCGGTTCCCGCCGGGCAAACCCGCCTCATCCGCGTGCGCGCGCCGGCGGGTGGTGGCGGTGTCGGCGGCGCGGCCTACTACGCCTAGCAGGGTCATGGAAGCTCGCAATCCACGCTACGTGCAGCGCTTCGGGCCGGTGGTGGCCACCGACCTCGATTCGGTTCTGGCGGCGTGCGATGATCGGCTGGCGGCGCTGTACGGCGGCAGGACGTGGTTGGCGTTCTCCGGGGGGCAACCCGCCCACCAAATCCCTCCCTGGGGCGCGATCTACGTCCTCACGGCGGATAACAAGCGGACCCGCATCCCTGGCCCCAACACCCCGGATGATGGCTTCAACTGGCCATTCCAGTATCGACACGAGGACCATTTGGCGGCCGCCGCGGCTCTGAACACGGTCGGTTACGACCCTGTTCTTGGCGCGTGGTTGGTCGAGGGAACGTATGCCCTGAGTGGATACACCATGGGCGATTGCGCCGCCGTGCTCGAGCGGGACGCGGTGTGGGAGGGGAATTCCGGACTCAAGCCCATTCGGCTCGTGGGCTCCCCTCAAGACGTTCCCTTGGAGGCGGAGCGCTTCCAACGCTATGCCCTGGCCGACGTGATTATCGACGATGACGATGTGGCCGAGGTGGGCTGGCCGCATGACAAGCATGGGGTGATCCGGATCCACAACGTCGGGCGGACCAGCAAAACCGTCACGCTCGGCAGCGGGCAGAGTCTGCTGCTTCCGCCGTGGGGCATCCGCACGTTGCGGCGTCTCGCGCGGGGCGGCGCCTGGGATCTGGTGGAGGAGCGCCACTACTTCCCGCGCGCTTATCCGGGCGATGTGCCGATGTGGGACACGATGGTCAGCTCGATGCCGTCGTTTACCCTGCGTGGGCAGACGGCCAATCCCATCTTCCGGCAGGCGGTCATCGCCTCCCTGTTTCGCCCTCAGCCGCTACTCGATAGCCCGGGGATGTTCTCCTCTACCGTCGCGGACCTCATGCCGGAAGTCGTGTCCAGCGACACCCTGGGCAACGTGCTCGGCCACGACGGTCAAATCGAGGTGATCCGGTCGAACGCCGCCACGCCGCTAGTCGTCCACCGTTCCTTGATCACCTTTGCCGGTACCGTGGTCCCCACCCCGGCGGACTGGATCGAGGCTGGGTTGGAGACCGAGATCAATCCAGCCGGGCGCTCCTTTCTGATCTATCCGAGGTCCGGCTTTGCACCGCCGGAGGAAGGGGAGTGGAAGTGGGACTTGTTTTCCAGAACGACCAACTTGACCGGCGGCGTGTTGCTGGACGTCAGCGAGTCTCGACAGTTGGGACCGTTCTTCGCCACTGACGATGAATACGACGGTTGGTTCCTGGAGATGTTCGGGGTTCAGGATATTGTCTCGGAAACCGACGGGTACTCGGTGGTTCAGGAACTGCGCGGAACGTGGGTGCCTCGTCCGGGTTCCGCGGACCCCGACTGGGATGGGCACTACGATGTGCTACCCTCCGTCGAGCATCGTTCGTACCGGGGGCGCTACGTCCGGCAGGGGTACTCCATGCAGCCGTGGAACCTCTGGCTGGACCACGTGAGCGATCACCTGCCGCAGGGGGACCACGTGCGCCAAGCGCGCGTGGTCCGCAGCACGGTTTGTACCGCCCTCCTGTTCATGGAGGGGTTTGACTTCTTTCATGCGCGCACGGATCCGGATTGGGATGACGCCTGTGCGGTGGATTTTCTGGACGGCCCGCATGGGCTGACGCGCCAGTTTCATGCGGGTGGACAACCCCTCGGCCTGGGCTCGTTGGGCGAGGATGGGCGATGGTGGGAGCCTCGCCTCAGGACCAGCTTGCTGCCGACCATTGGCTGGAATGCGTGGCGAGACTGGAGCGCTTTGGGCGCGTCGGGCGATGCCGAGATCCTCTGGACGCCCCTCATCCCCTCTGAGTTCGGCGAGGAAACCAAGTACCACTTCCGGGTGCAACTGGCCGCCGGGGCGCCGCAGGGAATGAACTGGACGTGGAGTTATGGCGACGACTACCCGGGCCCACCCACGCATCCCCGAGCCGTCCTGAGCGTGGAACCCAGCGGGATCGCGTTTTGGCGCGTCTTCATGGTGAATTTCAGGCACACGATGTTCGGCGTGGACCTGGGCAAGCCGCTCCTCGGGCCACAGCCCTGGCGGTTGCAGGATCACGCCTGGCTGGCGGATCAGGTGCTGGAGAATGGACCGGCTCTCGGGCCGGCGGAATGGCATCCGGGCTTTACGTGGCCATGGAGCGAAGCCCGCGCCTTCCTTCATGATGCGCATCCCTTGGGCTATGGCGACATCACGCACGTCATGGGCCCGGAATACCACCTTGGGTTCCAGATCCCCATGACGGCTCGGACAGCCAATCAGATCGTGGGCTTGGTCTCCGGGATCACGCACTGCCGCCCTTTGGGGTGGGAGCATTTCGTCGATGGGTTTGCCTACGCGGACCTCTACACGGGCCTGGGGTGGATTCAGGGCACCAACGATGTATCGGTCACCCCTTACGGGGCCGTGCACATCTACGCGCACGACATCAACGGTCCTGATTCCGGTTCCTCGGGAGTTGGGAATCCGAGCGTGGATGCGAAGCTCGACGCTTTGGGCATTCCCCGCCGCCGCATGGAGTGCCCGGAGTTGGTAGTGCGGCGCGGCACCCTGCTGACGCTTTGGGATCTGGACGGATTGTACTACTGGAGGCCCTACGCTCCAGCGGCGTGGGCGCAAATGGGCTTCGAGCTCGAGTACATCACGATGGAGGACCTCGCGACCGCCATCGAAAGTCGCGGATTCTCCTGTGAACACGCCATTTTTGTTCATCGGGTTTCCTTGTTGGACCCCACGGGCAACCTGCCTGGCTTTTCCGTCAAGTTGATCGATGAGATCGAGATCCACCCGGAGCTGCCCACGAATGGAGATCCAGTCGGGCAAGGGCAAATCGGCGCCGTGTTCGCCTACTCGAACATGCGCCTGCGAACCACCGAGTTGATCACGGTGGATGACCCGGCTGGGGACTATCAAATCGTGAGGGCCGATGCGTTCCACGTCTACCTGCAAAGGGAGCCCCCGTTTAGGCGCCAAGCCTTCCGCAAGGCGACCTATTCCGGCGGAGGGGCGCCTCCTCCTCCGCCTCCTCCGCCAGAGGAAGGGTGGCCGCCGGCTCCAGCGCCCATTCCGATCATCTGGGTGAGCCCGGATGGGTGGGAGTTTTCCGTCGTGGCGTTCGTCGTAAACTCGGGGGCCGCCATCTACTCCCTGACCTTCCATGCCGAAGCCGATCCGCGATTCCTTTCGGCGACGCTGCTGGCCGCGCCCGGCAGGGAACACGTCGTGCATGGTCATCCGATCCGCGGGTTGATGCTGGATCACAACCCCTCCGCTGTGCCGCCGGATCTGCTGGCTCTCTATCCGTTCAACGTGCCGGTCCGGATTCCTGCCGCGGTGCCACCGAAATGGATCATGCTGCAACACGGAGACCGGGTTGCGGCCACCTCGCTCGGCGGCGCCGCGTGGCCAAATGGTCATCACCTGTGGCGGCTGTCGATCATGCCGGATCCGCCGCGGCAATTCACTCCTCCAGCGGGACCCTGACGAGGCGATTGCCTGTTGACACGGTGGGTCACAGTGTGGCTACAGTGTGGGCGTCATGCCTCCATCGTCACCTGCGAGTGCGTATTCTCCGGATGGACTCATCCTGCGCGTCTTCGACATCGAGACGGTGCCGCTGCCGGAGTTGAGCGATAGCGACCTTCGCCGCCGTGCCCCGAGCATTGAAGGGTGCCGGCGGGAAGCCAGCGAGTTCCCCGGGCGCGCTCGCGCCCGGGCCGCCTTGAGCGCCAGTACGGCCTCGGTGGCAATCGTCGTCATGCGGGATTACCGAGTGGCGGGAGGTCAACTTGGTGACGCGCTCGAGACGGTGGTCATGACCGTGGGCGACTCCGAGGTGAAACCGCGGGAAGCCTGTGCTCCTGGTGTTGCTCCGCAGCGGTTGGTTCGGTGCGCGCGTGAGCAGGACTTGATTGCCGCATTCTACCGGGATCTGCGTTGCCGCCCGCCACATGGCCCCTACGGGTTGGTGGGGTTTGGAGTGAAGCACTTCGATTGGCCGTTCCTCTACCAGCGGGCCTTGATTCTGCGGCAGGACGTGAGGATGGCCACGCCCTACTTCATCCGCGACTTGCAGGAGATATGGGCCGTCGGCACCGGGGAGAGGGTTTCCTTGCGTCGCTTGGGGGAGGTGCTGGGTTGCGCGCATAGAAAAACGGGCGATGGAAGCCAGTTTTCTGATTTGTGGGCCGCCGACACCCAGGGTGCCGTGGATTACGCTTTGGCTGACCTGGAGCTGACCGCCGAAATCACCCGCCTCATGGTGGACCTCGGGGCCTTGGTCGTCTGACCGGGCGGAGTTCCCCAGAAACCGAGCGACTCTTCGAGTTATGGAAGCGTCCCCCAGTGAGATCACCCCGGAGCAACGTGCACAGAGTCCGGACCGTGTTCCCGCCGGCACGGTGGCCATGCTGGAGATGGTCAACGGACTTTTGACCCTCGTGCGCGCGGCGCGTGTCGAGCGGGCTGCCGGAGAATACCCTGCGGGCCATCCCGAGCGACACAAGTTGCCGGCGGTGGTGCGTCAGTGGGAACTTGAACGTGGACCAGCGCCGGAGAGCGCTGCGCGCATACTGGATCGGAACGAGTTGGAGTGTGGCCGATGAACGAGATTACCGCCTACTGCTTGTGCGTGCTGTGCTGTGGCCCGGATTCCTCGCTGACCGCCAGCGGAAGACCTCCTGTCATTGGCGTGAGCATCGCCGCTCCACGCACCGTGCCGTTCGGCACCTGGGTGGAAGTCAAGGTGCCCGGACAACCGATCTTGCGCCGCCGGGTAGACGACCGAACGCACTGGCGATGGGGTTGGCGATACGACGTACTCGTCGAGGATCATCTTGTGGCCAAGCGCTTTGGTCTGAGGCGAGGCGTGGTGCGCGTCATCTCGCTCCCCGTGAAGGTGAAAACCGCAACCACACGGCCATGAAATATAGTGCTGGAACGGTAGATGAACTGACGGAGGCTTGCGCCGGCAGACCTCGTTACGGTGGTCCCGCCAGATTCGTGAGAATGTTTCAGCCGCGCTTCGCCCAGCTCGTGGAATCTGGCAACAAGAGACAAACCATTCGTCCGCCGCCAAAGCGTATCCCTCGCCGCGGCGACCACTTGAGCCTGCGAATGTGGATTGGAAAGCCGTATCGAAGCAAGCAGCGCGTGCTGCTCGAAACCAAACTCGAAGAGATCAAGGTATTGGGCATTTTTGATGAGGGCATTGTGATGCAGCCGCCGTCCGGATGCCTGCTGGCAATCGCTGGAGCGCGAATCATCACGCTCCGTGATGAACAGGCAGACCGCTTCGCTCGAGATGACGGTTTTGCAGACTGGAACGAAATGCGCGACTGGTTCAAGGCCGAGCACGGTCTGCCGTTCGATGGAGTGGTGCTTTATTGGTAGAACACCTAAGTCATCGGTCCCTCCCGCTGATAAAGCGACAATATCCGTGTCGGGCGTGGTCACTGAAAGGATGGGTTAGAGAGATGAAAGCAGTGAAGAAAGCGGTGGTATTGGCAGCCATGACTGCCTGCTGTGCGGGTGGATTCTTGTTGGGGCAGCGCAAAGGCGTTTGTCCGAGACCGTCGAGCGATCCGGTCGAGCAACGGGCCAAACTATCCGAGTTTCGCGAATGGCTGAACGACAATGTGCGCGTGGTTGGCCCTCTCGTCGTTACCAACGGGGTCCAGCTTACTGGAGTCCGGATCATTCAGATTGTTCATTCCCCGCCAATCATGACCGTTTTCGGCACCAACGTAGTGGTTAGTGAAAATTCGATCTACCGCAACGAGCGCGAGGGATCCGTGATGGAAATAGGATCGGTGGACGCTCGGATCATGAACAACGTCATTCGGTGAACACCGAACGGAGCGGCAGCGACCCCAAATGAATGCCACCACCCAAACCGAAACGCTGCCCGCTCACGTGGTGGGTTCGGACAGTGTAGACCCGTACGAGTCCGTGGAGTACCTGCGATTCGTTGAGGAATCCGCGAAGGACTGCGCCTGCCGTCCGCCCCACGACTGTCCATGCGCTGGCGTGCTGGCCGGAGGACTCTGTGACAGGTTGGGGCACGATCCGGATTTCAGCGCAGACGACCTCGATTGGAGCGAAGACTATGAATGAACCCCAGACCACACCCCCGACCGCTCAGGCGGCGGGTTCGGAACTGTACCCATGCCCTTTTTGTGGGGGTCTGGCGGAGGTGTACGAATGCGCGAATGTGTGGCGCGCCAGATGCCCTGTGTGCCCAGTCGAAACGAACGGATTTTTCGACCGCGAGGACGCAGTCGATACATGGAACCAGCGATCCGAATGGGACCATGAAGCCGTTGGGGCCAGTATGCGCGAGGAGAGAGAGCGTCAAGGGCTGTCGATCCGGGAGATGGCCCGTCGGATGGGATGCTCCGCTCCCTACGTCTCGGACTTAGAAAAAGGCCGCCGCCCGTGGACGCCGAACACGTTGGATTGGTACCGCCAATATCTGCCGAACACCGAAGTCAGCGGCGGAGGACCTGAAGCATGAGCACGCCACAAAACCCAACCCCGACCGCTCAGGCGGCGGGTTCGGAAAACTTCCCCATGACGCGCCGATGCTCGATCTGCGGTTACGAGCAAAAGGACGAACAGCCATCTTATCCAAGATGTCCGGTCTGCAACCCAGGAGAGTGGTGGACGAGACATGCCAGTTTGCTCGCCGAGAAGATGCGGCGTGGCGGCGTTCGCCTATTCAGGATCGAGATGACTCCACGCGGCACCTACGCATTCGAGGCTGACCCGGTGGCGACGAATCAAGCAACAACGGCACCGAACTCGGACCGATACGAAATCAAGTCCCCCATGAGACCCGGGGCAATCGCCCCAGACATCTGCGCTGCCGGGGATCTAGAATACGTCCTTGAGCATGCGCGGGCGGCCCTGGAAATGGGGACGACTGTAACCATGAGGCCGGTTAATTCTCCGAACACCAAGGCCAACGACGGAGACCAAAAGCCATGAGCGCGACCCCCACACAACCGAACGTCGTTGAGCCGGCGGGTTCGGAGGCTGGTTCGGAGCCTCGTTCCCTACTGTGCTCCGGCGACCTTGACGACCTCCGCCGTGCCGCGGATCGACTCGACGCGGAGGCTCGCACCTGGTGCGAAGGGTTCGCGGCCAATGGCGGCAGGGGCTGGGTCTGGGATGGGGCCTATCCGGAAATCGAGGTCCGGGTCCAGAAGCTGGAGAATTCGGCGCGATTTCTGCGCCAGATCCGAGCGAAGATCCTGAAGCGCTTACCAACGGCCACGGGTATCGGATGCCAGCCAGAGCAGGCCATTTCCTGCGCGGCCCTGGAAGGTATGGAAAGCCGTGGCCAAAACAACAAACCAAGCGCCGCGCCGGCCGGCGAGACTGGAAGTATCGAAGCTCCAGCAGGTCCACCAGGACCAGTTGGCATTCAATCTCCGAACACCAAGCCGAGCGGCGGAGGAACGAATCCATGACTACACCCGACCCGAAATCGACGGCCGCTCAGGCGGCTGGTTCGGACGTTATACTCACCGGATCGCCGCTCGATTTCGAATTGAGCGCCCTGCTTGGTGAAGCGCCGAGCGACTTTATCTCTCTCTGCCTTGACGGTGTGCCACTCGAAGGTTTTGGGACGCCATACGACACCCCGCGGAACCGCGCCGACAGGGAGAGTTTGATCAGATCACTCAACGATCGATCCGCGGAATCGCTATGGCCCGAGATGTGGAAAAACTGGAAGCCGGATATTTGCAAGCAATTCGGCCTGCCAAGCACGGCGACCGCCGCGGATTTCAGGCCGCTTGTCTCCTGGAGAATCTCCCGAGTTGTCCCCGGATATTCATCGCACCTCCACTGCGCAATCGGGCTGCTCGAGAGACTGCGACAGATCGTGGAACGGTGGGGAATTGGGAGCGGGTCGGCTGGATCGGCGTGCGTCGAGATCACCAGCAAGGCGGGGCGGCGTTATGGTGAGACCGGGGACAGTCTCGCTCTTGTTATCGGGCTTGCGGTGAAACGGCTGCTGACGGACGAAAGTCCGAACACCGAACGGAGCGGCAGCGAATCATGAGCACCCCAACGACCACAACTGACCCGCTGCCCGCTCACGTGGTGGGTTCGGGGCTCCCAACAGAGCCGGGATACTACTGGTTCCGCGGCACGTCTATAGCGAGAGGACACTGGCGGCTGGTGAGGGTTTTTAGGCCGCTGTGGGTTGACCCACACAGGAGAGATCTCCGTTGGGAGTACATCGACGGATCGGGCGGATGGGGGCCGAAGTACGATGTCAGCGCCAGCGCTGGTGTTGAATGGAGCCGGCCTGTCCTACCACCAACGAACACAGACGTTCCAACGGCCACGGGTACCGGATACCAGCCAGAGCAGGCCATCTCCTGCGCGGCCCGGGAAGGTATGGAAAGTCGTGGCCAATACAACAAACCAAGCGCCGCGCCGACCGGCGAGACTGGAATAATCGATGCTCCAGCAGGTCCACCGGGACCAGTCGGCTTTCAATCCCCGAACACAGAGACCGCTGATTTGTATGGATGGTTTGGCATCGATGCTCGCCGACCACTTGACGGGCAAGTCGTCCAAGTGCGAACCGCTGGAGGTATCTACGAAGCGCGATACTACCGCGGTGCCGGATTCGTTTCGTGGGAAGGGAGCAGCGAGCTCGTGACCGCCTGGCGCCCTGTACCACCTCCGAACACTGATTAGACGACAATAGTCGTGATAATGAACATTGTGCGCAATAGAGACCCCTACAAGATCCGCGTCGCTGGGGTGCTGTTGGACCCCTACCGAATAGCCATCGAGTACGGGCTCGATCCGGTCCTTTTCCAAGCGGTGAAGAAGCTCCTGCGCCGCGGGCGTAAACACAAGAATCTCGAGCAGGATGTCAGGGAGGCAATTACCACGCTGCGTCGGTGGCTCGAAATCAACCACGAAAGGAGTGCTGCAAGCCGTGAATAACGAATCCGAAGTAGTGCTGCCGAAGGACATTATGCACCGAGTGGAGGTGCGGGCTTGGAATCGGCCCGTGGAGAAGGACGCGCACCGGGCGGTGCTGATTCTGTGGTTGGAATTGGCCTCCTTGGCGCAATCCACCCGCCGGGCCGGCTTCATCCCGTCCGAACATTTGGAGTGCCAGTTCGGGCTGCATAGCAAGGACGTCTTGGCGGCAGCTTCCGGAGCCGTGCCGCTGCTGAAGGCGGTGGATGGTGGCTTCTTCTGCCAGCTCTTCGCGGAGCTTAATCCGCACCTGGACGCTCGCTCCATGCACCCGCAGGGCAAGGGCGGCATGACAGCAGGCGTCAACCGCCAGATGCGCGTCGCGCAGGATATAGCGATGAAGGAGCTCCCGCTGATTCCGGTAGACCGGATCCTAGACGAAGCCGGTCGCGCTATTCCGCCGAGCGCCTTGCGTGATGCGCGAGCCTTGGTCATCAATCTGGATCGGGTTCTGGGTGGGGTCGTGCGCGCGGGGCACACCCTGCCTCCCGGTTTGCTCGCCACGGCGGCTCGGGTGGCCGTCTCCTCGGCTGAGGCGGGCGTGCGAAGCGTGCTCGTGTGGCTCTCGTTTCTGCGCCAAAGCGGGGCCAGCGAACTGCCGGCCTCCGCCGAAGCGGCTTTGGAGAAGTGGCCCGAGCTGGTCGCGGCGGCCGAAAGGAACGGCGTTCCATGAGTGGCCCCCGCCCGCCAGGGCTACCGCTCTTCCCTGCGCTGCCGCCCGTTCCGCCGGTGGATTGCTCGGGGCCAATCACCCCGGAGCCGCCTGCGCTGCCCGCCCCGAAGACGCGCCGTCGCCGCCGCGGGGCGGTGCCTGTGGTGGGCGAGGCTGCGGAGTACCACTACGGCGGTGAGGATTGGAGGGTGGAGGACTTCGCTGGGTTATCCGCTGAGTTTGATGGCTTAAGCGCGGAAATGCTGCCGGATTGGCATGGAGTGCTGGTCACGCACCAGCGAGGTTGGGCCATGGTGGCGCGGATCTACGGCGTGTTCCCGGTGATCCTTCCGGTGGGGGCAGACCCGGACCGGTGCCGCCCCACCTCGAGGCGTCTGGTTCAGGAGGAGATGGGCGTCACCGCGGCGCAGCTCCGAGACGAACTGGAGATTCTGCGCCGCGCCTGGAAAGCGGCCACCGCTCCACCCGCCGGGGTGCCGCTGCCGATTCTGCCCGCAGAACGACCGCCGGAACGCCCCGTCCCGCCTCCTTTGACCGAGAGCGATGCCGACATCCTCGCCCGCTACTCGTTTCCTCAGGCCTTGTGGAACGATGATGGCAGGCTCTCCGCGTCCTTGGCGACGCGAGTGCGGGAATGGGAGCCGCTGCTCAAGGACAAGATCGTATCCGGTCATGCCCGGGCCGCGTTGTTGCTGGAGGTGCGCATGCACCGTCTTCAGGAGGCGGTGGCCGAGGTGGATCCGGCGGCTCTCGATGTGAACGAGCGGAAGCGCGGGAGGCAATACTCGGAGGACCTATCTGCCTGCACTCGGGAGTACGATCAGGTGGTGGATCGGATCGCCGAGCGCGCCCCGTGGTTCAACATCACGGGTCAGGCCATGGACTTCCGGGGAGCCGTCACCGAGATCGTGGACGCCATCGCCGAGTATCGGCGGGACGGCAGCACCCGCTTGGTCGATGGGATTTTCACCATGGCCGAAGTGCAGGTGATGCTGCGCACCAGCACGCAGAACCCTGAGCCAAGGTATCGCGTGGGTTGGGTGGCCTACGTGAATGCGGCCCGGGAGGGTCTGTGGGACGCGGCGTGGCAGCCTCAACTCAAGCCCGGCGTGCTCGGGAAGCTGGATGCCGGATTCAAAGCCGCCGTGCGTGAAGCGGTGCAGGATGCGGGTGAACCGGTCCCCGACCTGACCCGGGAGGAGGATGAGTATCCGGACCTTGCAACTCCCGAGAACGATGGAAATCCATAGCCCAAGCGTCCCGGCCCGGAACCGGATCTCCGACGACATGGTCGAAGACCTGTTGTGTGATCCGGTGATGGCCATTCACGTCTTCTTCCGCGTTCGGTTGGATGCCTTCCAGGCCGCCCGGGCACGCATGATCTGGTTTACCCGCAGCGTGGAGGATCACTCTGGGTTTTCCACGGGCAAGACCTTCGTGAATTGGGCCATCACCCAACTCCGGGCCATGTTGATCCCGGATCACCGGGTGCTGGTGATCTTCCCCACCTTCCAGATCGGCAAGGACCAGTATTGGTCCTACTACGCGAGCTTGGGCACGCCGCTCTTCCGGTCCCAGTTGGGCCGTTTCTCCGAGGAAGGGGACGAGAAGTCCCGCCCGGGGCTGCGGGACCCGTCCTCGTGGAAGATGTACTATCGCAACGGCAGCCTGGTGAACATGCCGGCGCCCTCGGTGGCGCAGGAGAGCCGGACGCTGGCTTCATTGCGGTGCAACACGCTGCTGATGGACGAGTGGACCAAGGCCGAACAGGCCAATGCCAACGTGGCCAAGCAACTGATCGGACGTTGCACCCGCGAATCCCGCAATCAGGACCACCCGATATGGGGCAACAAGGTGATCCGCACGGCCACTGCAGAAGGTGCTCAGCACCCCTCGCTTCGCACCCACCGGGCGCTGTTGAAGCGGGAGCGGCGCGGCAGCCCGGACGTGTGGACCTTCGGCTTCTGCTACAAGGACTACTCCCAGTTGCCGAGCGCGACGAAGGGTAAGACCTTTCGCGACCTCTTCCGCAATGACCGCGGGATCCGCGAACTCCGCGACTCGCTGAGCCCGGAGGCGTTTCTGGGAGAGGGCTGTGGCGTGTGGGGTTCGTCCGCGCTCGGATGGTTCTCTACCGAGAGCATTGATGCGGCGCTTGAACTGGGTCGGCAGAGGGATGTGCGGGTGGCCGTCTCCCGGGCGGAGGATGAGCGCCAAAGGGGGGCTGTGGCGTGAATGCCAAGCCCGTCTTTTTTTTCCTGGGCATCGATCCCGCTCCGGCGCAGCAGAAATCCAGCGACGATGGCGCCTTGAGTGTGCTCCGGGCCATGGCCTCCGTGGAGGATCCTGCCGGGTTGTCCGATTGGCAGACCGACTTCGTCTACGACCGCGTGGTGCGTGGGTACGACTTGGATCAGTGGAGCGGGCTGATCCACGAAAAACACATGGACTTTGGTTTCTCCTGCATCGTGCTGGATTGGGGTGGCGGCGGTCAGTGGTTGTGGAAAAAACTTGGAGATCGGGCGCAGAAGGTTCGCGGGGTGGAGACCAACTGCCGCCCGATTGTGCCGCGTGACCACGCGGAGTTGGACGCCGCCGCCATCCTCTCCTTCGTGCTGCGGCGGGACAGTGGCATGCAGGCGCTGTGGGCGACCGAACTGGCCCACGCCCAGGGTGATGATGTGCTCAAGACCCACATGCACACCCTGTTTCGCGAGGCATGGACCAAGGAGACCATCGGGGTCCCGGCCCGCCACGAGGAGGTGGTGAAGATGACCGCGAGCGATGGTTCTCCTCTGGCGCAAGGTTGGCCGGAGGAAAAGGAGTGGGCGAGCCGCATGGGCTCGCAGGCGCTCCAGCAAATGGGTGCGTTCTCCGTGGCCACCCGCGCGGACGGTGCGTGGGACACGACCAAAAACGGTGCGTTGCGCTTCCTCAGCTCCGAACGGGACGATTTGGTGGATTCCCGCCGCAACGCCTATGTGGCCTTCCGCATTTGGTGGCAGGAGCAATCCGAAGGCGGATTCCATGTGAAACCCGAAGACGACGCGGGTTGCTGGTAGAAATCGCATCCTGCCGCTTGCGGCGCGCTTGACACAGTGTGGCCGCCTGTGGCTACACTGTAACCCATGAGCAACCCCGCCCCTGCCGCAAATGGATCTCCCGATAATCCTACGACTGCTCCGGTGAGTCTGGCCTCGGCGATTCCGGCGGGCGGGAAGGTGACCATGAATTTCACCGTGGTGGTGGAGGCACCACCGGAGCCGGTGCCGGCGGAGAAAGAAGGTCCCGGCGAGGAGGATCCTTTGCCTCCTGTCGGTATCGAAGTGGGCGCTACCGAGTGGTTGTGGCACGCGGAGCAGGCGCGCTCCGAGCAGGAGGATGGCCGGGGGCGTGGCACCCTGGCAGATCCCTTCCGTATCCGGGACATGGATGCGTTTGCGCGGCGGCACCGCACCCGCGCGTTTCGACTCGACCTTGGGGCGGGCAGGTATTTCAGCCGCGGGCCGTGGGCGCACCCGGACAACGGCTGGTGTCTGATCGGGTACGATCAGCACCTTCATGGGAGGTACGGGCGGCGACAGACGGAGCTGGTGGTTCGCGATCCCGTCCTGGAATCGGACGGGCGGCCCCGGGATGAACGCGACACCTACATTCTCTGGGGCGGGCACTGGCAGGGTGATCCGGCCCGGAAGGCGCCCGAGCTGCACGGGCTCACGCTTACCCACGATTGCCCGTCATCCGTGCTTGTGGGGGGCGTGGTGCTCTACGGTACGGCACCGGCGTGGTCGGATCTCCATGTGGGCCCCGTGAGAGGGCGTTGGCCGGATCGGACCAAGCCGGAGGACGCGGGCAAGGAGGTCTTCGGAATCAATTGTCAGCGCGGCTTGGGCGGCGCCCACGGGAGGAACTGGTGGGTCAGCGCGGTGCCGGGCAGCTACGTGGGTGGATGCTTCATCGGCTTCACCGACGAGCAAAGCGCGTGGTCCGTGGTAGAGGACGGGGTTTTGGATTTGGGGGCGGACAACCAGTTCTGTCTGGCGGCCAACCGGCGAACGAAGTTCCGGAGTATCGTGGGTGCTGGGGCCCGATCCTTCCTCTACAACGATTGGGACATCACTGAGGACGTGGAGTTGGAGTCATCGCGTGGATTGATCAGCTACGCGGCCATCAATCACGTGCTGCAGGCGATCAGTCAGCCCAAGCGGAATGTGCGCGCCTCAGGTTGCCATTTTGAGTTCGCCGACATCGACGCAAACGGCACCCCGTTTATCGGAGTGGCGGCGACACTGCCGCCGCGACACGTGCGGGACGGGATCGACGGGGCTCGGCTGCGGTATGACTCCGGAGATCCGGTGGCGGGTTTCCCGGTGATGGGCGGGTGGGTGGTGACGGATTGCCATTTCGGGGTTCCGCCCGGTGGCACCAAGCCGTTCTACGCCGTGTCGTCCGACGTGCCGACATTTCGCGGTCTCGTGCAGATGAGTCGTCTCCCCGAGGATGCCCGCGCCAATCTTCTCTATGGCGCGACTTGTCGCTTCATGGGGAATCTCTCCTCGGACACGATGCAATCCGGGGTCGTGCCCACGCCTTCGCGCGCCTGAACGCTCATGTCACGAGTGTTCCAGATCGCCGATTTGTTCTGCGGAGCGGGCGGGACCAGCACGGGGGCCTTGGTTGCCCTGCGCCGCCTGGGGTTTCGAGCGGAACTGACCGCGGTCAATCACTGGCCGGTGGCGGTGGCGACGCATGAGGCCAACCACCCGGCCTCCCGGCATGTCTGCGCCGCGGTGGACAGCATCAACCCGAGGCATCTCTTCCCGAGCGGGACGTTGGACCTGCTGTGGGCCTCTCCGGAATGCACCCACCATTCTCGGGCCCGCGGCGGAAAACCGATGTCCGACCAATCGCGCGCGTCTGGGCATTGCGTGACCCGATGGGCAGAGACGTTGCGCCCTTCGGTGATCCTCGTGGAGAACGTGAAGGAATTTGCCGAGTGGGGGCCTCTAGGTGTCGATGGTCGCCCTTTGAGGAGCAGGAAGGGGGCCACCTTCCGGGCGTGGATCGGGATGCTCGAATCCCTCGGCTACCGCGTGGACTGGCGGGTGCTTTGTGCCGCGGACTACGGCGATCCGACGAGCCGCGAGCGTCTCTTTGTGCAAGCGGTCCTTGGCCGGCGCAAAATCGTCTGGCCGGAACCGACGCACCGGAAGAATGCGGACGCCGATCTATTTGGCCCGCTTCATCCGTGGCGCGCGGCCCGCGAGATCATCGATTGGTCGATCCAGGCGGACAGCATTTATGCGCGCAAGAAGCCCCTCGCGCCCCGCACGCTGGAGCGCATTCTGGATGGATTGCGGCGGTTCGGTGGAGCGCCTCACCTGGTTTGCATGGAACACGGCGGGCGGGTGGTCTCGGTGGATTCCCCGCTGCCCACCATTACGACCGCTCGGTGTGGTGCCATAGGTCTGGCCGAACCGTTCATCATTCAAATGCGCGGCACCTCGCCATCCCAGGTGCGCGGTTCCGCGCGCCCTCTTTCCGAACCGCTCTCCACTATCTCCGCGGGCGGTATTCACCACGGCTTGGTTGAGCCATTTCTGATTGAATACTATGGCACCGGCGGGGCCCGGAGAATCACCGAACCGCTCGGTACCGTGACCGCCAAGTCCCGCTTCGGACTGGCGATGCCCGAGGTGGATTCCGGCGGCGAGCGATGCTTCCTCGACATCCGCTTCCGGATGCTTCAGCCCCACGAACTCGCCGCCGCGCAGGGTTTCCCGCGCGGTTATCGATTCACCGGAACCAAAACCGAGGTGGTTCGACAGATCGGCAATGCCGTGCCCTGCGGGCTTTCGGGAGCCTTGGTGGCTGGCGCGATATCGCAGGATTCGACTTGCTGGCAAAGCTGGCAGAACCAACGGGGCTCAGCCGTAGTCGAGGAAAGTGGAGAGCGCGCGACCGTGGGCATCTTGGCCTCACCGGCATAAAGATGAGCAATGAATCCACAGCGCCGATCTCGCCCCCTGCCGACCATTTGCTTGGGTCTCTTCGGGAGCATAAGAAATTAATGCTCCGCTGGTGGGACTCCCGCCGTCGCGCCAAGAAGGTCCGGCGTCTCCGTGCCCGGGACGGTTCGTTGTGTATCTGGTGCAAGTGCCAACTCTGCTTCGATGGCAAGAATGGTCTGAAGTCGGCCACAATCGAGCACCTGCGCCCCATCAGCAGGGGTGGGACACACAACATCAAGAACCTCGCCCTCGCCTGCTTGGAGTGCAATCGGGCTCGTGGCAACAGCATGTCGATGAATGCCGATTGGTTACATCGAAATGGAGAAGATAAGTGAAACTGACAAAGGCAACACCTCAGGAAGTGGATGCTCTCCTTAAACTGATGCGCGTTCTCAACACCGCGGAGGATGGGATCCCGTGTAAACCCGATGGTACCTGGGATGAAGGTGACCGAGCGGACTGCTTCGATAAGGACAATGTGGATCATCTCCGCAAATTCCATGAGCGCGTGACGGAATGCTTCGCAGGGCATCCAGGTGGACTCATGCGGACGATTGGAGGATTCCACCTTGCCATGACGAATGATGTATTTGATCCCGACAAGGATACTTACGAATGGCATCCAACTTTGCTGGCCGCCGTGGCCGCCCGGGCGCAGTAAAATCCAACCGTTTGCGTTATCCCATGAATCCTATCGTGCCAACAACACCGCGGGATAGCACGGGGCAATCTCCGTCGAGCTTTTGTTGCGATAGGCTTTCTGCTGCCCTGCGAATGGAAACTGCTCTGCCTGCGGGTTCGCACGGAATTTGGTTGCGGCTTAAACGGCCTGACGGCGTGGACTCTGTGGGCATCAATTGGTGTCCGTGGTGTGGAGCCGATGTTCGCCATTATCCGAAAAGCGTCGCGGAAACGGTCTTTCAGATGCTCTCCAGAAGATTGGAGAACCAAAGGTCCTGGCTCGTGGGGTTCAACACGTGTCTGGACGGAATCCCGGAAATCAACCTGATTCCAGGGTCGGGACTTAAATCTGCGCGCACGCCGGACCAGATTCGCCGGATCGTCCAGACCTTGGTCGCCCATTGCTCCACTTCGTGGGAGATGTCGTGGAAAGGTGGACCCAAGCGGGTAACGCCTCCGGGTGCCAATAGCGCCGCGGATCCTCCCATCTCCGGTACAGAAGGGAGCGGTGCAATGGAAGCGAGAAGGGTATAAAATGGGTATGCTTACTCCACCTCCTCCGCCTCAGAAATTCCAATTGCGCTGCGACTATTGCGGGCGGCAGCTCCCTTCCAGAGATCGGTGCGATGGTTGTGGCGCGCCGTATTCGCCGCGTGAAGGCGGGGACAACGAGAGCAGCGGAGCGCCCGATCCCTCAACCGCCACCACCTTCCATTGTTCGATGGAGCGGATGGTTCGGCCTGGCGGCTGGGCCGGCTGGTCCAAGGTGGAAATCGCCGACGAGCTGCGTCGACGAATGTTGCACTTCTACGGCCAAACCGATGGAACGATGCGGTTCCCAAACAGCGCCGAAGGGGACCTGCTTAAGATGGTCCACCATCTATTCGGACCGAACACCGAAGTCAGCGGCCCGCCCGCTGACGAAACCAACAATCCCAGCGGCAGGCGGGACCGCTGAACTGATGGGTTAGAACGTATGGAACTCGAAACAATCAACCGCCTCTACCTCGAACTCTCGCAAGTGGCGACCGCAACCACCCCGAGAGAACTTGCCATCTCAAAAGAGCGCGACGCACTCAGCCGGCTGCTTGACGCCCACGTCAGCCGAAAGCTGTGTGCGTGCTGCGGAGAATCGAAGCCGCTACCGTATCGACGCGACGACCTTGGCGGCTACGTCTGTCTGACGTGCGTGGAGAAACGCCTCGACGCTCTAATCAACGGCGTTGCGGATGCCCGGCAGGCCGCGCTGGAGTTGTGCTATCAAATCGAACGCTGCGGCGCGTCCGAAATGCTGACGAAGGCGAGCGTCATGGCCGGCGAACTGCAATCCAAGCTCATCAATTTGGTGCCGTGAATACGTTCGTCGAGCTCCAAAGGCGGGAGCTGGAATCCGCCCGCGCCAAGCACGGAAAACAGGCATCGGTCCACGAGGGCTACGCGGTGCTGTTGGAGGAGGTTGATGAGTTCTGGGAAGAGGTGAAGAAGAAGCGCAGCGAACGGAGCACAGACCTGATGGTGGCCGAGCTGGTCCAGATCGCGGCCATGGCCCAGCGGACGGCCGAGGACGTGCTGATGAGTTCTAACGCCACCGCTCAGCCACGGCGAGAGGGGGTAGCCATGAGTGACGCGAAACCGCCGTTGGTTGGAGCGACTGGTTAGACGATTATGACACTCAAAGAACTGATAGAAACACTCGAAAAAGCTCCGGCTGATAAAATCGTGCCGCATGGCTTTAGACATCCTCACAGCTATCGCGGCTACTATGACCAACTGGCGTTCGAGCCACGCGAAAACGTGACTGTCGGGGCGATGCTTGCTGATGCAAAATCCGCTCTCGGCAAAACCTTCCAAGGTTACAAAGGCGGAGACTACAAGATGGACGAATGGACGGACGTGTGGATCGCGGAATATGGCGCTTGCGGCGAAGGAATCGGCCCGACACTGCTGCGCTACATGCTCGGTGAGGCTCAATCGTCTAACCCTCGTTATCCGACTGAAGTCGTGATAACGGACGCCGGCACCCGAGGTTGACATTGGGGTGGAGTTGTGAATTTGGGTGGTGCACATGGCCCGAACGCCAGCACGAAAAAGGGCGCAGTCCACCGCCAACCGCGGCGGGGGATATGGTTTTCAGTTGTCCGAACGCCCCGTGTTGCCCCGGGATCGCAAGGCGTGGGAATCCTGCGGCGAGGATCTGCACGAGGATAAGGGCAGGATCATGAAGGAGGCTCGGCGCTTCGAGTCGGAAAGCCATGCGCTGAGCGCTCTGCTGCAACTCAAGGGCTGTTTTCTCAACTACCGACTGCGCCTGGTGCCTCAGCGCACCGGCGACCGGCAGGTGTGGAAGGATTGGTGCGAGGGCAATCCGGACGCACTGGACAGCATCCATGAGGTGGTGCGCTGTTTGTGGCGGGATTGGCTCCTGCTTGATAATGTGGTGCTCTTCTGGCGCGAAGTTCGTGCTGGAACTGTCGAGCGCGTTCTCGTGGTCCCTCCGGAACGCTGCGAGTACAGCGACGTCATGGGGGTCGAGAAGTTGCGGATGAAGGTGCATTTGGACGCCAAGGATCTCGAGGCGCTCCCACCAAAGGAGCGCGCCCGCTACCAGAAAGGAGAGATCACGGTGGGGGAAGGGGTGGGCGAGAGGTTTTTGGTGCTCAAGCGCGAGCGAGCTGGCCTGGGCTTCGCGATGCCGCGCCTGCGAGGGCTGCTGCGAACCCTCGAGGCGCAGGCCTCGCTGGAGGTGGGGGATCAGCTCAACGCCTTCCTCTACCGCCGGGTTTTCGCACAGTGGAAAGTGGGGCATGAAATCCGCGTCGGGCCCGCCGCTGGCAAGCCCACCTACCACTGCAAAAAGGAACACGCGACCGCGATCCGCAATATGACCGAAGGGCGGTTTGGGATCGTGGAAATGGTCACCAATTTTGACCGGACGCTGGAGTTCCCGCACCCGGACCCGGAGGTTTTTGACAGCACCCGGTACGATGGTTTGCGCCGCCGGGTGTATGAGTTTCTGGGGCCGCTCGGTCAGATTTTGCACGACCCGCAGGCGGCGCTCAATGCCTGGAGCCTCTTCCGGACCGAGGCGATGGAGCAGCGCCAGGAAGTCGCGCGGGCTATCCGCCGGGTCGCGGAGGTGCTCGGGGCGCCGGTGCCGGTGCGGCCAGCGTGGGGGTCCCAGTGCTTTCAGGACGCTCGGCTGGCGCTGGATATTCTCAAGCACGGTCTGGAGTCCGGCCCGATCAGCCAACGCACCTACCTCGAGGATCAGGGCTTTGATCAGGAGGAAGAGCAGGAGCGCAAGGAGGCCGAGGCGCAGTTGGCCGGAAAGCAGCAAACCGCGGGGCGGGTGCTCCCGCTCTTCAATCGTGGAACGGGCGCCAAGCAGTTGCCCGGGCGCGCGCCGGGGCAGGTGGATGGGGGGCCTCGCGAATGAATGAATTGGTTGCCTTGACGGTGGGGCGGGTTTTCGTGGGGCAGGCCCCATCCGACGGCACGGAACCCGTGCGCCGGATGGACCTGCTGACCCTGTTGGAGTCCCTGGGGTTGCCCGCGCACGCCCACGCTGCGGGCGAGGTGACGGGGTTGGCGGCGGCGGTACGGGCGGCCACGGAGGCGTGGCTCGTGGCTGGTGGTGGAGTGGAATTCGTGGCCGGAGACGGCACGCGCACGCTGGTGGTGCGGGTCGCGCCGGAGGGGCCGCTCGCGGTGACCGAGGCGGGTTTGGCGGTGCAGTTGGGCGCCGGTGCGCAACAAGCCGCCCCTGGCGATCATTCCCATGACCAGTTGCACGATCCACTGAGCGTGGCCGCTACGACCACGGTGGAGCTGCAGCTCAGCGGGCAGCAATTGACCGGCGCCGTGCGGCTGGCTCCCGGCGGTGGACTGGTGGTGGGCGAGGCTGGGCTGGCGCTCGACTTCGGCGACGCCCACGGGCAAGCGGCGCGCGGGGATCATGAGCATGGACCCGCCGCGGAAGTCTTGGAGGGCGGGGACACGCCCACCGCTGCGGTCAACATCGAAGCGGGGGTGGTGCGGGCCAGCGTCAGGCTGGATGCGGCGCCGGCCTCGGGCATCCCGATTGCTGCCGGTGAGGACGGGCTCTCGGTGCCGGCGGGCACTGGGGCCGAGCAGGCGGCCAGGGGCAACCACTCGCATTCGCTGGCCACCGAGGAGGCACCCGGCTTTCTGGCTGCGGCGGATTACAGCCTGCTGCGACAGCTCTCCGCGTTGGGCTTGGGATCGGTGCCGGCCACCGAATTCGTGGTGGGTTGGAGTGCCGGGGTGCAACCGGAGGCCGAGGGGCTGCTGCCCGGCTGGCGCCAGTGGGGTGCCGCCATTCAGGCCACGGTCGTCCGCGCGCAGGCCTTGGCGATGGGCGCGCCGGAGCCGACGGTGCTCGAGTTGCTCTGGGCGGGTGTCGCCACGGGGATTACCCTGACTTTGCCGGCGGGAGCTATGGGCGTATCTGTGGAGGCGTCGGTTACCCTGTCGGAGTTGGTGGTTCCTCCGGGCGCGAGGTTGGCGTGGCGGGTGGTTTCCCACAGCGCCACCTCAGGACTGCGGCACACGGCGCTGGATGTGGCCCTGCACTACCGCATGAGCCCGCACCCGGGGTGGCGGATCAATCTGGGTGGGCCGGCGCTGTATCCCTACCTGGCGCACCAACTCCTGGCGGCGGGCAGCAACCTCATCACCGCGGAGGCCATCGACCGCAGCGGCGTGGCGGAGGCGGCGCCGGAGGCGATCTACCAAACAGCGCGGGCGCGCACGGATGGCGGGGTCTTCACTCTGGTGCTCACGGGTCTCGCACCGGAGCACGAATACACCCTCCGGCTGCACTGGGCGGACTTGGGGACGGGCGGCGCCGCCGGGGTGTGCGTGATGGCGGTATCAGCCACGGGCGCGACGGTGGCGACCATCGCCTCGCTGGACGTGTTTGCGGTGGCTCCGGGCACGTTCCGGGCGTGCGTGCGGGAGTTGACGCTGCGCCCGGACGCGGCGGGCGAGATCCTGCTGAGTCTCGCGCCGCACGGGGCCACCCAGAATGTGTTCCTCAGCGCGGTGGAGGTCTTGCCATGAATACGGATCAGGAGATCGCCGAACTGCTGTGCGGAGCCGGGGACGAAGTCCAGTTGTGCGGTAGCACGGAGGTGGAGTTTGGTGGGCAGCGCTACCAGCCGGACGAGTACAAGGGCTACGTGCGGTTTCGCCTGTCCCGGAATTTTCCGGTGGTCAGCGCCTACGGCACCGCCATCGCGCCCGAGACCGTGCAGCGCAACTTCGCGGCGCTGCGGCACCAGGTCTTCAATCTGGGCCACCGCATGAAGGCCTATCACCCGGATGGCCCCAAGATGAAGGGCGACTCCATCCTTGGCAGCGTGCTGGAGGTCAAGCTGGTTTCGGATGAGGCCGGCCATGCCATCGATGGGATCGCGAGCTACGCGAAGCTCGCGCACACGATGCAAACGGTGGTGGGCCAGCACCTGGGCGGGCGTCATCGCTGGACGGTATCCATGGAGGTGGCCTATCGCCGCGACGAGACGGTGTGGGCGGTGGGGCGTCCGGGCGGAGATTGGGAGGAAACTATCGCCGCCGCTGGCACCGCCCGGGCGGTGGGCGAAGCTGCCACTCCGGAACCGTGGCGCCGCAAGGGGGTCATGATCGTGCCGTGGGCCACGGCGCCCGAGGATCTGCGGGCGTGTTGGGATGACGAGCAGCGGATGGTCAAAAGCACGTTTGGTGACCTGCCCGCCGTCCTGCTCCTTGGCGGCCTGGGTGGCCGCCTCGACTACCATGGAGTCGGCTTGGTGCCCCACGGCGCGGAGCCGACCGCGGAGATTCAGCACTTGGTCGCCGCGCACCCTGCCGAGACACGGCTGGAGCAGGCCTTGCGCACCGCCGCCGCGCAGTTGCGTGACGCCGTCGAAAAGATGGGCTGAAGTATTTTACATTCTCCTCTTGACTCTCCAGCGGAAAGCTGACCTGTCACGGTGTGTAGAACGTTGAAGCCCACAAAGGCCATGGACCCAAAAACCATTCTCATCACGGCAGCGGTGGCGTCGCTCGGCGAGCTGCGCACGTCCCTTCAGGGGCTCGATCTCACCGGCATCCCGGCGCCGCTGGCGGCGCAGGTCAAGGAGATGAAGGACGCCCTCGACGCCTCCCTGGCGAAGCTGGCTCCCACCGATGCCGTGCCGGCGGCGCTCGATGCCTCCTATGCCCTGAACTCGCTGGCGCACACGCTGCGGCGGGTCACGGAGTTTGCGG
Organism: uncultured Verrucomicrobiota bacterium; assembly: GCA_964608505.1. GTDB lineage: Bacteria > Verrucomicrobiota > Verrucomicrobiia > Limisphaerales > CAIMTB01 > CAIMTB01. The sequence continues at coordinate 33,959 of CAZSOV010000028.1, forward strand.
AGAGCACCATGAGCCAATTGCGCGCCATGGCTCAAAAGCTGGAACCGCAGAGCCTGGCGCTCAACGAATTGAAGGGGCGGGTGGACCGTGGTGATCTGCTCGAGGTCGCCGAGGTGGAGCGCCGCGTGCAGGTGGGGATCGCGCGCCTGGACGGGCGGCGGGCGGAGTTGGTGAAGTTGGGCCTGCCGACGCCGCCCATGCACGTGTTGCTGGGCAGTGACGAAGTCTTCGCCTTGACCAGCAAGGAGGCCCAGCGGCGCCTGGGCGAGGTGTCTGGTCGTTGCCTTCCGGAGAAGGAGGAAGCCCGGGTGGCCTTGTTTTACGGGACGGGCGAGGTGTTCGACGTGCTGCGGGACGTCCTGCCCAAGGCGTCGCCCACCGATCCGAAGAAGCCCGAACCCCTGCTGGGCAAAACCCCGCCGGACCAGCCGGCGGAGAGCAAGATGACTTGGGCGTGACCTAGAACCACGCCGGTACGACAGATCCACGACAGCAACGCGAAACACATATGGCAACCGGAACGCGCAATTTTGAAATCCTCCGGCAAGGGCCGGAAGAACCCGTCGCCGTCGCCTCCGAGGCGGCCTTGCCGCGCGGCACTTTTCTCACCCGCAGCGATGCGGACCCGACCTTGGGAGTGGCCGCCACCGACCACTACCTGGGCGTGAACACGCGCGCGGTGGTGACCAGTCGTGACCCGTTGGATCTGCTGCAACCGCTCGGGCTGGAGCTGCCCGTCGTGGCTCGCGTTGGGTCCACCGGTGACGGGGGCATGGTCTCGCTCGTGCGCGTGCTCGAAGGCGAGGCCGAGGGCGCCGATCATCTCGTGCTTTCCGGTACCGGACTGATCTCGTCCGGCACCGCGGTGGGAACCGAACTCGGCATCTTCGGTGGCAAGCTGCGCGTGGCGCAGGAGGGCGACGTGGCCTTCTTCCGCCTGACCGCCAAGCCCACCCCGGTGACTGCGGATGCGGTCCGCATCCGCTTCGAGGCGCTCGGTTCTGCGGTCATCGTGCCCGCCGCGTGATTCACCCTGCGCCCCCAATCGTTCTCCATCGCTGATCCAGAGTCTGCCACCCCTACTTCGCCATGAAGCATTCACTCAATTCCGCCCAGCGCGCCACCCTCAAGGGCATGGAGAAACGCATGGAGCGCATTCTCCTGCATGATCGCTCGCAGCGCGCGGTCACATCCCCGGCGGTGGCCCAGTTCCTCGCCGGCATCCTGGCCGACGAAACGCCCGACACGGAGCGCTACGAATTGCTTCAGCGCTCCCGCGACGGGGACCGGGACTCGCGGCGGCAGCTCTTGGAGATGCGGGTGAAGACCACCAACAACTTCGTGCTCGCCACCAGCGTGTGGGCGATGTTCTGCCAGATCGAGAACGTCCCCGCCGATACGCAGGTGGAGTGGATCAACGAGACGGGTCACACCGTCGAGGTGCGCCAGGCCTCCCAGGATGGCGGCAAGACCACGCGGAGCGCCGTCAAGGACGGCAGCCGGGTCTTCCCCGAGTTCTTCGGGCTCCAGACCGATGCGGTGAAATACCCGCTGCGCGACTACCAGCGCGGCAACATCGGGAGCTTGGCGCAGAAGCAGTTCGACATCGCGCGCGATCTCCGCCTGAAGTTCGACCAGAGGTTGTACGCGCTTATCAGCGGGTCGATCGGCGCCTTTACGCTCACGGGCGCGCGGGTGGATCGGACCTATGTCCCCCATCCGTCGATTCGCAGCGGGGTGCTGCCCACGACCAACGCGCTGGCCATTCCCAGCGTGGGCGGCGCCACGAAGTTTGGGTTCAGCACCTTCGATGCGCTGGCGGACTACGCGGCGCGCTGGGTGGGGGCCTACAGCGACGGGGACCCGACCCCCACCGGGGATGTGGTGGTCCCGGCGGATCAGGTGATCCAAATCACCGCGGATCTGAACCGCAGCGAGCAACAGGGCGACGCGCTGGCGGGCATGGATCAGAATGGGTTTGCCACGGTGCGGCACCTGGGGCGGGACTACAACCTGATCCCGTCCAACACCATCCCGACCGGGTACGCCTGGCCGCGCCTCAACAAGCCGGCGGTCCAGGTGTGGCTGAAGAACGAGTGGAACCAGTCGCACCTCGAAACCCGCCTCCACGAAAACGTGGAAATCCGGTGGGACGAGATGGTGATGGCCGCGATGGCTCCCGGGCACTGGCGGCCCAATCTCGTTCGCGTGGAGTTCAACACCAGCCACTAGTCGCTGGGTTCCCTGTCGTTCCAGCACCACTTCCTCACCGCCAACCCTCAGACGCACAGCACATGCTCTACAAACCCGCTGCCGTGGCCGCCAACAATCGGCCCGTCGCCCAAATGCCAGCGCTCGCCGGGCACTTCGAGCTGTATATCAGCTCCGAGGCCTGCGAGAAGGTGGGCAACTTCGAATACACGGCGACCGCGACGGGCACTTACGAGGGTCTGGGCGGGGTGGATTTCTCGGCAGTGCCCACCGATTTGCAGGTGGTGGTGGAGGGCTTCCTGGAGGCCGCGGCCCCGGTGGTGGTGAACGTGATCGGCACCAACGCCTCCGACGAGGCGTTGACCGGGACCGCGACCTTCACGCCGCCGGCCTACGCGCGAAACCAGACGCCCAATTTCCCCAAGGGCGCCGCGGTGGATGTGGTGACCCCGGGCGCGGCCAAGTTCAAGACGGTCACCAACATGACCGTCAACGCGAACGGCAATGCGGGCAGTCGGTTGGCCTTGTGGCGGCTTCCGGTTGAATCCAGCTTCTCCTTCGTGGGCTGCCTCGATGGCTTCGTGCCCAGCGTCAGCCCCACCACGCCGGTGCCCGTGCCGTGCGGCATGGATGGTTCGCGGTTTGTCCTCCCGGGTCGCAGCGAACCCAACAGCCTGCGCATCACCACCAGCCACTTCAGTCTCGCGGATGGATTGGCCCGGATCTCCGGGCGAAATGCCACCGTCTATGCCATCCGCAAGGCCAACGGCGTGTTGCTCGTGGAGCGGTGGGTGGCCGGCAACTGCATCTTCAGCGTCAACGCGGAGGTGGGCTCCGGAAGCGATGTGGTCACCCAGCAGGCCGAAGGGATCATGGGGTTCTTCGCCAATTTCTGGGCCAACTAGCCGCTCCCTCGATTCCCCGTTTGGTCATGGGTCGCCCGGACCCCTCGGGAGGCGTTGGTCAGCGCCGCCCGAGGGGATTTTTTTAAGGCCAGCGCATGGACCCCATCGCAAACATCTCGGATTGGTTGGAGCCCGTGCGATTTCTGTTGGGAGACCACGGCCCGACGCCGGAATTCGCCGATGCCACCATCGAGTCCGGGTTGATCTTCTTCCTCAAGGGCGGGCGCCTGCGCAGGCATGCCGTCGTGATGCCGGGGCGCACCGTGTCTCCGGCGGTGACGGATCCCAACCTCTACATGCTTCTGGCCTTGCTCGTGGCCAAGCACCTGGCGGGTTCCCGGCCGGATCGCCGCAGCTTCCGCAGCCGGGCGTGGGCTGAATCGGAAGGCGGACGGGGGCAGCTCATCTTCCAACTCGAGGAGGAACTGCATCGCCTCGAAGGGGGCGCGATGTTCGAGGCGTGGGGCTCCCTGGGATCCTGGCTGCAAGGGGTGGGTGGGCTGCCCGGCACGTGCTTGTGGTCGCACCTGACCCGGGTGCAGGTGGAAGCGCCCGTGGATTCGGTCTCGGTGCCCAGCCTCTCCCGGGGAGGTGCCATGTGAGTCAGGCGGGCCCCCCGTTCTTCGGCAATGCCCTGCTGGCCATCTACCGGCAGGACAGCGGTGGCGGTTGGCTGCCGGACGAACCGGTGGCGTTCGGCACCTGCCACGAATCGCTGGAGATCCGGGAGCCGCTGCGCCGCGTGGAATTGCCCGTGACCGGGGATCGGGTGCCGCGCCGTTCCCGCGCGCCCGAGCGGCTGGAGGTGAGCATCGAAAGCACCTGGCTCTTCCAAGTGGGGGAACCCGGACTGCGCCCGCACCACCGGGATCGCTACGTGCTCACGGTGACCTGGCATCGACCCGAGGAGCGGAGCTGGTTGCAGCAGGCCTTCTGGGGGGCCGAGGTGGACGAACGCCTGCTCCGGGCGCAGGGGCCGCACGCGGTGGGGCGACGGTTGGAGTTCTCCGTCGAGCGGCTGACCGAGAGCGACGGGTACGGCACCCAATCCACCCTGATGCAGGGTGCCGAGCAGAGCGTGGTCTCCTTGCGCGAGCGGGCCTGGCAGGTGGGAGATCGATTGCTCGGGGAGTACCGGTGGAATGCCGCCGCCCGGCTGACCTCGGCCCGACTGCACGCCAACAGCGGCGCCTCGGTGCGGCTGTACCTCAACGAGCAACCCTCCGGCGTGCTGGTGCAGAATTCCGGCACCTGGACGGGCAACCTCGAGGTGCCCCCCTTCACGGCCATTCACTGGCGGGTCGAGGCGTTGGAGCCGGAAAGCGGTCCGGGCGTGGTGGGGGCGGTGACCTTGAACCTCGTGACCTCCCCGCCGCGCGTGGCGGACGTGCTGGACCTGCGGCAGCGGCTCCTCGCCTGGGTGGAGTCCGAGGCGTTCACCCAAATCACGCGAACCCACGGCCTCAACGGAATTCTGGCGGGGGCCGTGGTGCAATGGCCGGACGGCACGGCGGGCCAGATCCACGTCACGGCGGTGAACGCCACGTTCCTGGCCGTGGACGCCTTCACGGTGACCTTCGTCCAAGGTGGCGCCCTGCCCTCCTATCGGATCACGCAGCCCGCGGTGCAACGCAATGTCGTGGGGGATGTGGTGGTCAAGCCGCGGCCCACGCTGGAGGAAATCTGATGAACGGCATCCTCACCCCGGCCCGCCGCCCGACCTCGACGACTTTCAACAACATCGCGGAGATGCTCGCCGACGAAGGCCTGTGGTCCGATGCCAACCTGCTCAACGCCTATGGGACCGACGGCGTGCGCAGCTACTGGGCCGCCTACTCGGTTGAGGAGGCGGCCACGCGCGGGCTGGTGGTCAACGAGGATTCCATCCTGCTCTCCAATGACGAACGAATCGTGTGGGTGAGATCATGAGAAGATTGACGCGCGCTTTGACGATGATGGTCTGCCTGCTGGCGGCGACGCTCGCCGGGTGCACTCCGGCGACGGCACAGACGGCCACCCCGGTACGGCAGTTCCGCTCCTTGCGTGAACTGCTCGCGCTGGACCCGCGAGGCATCTCCGACGCCGGTCATGCCGTCGTCGAGGTGTTGGCGTGGGCCACCAACCGGGCGGGCGGCGGTGGGCTCCTGCGGTACAGCCGCACGGACGCTTCGGCGACCAACCGATGCGGCCCCTACGCGCCCGACACCGGGGTGGGGCGCTGGAGCCGGGTGAACTGGGATGGTGACGTGCGCGGTTGCGGAGCGGTGGGTGATGACGTGACGGACGACACGGAGGCGGTGCAGGCCGCCTTCGACGCCGTGGATACGGTCCTGTTCTCCGCCGGCACAAACCTCGTAACGCGCCCGGTGGTGGCGGCGCGCCATGGGCAACGGATCTTCGGACCCGGCGCCCTCCGGGAGGCGAGCATTCTGACCAACGTGCTGCGCGTGACGGGACATCGGGTCAGCATCACGGAGTTGAAGGTGCTGGGGGTGGAGACCGCGGGGACCTTCGATCCCGACCTGGGCTTCTATCGCGTCGGAATCTACAGCCTCAACGCTTCCAATGTGGTGGTGGAGAGCTGCGAGGTGCGCGGCAAGTCCTGCGGCATCTACTTCGACGGCGGTGGTCCGTTCCGAGCCACGGCCAATCGCCTCTATGGATTCTGGACATGGCAAAGCTCGGCCACCGGAATCAACAATGGAGCGGGGCTCACCTACCGGGACGCGGAAGGCAGCATCACCGTCAACTGGATCGAGGGCTTTGGCCAGGGCATCTGCGGTCCCAACCGCCTGGGGGCCCACCTGGCCGTCACCATCGCGCAGAACTGGATCCTCAACTGCGGCGACAACGGCATGTATCTGCTCGCCTCCCGGGGAACCGCCATCCTGGGCAACATCATCAACGATACCCGTGGGGCGGCCATCAAGGTGCATGGCGTGGCCGCGGTGAGCGGCAATACCTCGACGAATACGGGCATCGGCATCTCGATGTTTGGCATCCATGTCGTGCCGTTGCCGGGCACGCTCGAGCACCGCCTCAGCACCAACCGGTGGGGGCCGAATACCCGCGACTGGTACACCTCGGTGGGAGCCAAGGCGAACGGCAACATCATCCGCCGGGCCCGCCGTCACGGGATCGACTTCGGTTACACCACCATTGGTACGAATCGCTTCTGGAACTACGGCCTGGAATTGGATCGCAATCACATCTCCCTGTTCGGCGAGACGGAGAACGACGCCGCGCTGCGCGGCAGCGGGTCCTCGATCAACCTCACGGGAAACAACGTGCTGGACAGCGCGGGTACCAACAATCAGTTCGGTCTGCTCTTCGGCGGGCAGGTGGAGGACCTGCTGGGATTCGAGGACTTGCGCGTGGCGGGGAACTCCTTCGAACTGAAGGAGTCCTACGATGTCGCGATGCAGATCGGGGACGTGGGCGGGCTGACGGTGTCGGAGAACATCGTGAAACTGCCCAACGCGGTTTCGGGCCTGGTGTTGCTGGGCATTAATGATGCTCCTTCCGAGAACAGCCTGTGGAAGAACAAGCTTGGTGCATCCCAAATCCGCTTCCTGCTCCGGCCCAGCACGAACGTCGTGGCGCTCTTCAACGTGCGCTCCGCGGTGGTCAAGGGGGTGGAGCCGGTGGGCTTCTTCGAGATCGCCGCCAACACGGCGCAGTTGACCGTGGACGCCATTCGCACCTTCGCGGCCAGCACCTCGGAGACGTACCCGTTCAACTTCACGTTGAGCTCGGATGTGCCCCGGAGCGGCATTTTCTGGAATCGCTCGACGAACAGCAACGCGCTCGCCTCCTGGCAGGTGGCCGTGGGCTACGATACCACGGTTTCCGGAGGGATGATGGCGGTGCCGCATGCGGCCGCGTCGCAGTTTGCCGGGCTGTTCGGACTCATCGCCAACTCGGATGCGGATGGGTTGTTCCTTTCTGCCAGCAAGCCCTCCGACATCATCTATATGACCACGGGCGGAACGCCCCTGATTGTGGCCGATACCAACAAGACCACCCTTTACCGAGGGTTGGCTACCCGGGCGCCGACCAACACGGTGACCGGCCTGCTGGGCGTGCGGGCGGATGCGAGTGCCGCGCCCATGGATGTGGTGGTGGCACCGCTGGCGGATCTGGTAGTTCAGTTGCAGGAGACGTCCGGGCATTCGACGAACGGACTGATGGTGAGAACGGGTCCGGGTGTAGGTAGGACGGTGAACTTGGTTGGTGACGCCGAGGCCGTGGTAACCCACGGCGATGGTCAGGATGGAAATCCAACCGTGGCGATTGGCGCCGGCATTGCGCGCTACGCCGCATTGACGGCGATGTACCAACCACTGGACGCGGACCTGACGGTGCTCGCTGCGTTCCTTGGGACATCGAATCTCGTCACCCTGAGCGACTTCACCGGGCATTACCACGCGGCGGACCGGGCCCGCGCGAACCACACGGGCACGCAGGATTGGGCCACCATCACGGGCGAGCCGACCACGCTGGGCGGATA
>CAZSOV010000029.1:0-41185 GCA_964608505.1 uncultured Verrucomicrobiota bacterium
GAGGCAGAAGGTCAGGATGCGAACCTCGCAGAACTCCTCGGCCTCGCGGAGGAGTCGAGCGAAGTGTTCCTTCTCGGCGGCGCCGAAGATGAAGCGGCGATCCACGACGCGGGAGACGCAGTGATACACCGCGGCGGCGTGGTCGGGTGGCGCGAGCAAACGACCGGTCGGCATGCCCGCCACCGTGCCCTGCGCCGATTCCTGATTCAATTTAAAAAGCCGGGAACTGAATTTGGCGTGACGGTTGTTTCGAAATCCGCCACGCTGGGGCGTCATGGTGCACCGAGTCCTTTGCTCAGCGTTGTCCGCGGTGTTTTGGTTCGTGGTGCTGGGGTGGCGCGCGGCGGAGGGGGCGCCGCTGCCGTGGCCCATCCTGGATCAGCCCCCGAAATTGCTGGGTGCGATGGGTGCCGGGGAGGGCCCGGCCTGGCATCATCGGGATGGCTATCTGCTGTTCACCGGGAATGGGAGGATTTCGCGGCGTTTGGCGGATGGGACGGTGTCCGTCTACCGGGAGGCGTCCGGTGGGGCCAATGGGTTGCTCTGGGACCAGCGGGGGCGGTTGGTGGTCTGCGAGGCGGCGAACCGTCGGGTGACGCGGACGGAGGCGGATGGCTCGGTCACGGTGCTGGCGGAGCGTTACGAGGGCAGTCGGTTCAATTCGCCGAACGATCTGACGATGGACTCGAGGGGGCGGATTTACTTCACGGATCCCCGGTACGGCAGCCGGGAGGGGATGGAGATGCGGGATACGAACGGGTTCCGGGTGGAGGGAGTGTATCGGATTGACGGTCCGGGCCGGGTGACGCGGGTGATCGGGAAGGAACTGGAGCGACCGAACGGGGTGTTGGTGTCGGCCCACGACCGCTTCCTGTACGTGGCGGACAACAACAACAGCGAGGTCGGCGGTGCGCGGCGGTTGTGGCGTTTCGTGCTGGAGAAGGACGGGGCGGTGCGCCCGGGGTCGGGGAAGATTCTGTTTGATTGGGGTGACGCGCGGGGGCCGGACGGGCTGAAGAGGGATCGGGAGGGCCGGCTGTATGTGGCGGCGGGGTTGAATGTGGCCCATCCGCCGTACGAGACGGCGGATCGCTGGAAGGCGGGGATCTATGTGTTGTCGCCGGACGGCGACTTGCTGCAGTTCATCGGGATTCCAACCGACGAGGTGACGAATTGTGTCTTTGGAGGCCGGAAGGGCCGGACCTTGTACGTGACCGCCGGGGGCGAGCTCTGGGAGATCGGCGACCGGAAGTGACGGAGGGTCAAAGGGTCAAAAAGGCAGAGGGTAGACGCGCCAAGCGTGGGAATGGTGCAGGGATTCGAGCACCTCGACCGCGACGATGGCGACGAGGAACCAGACGACCTCGGTGAGGCCGCGTTCGAAGAAGCGTGGCACGAGGGTGATCTGATCCGGGCGGGAGGGCCGGCGGAATCGGGGGAAGAAGCGGGGAACGGCGAGGCAGTAGGAGCGGAATGCGGCGCCGAAGAGTTGTTCGAGGCGCTGTTCCTCGATGGCGATGACGAAGCGGTGAAGGCCGAGGAAGGCGACGGCGGCGACGGTGGCGAAGAGTGGGTTCTGGGCGGCGATGCCGATGCCGACGACGCCGAGAAAAGTGAAGAGGTAGAGGGGATTGCGGGTGAGGGAATAGGGGCCGTCGCAGCAGAGTTCCCGGTTTTTCCGCCCGCCGATGTAGAGGGTGGCCCAGATGCGTCCGAGGGCGGCGGTGATGAGCATGCCGTAGCCGATCATCTCCATGATCTCGTAGGCGACGGATTCGAACTGGCCGGGGAGGGTGAAGATCAAACCCAGGACGTAGAAAGCCGCGAAGGCGAACGACAGCGGTTTGCGGGCGCGTTCGACCGAAAACGAGCTGGGCGCGGCGGAGACCAGATCCATGCCGGGGTTAGATTCGGCGGGCCGCGGCTCGTTCAAAGACGGGCCGGGATTCGTCCGGGGCACCTTTGGGGTTGGGGCGGTTCGTGCATGGGCGAGGAGCGCATGGGATGGGCCGGGGCCGGCACTCCTGGAGGGGGCACGCGATGAATCGGGAGGCGGCATGCTAGAGGGCTCCGCCGGCCCAGGCGGGCTTCTGGCTCAGGTGAAAGAGCATCTCTCCGGCCTTGGGGACGTGGAGGATTCCCTCGGATTCACGATTCGAGAAATCGGAGGTCCGGATGGACGCGGGATCGCGATAGCCGAGGTTGATGCGGCGACAGAGTTCCTCGGGAATGCCGGTGGCGAGGGTGACGCGGGCGCGCGGGGTTTCGATGCCATTCCGGAAGGTCCCGACGCCGTACACGTGGCAACTGTGGGCGAGCACTCCCCAGGGCCGGTGTTTGAAGCGGTCCCACTGCGCGAGGAAATAATCGCGGCAATGGTAGCCGACCTCGCGCAGGATGGCCCCGTGGGTGGCGGAGATTTCGGTGATGTGGGGGGCGTAGATGATCAGTTCCCCGCCGTCGGCGATGACGGGTTCCAGCTTGTACATGCACTTTCCGCCGGTCCACAGCTCGTCGTACATCGCGGGGGCACAGGACAGGACGGTGTGGAAGGGCCGTTCCTTGTAGGCGATGTGGATCTCGCGGGAATGATCGCTGGCGGCGGTCCAGGCCGCCTCCGGCGTGCCGAAGTACAACCCGGCGAGCGTCTTGTCCGGGCGCACCACCATGGAGAAGCAGGCCTTGGGGAGGTCGACCATGGCGCCGGCGCGGTCGACGACCTTGCGGACGGGGGTCCACTGGTTCCCGATGATCATGGGGTTGGTGACGACGGCACCGAGCCAATGGAAGAAGTTGAGGATCTCGGGGCCGGCGACGCCGGGGAAGAGGTACTTGTTGCCCCCGGAGAAACCGACGACCTCGTGAGGGAAGACGGGACCGACGATCACGATGCGGTCGTAGTCATAGAGCCGACGGTTGACGCGGACCGGGACGTCCATGGCGAAGAGGCCGCCGGTGAGCCGGGAGATTTCGTCGGACGGGATGGTGCCGACGAGGCGCAGGGCGTCCGGGTCATCCCAGGCGTGGTTGATGAACGCGACGCGGCGGTAGGTGTCGGCGCGTTGGGCCGGGGTGATTTCGAGGCGCTGACAGATCGATTCCTCGGAGAGGGGTTGGTGGGTGCCCAGCGCGATCATGACGTCGAGCGCCGAAGTGATCCCGCCGAGGGCCTCGTGGAGCGCCTGGAAGAGGAGTCCGACGGGCGCGGTGCGGGTGTGGTCGGGGACGATGACGAGCACGCGCCGGCCGCGGTAATCCGCGGGATCGCAGACGCGGTGGACCAGTTGTCGGACCTGGTCGGACGGCAGGGATTCGGAGCCCGAGGCGCGGAGGGTCAACGTCTGCGGCAAGGTCATCGGCGCCGAGCGTAGCAGGGGAGCCGACCGAGCCAAAGCGTCAACCTCGGGGTTTGGCCCGGCACGGATCGGATCGGGGGGGCGAGGCCGGTGGGCACCGGCGCATCGTCACGGGCCGGCCTTCATCAGGGCGCGATGGAGCGGTAGAAGATCGCGGTGCCGCCGGCAGCGGAGGCGGGGACGGACTTGGAACCGGCGCCGGCGGCATCGGTGGTGATCGTGATCTCGGAGGATTGCCAGGTGCCGGCGACCCAGTCCGCGGTGTGCTGCTGGACGGCGTAGGTGGCCAGGGGCGTCGCGCCGGAGAGGGAAAGTGTGATCAGGGCGTCGGCCCGGGTGATGGCGAGGGTGCCGGGCTTGAGGACGGGCGGCGTGACCGGGGCATCGACACCGCGGGCTCGGAAGGCGAGGAAGTCGGTACCGGGCGCCACGGGGATCCGGACGGTCAGGACGGCGGTGGGGCTGGCCGAGGCGGGGAGGGTCACGTTGGTGACGGAGGTCCAGTTCGAGTAATTGGCGGTCGACTCGACGGCGTAGGTGGCGGAAGGGGTGCCGGAGAGGGTGAGTTGGAGGAGGCGTTCGCCGGCGAGGGCGAGGGCGAGGGTGGCGGGGCCGGGCGTCACGGTACCGCCGCCGCCGGGGATGGGAGTGGCGCGATAGAAGCGGGGCACGCCGTCGGAGGGCAGGGCCACGGTGACGGCGACGGAGCCGGTGCCGGGGATGGTGACCTCGGAAACCTTGGTCCAATCCCGGAGATTCAGGGAGGACTCGACGGCGTAGCGGGCGCCGGGAGTGCCGGCGAGTTGGAAGATCAGGTTGGTGCCGGCGATGCCGGGTTGGGAGAGGGTGGCCGGGGAGCCGGTGCCACCCGAGGCGCGGGCGCGGAGCGGGAAGGAGGTGGTGCGGGCATGGAAGCCGCGCTGCGCGATGAGGGAGTTGTCATCGGCCCCGACGAGTTGGGCGCCGCCGAAGGTGAGGTAGCCGGTGGCGGCGCTGCCGGGGGACAGCAGGCCGGACGGAAGCTCGATTTGGGAGGCGCCGGTGGCGAGGGCGTTGGTGGAGGCGCAATCGGAGGCGGCGGAGAAGAGGAGGGTTCCGGACTCGTCCCGCACCTGGAATTCGATGCGGTCCTGGGTGCCGGCGGCGAGCCAGGGGGTCCACTGGATGGCGAACCGTTCCGTGGCGGGGAATTCCTGGGCGGCCTCGAGATTGGAGATCCGGGGGACGGGCGGGGTATTGGAGGCGAGCGTGAACGGGAAGAAGCCGATGAACGAATCGCCGTTGGGGAAGGCGAGGAGGAAGGAGGCGTTATAGTTTCCGGCGGGACTTTGGGCGCCGAGGGCGGCCTCGGAGCCGAGGGCGGACCAAGTGGACGAGCCGTCGGGCAGGCGGGTGAGAGGGGCCTTGAAGCCGCCGGGACCGCTGACGCCGACGTTGGTGACGGCGTAGGCGGACGGCGGGATCAGTTCCAGGTGGTGGGAGGCCGCGGATTCGACCGGGGCCTGGCCGGGATTTTGCCGAAAACGGGTGCTGCGGAGGGAGAGAAAGGTGCCGTAATCGGCGGGGATTCCGGACCTGAGGCAGGGACGGGCACCCGGAGCCTCCTGGGCGGGCGCGAGGGGGGCGAGGGACATCACCCAGCCGAGGGCGAGCAGGACGGCAGCGACGTGGGAAACGGTGCAGCGGGAGGCGGAAGACATAAGGTTCGCCGGGGGATTCCGTGGAGCCATGGTGACGGCGCGGTTCGTACGGAGGAAAGGAAGCGCGCCCGGGCGGGATGGCAAGAACTTATTCTGCCGCAGACACGTAAAGACTCTTTCCAAGCGGGACATGCGCGGCTAGCTACGCATAGGACGCCGTCCGAAGCAATCCCATGAAAACCCATGCGAATATTCCGTTCCCGCCGGGTGCGGGTCTGACCGATCGTCGATCGTTTCTGCGTCGTACGGGCGGCATTCTGGCGGCCTCGGGGGCGGTGGCGTCGACCCTGGCGCCGCCGTGGCTGCATGCCGTGGCCGGCCCATTGGAGGCCGGGGATTTCGAATCGCTGGTGCCCCGCGACAAGCGATTGTCCGACGCGTGGTTGAAGTCCTTGGTGGCACGGGGCGTGCCGACGACGGTGGAAAAGGCGGATTCGCGGCACATCGGCATGCCCATCGGGGGGATCGGGTGTGGTCAGCTCTACCTTGGAGGCGACGGTCGGCTGTGGTTGTGGGATATCTCGAACCAGGCGCCGCCTCCCGATTTCAGCGACTACCGGGGACCCCACTACGCCAAGCCGTTGAAGGCCGAGTCGCCGCTGGATCAGGGGTTCGGGCTCCGGTTGGCCTGGGAGGGGCGCGCCGTCGTTCGGGACCTGGACCGGCGCGGTTTCGAGCGGGTGCGCTTCCAAGGCCAGTATCCGGTGGGGCGGGTGGAGTATCGGGACGGCGCGCTCCCGGTGGAGGTGGATCTGGAGGCGTGGTCCCCGTTCATTCCCCTGGCCGTCGAGGATTCCAGTCTGCCGGCAACCGTCATGGAGTTCACGGTGCGGAACACCGGCGGCCAGGCGGTCGAGGTGGACGTGCTGGGTTGGCAGGAAAACGGAACCTGCCTGACCAGCGGAAGGCCGGGACGGGGCAGCCGAACCCAACGGGTCCGGCGCGAGGAGGGCTGGATGGTCCTCGACCAGCGGGTCGTCGCCGCGCCGGTCGAACCTGCGAAGGACCCGCGTCCGGACGTGGTGTTCGACGATTTCGAACGGGCGGGTCACGAGCCTTGGAAGGCGACCGGCACGGCGTTCGGCGGAGGGCCCGTCGAGTTGTCCCGCGTACCGGAGTATCAGGGGAACCTGAATGCTCAGGGCGGGCGGGTGGTGAATTCCCATGCCGCGGCACCGGCCCAGGAGGTCGGGGCACGGGACGCGGCGACGGGGACGCTGACCGGTCCGGAGTTCGTGGTTGTTCGGAACTACATCAACTTCCGCATCGGCGGCGGGTCGCACAAGGATCGGACGTGTCTCAACCTCGAGGTGGACGGGAAGACCGTGCTGAGCACGACCGGTGAGAACAACAACCGGATGCGGGTTCGCACGTGGGACGTGCGGGCGTGGGCGGGGCGGACGGCGCGGTTGAAGCTCGTGGATGCCGAGTCGGGGCCCTGGGGTCACGTGGGGCTGGACGAGGTGGTTTTCTCGGACGTGCCGCGCGAGGGCCAAACGCCGCTCGAGCAGGAGGAGGATTTTGGCAGCATGGCCCTGGGGTTGTTGGGCCGGGAGGGAGGCGACCATGCGAGCGTGGACGGCGGCGGAGCGGGACACGACCTCGAGCAGCGCTTCGTGGCGGGGCGGACGACGACCCCGACGGCGGCGGAGGCCGAGGCGCGTACGCCGTTCGGGGGGCGTCAGACCGGCTCCCTGGGGCGGCGGTTCTGGCTGGGTCCGGGCGAGGCGCGGAGGGTGACTTTCGTGGTGGCCTGGTACTTCCCGTCGGTGCGACGGGAGTCCCTGGCGCACGTGACGGGCATCGCGGGTCTGCAACGGGCGTACGGGAAGCGGTTTGCGTCGGCGGCGGACGTCGCGGGATATGTCGCGCGGGAGTTCGACCGGTTGTCGGGCGCGACGAAGTTGTGGCGGAGGACGTGGTACGACGACTCGACGCTGCCGCACTGGTTCCTGGAGCGAACGTTTGCGAACACGTCGATTCTGGCGACGGCCACGTGCCTGCAGTTCGACAACGGTCGCTTCTACGGGTGGGAGGGGACGTACTGTTGCGCGGGGACCTGCCAGCACGTGTGGCAATACGCGCAGTCGGTGGGACGGGTATTTCCGGCGCTGGAGCGGTCGGTGCGGGAGATGGTGGACTACGGGCTGGCGTTTCGTCCGGAGACCGGCGGCATCGATTACCGGGCGGAGGCGCACCGGGTGGTGGCGATCGACGGGTTGACGGGCACGATCCTGCGCGCGTATCGGGAGCATCAGATGTCGGCGGACGACGCGTTTCTGGGGCGGATCTGGCCGCGGGTGCGGCGATCGGTGGAACACCTGCTGGGGCGGGATCCGGACGGGAACGGGATCCTGGACGGGGAGCAGTACAACACGCTGGACGCCTCGTGGTACGGGGAGATCGCGTGGTTGAGTTCGATGTATTGCGCGGCGCTGCGGGCGGGGGCGGCGATGGCGCGGGAGACGGGGGACGCCGCGTTTGCGGAGCGGTGCGACCGGGTGGCGGACGAGGGGGCGCGCCGGATCACGGAGCGGCTCTTCAACGGGGAGTACTACGTGCAGAAGGTCGATCCGGCGCATCCGGAGTCGATCAACACGAACGACGGCTGCCATATCGACCAGGTGTTCGGGCAGAGTTGGGCGCATCAGGTGGGGTTGTCGCGCGTGCTGCCCCCGGGGGAGACGCGGAAGGCCCTGGAATCCCTGTGGCGGTACAATTTCACGCCGGACGTGGGCGTGTACCGGGATCGGTTCAAGGCGCTGCGGGGCGGGCGCTGGTACGCGATGCCGGGGGAGGGCGGGTTGCTGATGTGCACCTGGCCCAGGGGCGGGGGCGAGAAGGCCGCCGGCAAGGGCGATCCGACCTTCGTCGGGTACTTCAACGAGTGCATGACCGGGTTCGAGTACCAGGTCGCGGCACACATGGTCTGGGAGGGCATGGTCGAGCAGGGCCTCGCGATCACGCGGATGATTCACGACCGATACGCGCCCGCGAAACGGAATCCCTACAACGAGGTCGAGTGCAGCAGTCACTACTCCCGGGCGATGGCGAGCCATGGGGTGTATCTGGCGGCGTGCGGATTCGAGTGCCACGGGCCCAAGGGCCGGCTGTCGTTCTCGCCGCGGTTTCCGGGGCGTTCGTTCCGCGCGGCGTTCGTCGCGGCGGAAGGTTGGGGCTCGTTCACCCAGGAACCCGGCGAGGGCGGACGGGGAACGAGGGTGGAGCTCGACGTGCGCTGGGGCCGCGTGTCGCTGCGCGAACTCGGGCTGAACCTGCCCGCCGGGGAGGGCCGCGCGGTGGTGCGCCGCGGTGCCGTGGAGATTCCGGTCCGACTGGAACGACGCGGGGACCGCGCGGTGTTGGTCTTCGCGGAGCCAGTCGTGCTGGGAGCCGGGGAGAGGCTCGAGGTGCGGAGCGTGGGCTGAACGGCGAACCGGTCAGCGAGGACGGGACGCGCCAAACGAAACGGCGCGTCCTTGAGGACGCGCCGTGGCGGATGGAAAAGGAGGTCGGATCCGGTCGACCCGGGCCGGAGCTAGGCGTGGCGCGGCGTGGCGCGGCGTCGCAGCCAACCTCCGGCGAGGGCGGCGGCGCCGAGCACGGACAGCGAGGTGGAGGCCTCGGGCACTTCCGAGGCGGGGGTGATCTCGTACCCGATGAGATCAAGTACCCGGAGATCCAGATAGGTGATGGGCTCGACGATGCCGCCGGGGAGCGTGGGGTCCATGATGCCCAGGTAATTGGAGGTCAGGCCATCGTCCTTCCAATGGCTTGCCTGGTTGCCGTCGCCGAGGTTGACCCCGGTGGAAAGCAGGCCCTCGGTAACGACATCATCGAACACGTGGGATTGGCCGGGAACGAGGTCGCGCCCCTTGGTGGTGAACTCGGCCGGAGTGGCGGGGTCGGACAGGGGCTCGTCGTCGCGGAACCGGAAGAGGTCCCACGGGGTGAGCCGGAGCAAGGTCCCCCCGGTGTCCGCCGTATCCACCGAGGAGATGAAGCCGAGGACGTGGCCGATCTCGTGGGCGGCGACGGTCTCGAAGTCCACGAAGCCGGGCGTGACCCCGTTGCTGTTGTCGAAGTCGAAGTTGAAGGTGGAGTTGAAGGAGATCGTGCCGTCGGAGAGGCCAAACGTTCCGTCGAGTCCCGGATAGCCGAGGGCCTTGAGGTTGGCCTTGGTGCCGAGCATGCTGCCACTTAGCGTGGCCCCCTGGGGGGCGAAGGCGCCGAATTGCGCGGCGGTGGGCAGGAACGCGGTGATGCCGTCGTCCGCTTCATCGGCGCCGTCCAGCACCATCTGTCCGCGCATGGTGTCATAGGGGGAGGTCAGCAACACCGACGAGGCGGAGCCGATGATGGTTGGGCTGCCGAGGTTCAGGAGGTCCGCGTTGACCGTGACGGTGATCGGGTCGGCGATGAATGACTCCCACTGGTCGGCGGCCCGGTTGAACGCCGCGAGGGCGGGGGCGTTGCCGGACAGGGTCACTCCCGGAATGATGTTGATCGCGAAGCCGCCCAGATTCTGGGGCGGCAGAACGGGGCCGGCCAGGGCGACATCGTCGAGTCCGCCCAGAGTGGGGGTCGAGAGCGGACCCAGCCCGGCGGGGGTGGATTGGGCCAACGCGGGAAGGCCGAAGGCACTGGCGGCGAAGGCGGTGACGCCCCAACGGGCGGGATTCCGGGAAGGAAGACGTCGGCGCATAGTCATGGGGTCCGGGAAAGGCGGGGGGGGGTGGTCAGGATTTGCAGCGAAGCAATTTCGGCCGCGCCGTTGATATCGAAGTCGATCCCTCGCCCACAAGCGGGAAGCCGGCGTCCGTCTCGGCGGGGCAGGGCAACGGGCAAGCCCGGTGCGGAACTGTGTTGTGGGGCCGGCGACTGCCGGGTCGCCGGATTCCCCTCTGGTTTCGCCCGCTTCGATCCATCACCCCGCGACACCGCCCGCCATCGCGCAGACGCCATGGCGGGGAGCCGGTCGGGGGCCCCAATCGACTTGGCCGATCGCGCTGCCCGGCGCGGGATGGCTCAGCGGATCCTGCTGGTGGAGCGTTCGGCGAACCAGAGGACGTCGCGATTGTTGGGCGAGGCGACGTTGAGGCCGAGGGTGCCGGTGTACTTGACCGGCGCGATGGTGCGTCCGTCCTTCCACTTGCGGATCTTGGAATGGCCGTCGGCGAAGGAGAAGCCGCAGGCGCCGTTGTGGTAGGAGGCGGGGAAGTCGATGATGCGGGCCTGGGCCATGGTCTTGGCCTTGGCGAGGGCGGGGAGGAGCATGCTGGCCAGGATCGCGATGATGGCGATGACGACCAGGAGTTCGATGAGGGTGAAGCCGCCGCGTCCGCGGGGCGGAACACGGCGCAGGGGCATGGGGGTACCGGAGGGCTTCGTGGGGGTTTCTCCCATCATCGGAGGACCCTTCTCCGTCCCGGGGCAAGCGCGGGTTTGGGGGAGCCTCAGTCCTCGGAGAACAGGTACTCGAGGTCGGTGCTGGTGAGGTTTTTGGCGAAGCCCTCCTCGCCGAGCACGTCGCTGATGGTCTGGGCCTTCTTCTGCTGGAGATCCCAGATTTTCTCCTCGACGGTGCCGGGGGAGATCAGGCGATAGGCGTTGACCGTGCGGGTCTGGCCGATGCGGTGGGAGCGGTCGATGGCCTGGGCTTCGACGGCGGGATTCCACCAGGGATCATAGAGGATGACGTAGCTGGCGGTGGTGAGATTGAGCCCGGTGCCGGCGGCGCGGAGCGAGAGAAGGAAGACGGCGGGGCGGGTTTCCTCCTGGAAGCAACGGACCACTTCCTGGCGGTCCTTGGTGTTGCCGGTGAGGATGTGGGTGACGATGGACCGGGTGCCGCACTCCTTCTCGAGAATCTTGAGCATCTCGACGAACTGCGAGAACACGAGGACCTTTTCGCCCTTCTCCATCAGGGGTTCGAGCAGTTCGAACAGGGTCTCGGTCTTGCCGGAGGAGGTGTCGCTGCCGACGAGGGTCGGGTGACAGCAGATCTGGCGGAGCCGGGTGAGGGCCGCGAGGACGTGCATGCGGCTTTGGGCGAGGCCCTTGGTCTGGAGGGCCTGCATGACCTGGTCGCGGGAGCGGCGCAGTTCGGCGAGGTAGAGCTTGCGCTGGTCTTCGCCGAGATCGCAGTCGCGGCGTTCCTCGATGCGGTCGGGGAGATCCTTGGCGACCTGCTGTTTGAGGCGCCGGAGCATGAGGGGCCGCAGCTTGGCGGAGAGCCGGCGGCGGTTGATGCGCTGGGCGGCGCCGTCCTCGCGGGGGGCCTCGTACGTCTCGTTGAAGTCGACCTGGGTGCCGAGGTAGGAGGGCTGGATGAAATCCACGATGCTCCAGAGGTCGAGGAGCCGGTTTTCGAGCGGGGTGCCGGTGAGGGCGAGGCGCTGCTGGGAGACGAGCTGCTTCACGCACTGCGTGACCTGGGCGCCCGGGTTCTTGATGAACTGGGCCTCGTCGAGGACGAGGGCCTGGAAATCGAACTTCTGGAGCTCCTCGAGATCGCGGCGGAGCAGGGCGTAGTTGGTGACGACGATGTCGAAGTTGGGAATCTGCTTGCGGAGGTTGTGCCGGGCGGAGCCGCTTTCGAGGACGAGCACGCGCATCTCGGGCGTGAACTTCTCCGCCTCGCGACGCCAGTTGTGGAGGACGGACGCGGGGCAGATGACGAGGACGGGCTTGGTCCTGCGCCCGGCCCGGTGTTTGAGCCAGAGGAGCCAGGACAGGGTTTGCAGCGTTTTGCCGAGCCCCATGTCGTCGGCCAGGATGCCGCCGAGTTTGACGTCGGAAAGGTGGCAGAGGAAGTCGAAGCCCTCCTTCTGGTAGGGGCGCAGCTCGGCGTTGAGGTTCGCCGGGAGATCGGTGTCCGGGATGCCCCTGAAATTGGCGAGGCGCTGGCGCAGGGCGCGGGCCTCGGGCGAATCGCCGAACTTCTGCAGGGCCCCCTCGTCGAGGGCCTTGGCCTGGACCATGTCGACCTTCTGGGCGATGGGCACGAGGCCGTCGACGCCGAGTTCGGCCATGGTTTCGTGGGCCTGGGTGACGGCCTCGGTGTCGAGCTCGACCCAGCCGGCGTCGGGGAGTTTGACGTAGCGGTTGGTGGCGGTGGCCAGGCGCTGGAGGTCGGCGGGGGTGAGTTTCATGCCCTCCTGCTCCCACTCGGCCGACACGGAGAGCCAATCGATGCCGCTGCCCTTGACGAGGAGCTTCGGCTTGAGCTTGCGCGGGGAGAGGAACAGGCGCTGGAAGGCGGGATTGCCGAGGAACTCGGCGCCGTCGGGTTTGCTGCCCCAGACGAGGGAAAGCGTGCTGAGGAAGTTCTCGTTGGCGTCACCGACCCAGAGGCCGGGTTCGGGGGTGAACCAGTCGAGGCGCCGGAGCCAGGCGATGGCGCCGTCGAGGCGGGTGTCGTCGAGGAGGTCGGGCTTTTCGGTGCGACGCGTGCCCTGCCCGGCGAAGACCCATTCGTGGCCGTTCCATTGCCACGGGGATTCGTCGCGTTCGCTGATGGCCATGAGGCGGAGCCGGACGACCTCCTCGCTGAGTTCGAAGATGAACTGGGGGCGGGCCTTGTGGGAGACGCAGAGGCTGTCCCAGCGGCTGTCCTGGTGGGCGTGGGCGCGGCGGAGCTGGGTGAGGAGGCGGTGGCTGAGCTTGCGGATCGGCAGGACCGGCTTCTCGAGCAACCCGCCGAGCAGGCGCGAGCTGGGCGCGTTTTCGAGCAGGTAGAATTCGTCCCCCGCGAGGGCCAGGGGAAACTCGCCGCCGAAGAAGTGGACGTCCGCGAGGCCGAACGAACCGGCGGGAGTCTCGAGGGCGTGGGCGAGGCTGAGTTCCCGGTCCCCGTTGTCGAGCCGGTAGGTGAACCGCGCGAGCTGTCCGCGGAAACGGAGCGGGGGATTCTCGGGGGTGCCGAGGGCGAGCATGCGACCCAGCCGGCCCCAGCGAACGAGCCAGCGGAGGAGCTCGAGACCCTCGATGAGCAGGAGATCGGGCATCGGATCCAACGGACGGTACTGCTCGGCGAGCCAGCGGATGAGTTCCCAGTCCTCGGGCGGAAAAAGTTCCTGTTCCTGGGTGGCGCGAAGGGTCAGTTCGATGACCTCGAGCAGCGTGCGGTCCTTCTCGCCGGTGCGGGAGCGGACGATATTGAAGGTGATGGCGAGGCGGCTGGTGCCCTCGCCCGAATCGGAGCGACGCGGGTCGCAGAGGACGCGGACGCCGGCGCGGGGGGAATCGAGGTGATCCGGGGCGGGCGGGAAGAGCCAGCGCTCGAGTTCGCCGACGAGTTGCTGGTCGCGTTCGGCCTGTTGTTGCTGGGCGAAGCGCTCGAAGTTGGCGTGGCCGACGAGTTCGTTGGGGAGGGCTCGATTGGCGCGGAGGAAGAGGTGGGCGGTTTCCTCGAGGCGCGCCTTGCCCTGGGCGTGCATGAGCCGGGTCCACCAGTCGTCGCCGGGAAAATCGCGGCGGGAGAGGGCAAGTTTCTCGAAGTAATCCTCGAGCAGGAGCCACGCCCGCTGGGGGTCGGCGCAGCTGCCGAACTGGGCGAGGAGCTCGCTGCGTTCGGCCACGGCGGACTTCGAATCCGAGAGTTCGCGGCGGAGGTCGGCGAGGGCGCCATAGGCGCGTCCGAGGACATTGTGATGGGCGTCATACCGCGCGGCGGCGGCGGATGACCGGATAACCGGGGTGCCGGTATTCTTGCGACCTCTGGGCATGTGTGCGGCGAGACGACTACAGTGAAGTGTCATTGCCGCATGCTGCGCCATAACCGGTCAAACCTTTATTCCGGTTGTCGAAGGATCATCCCGGGGCCATTGACAATTGCCCGGGAACCGGCGCGCCCGCACGTGGCGGCGCGGGGCCGTGCGCCGCGAAGACCCCGGGAAACGCGTGCCGGAATCCGGCGTTAACCGGCGCGGGCAAAGGCCTTGCGAAGGACCCCGAGGCTCTTCGGCACGGCGATGTCCGGGGCCTGCCGCCCTTCCATTTCCAGCGCGACATAACCGGTGTAGCCGGCGCCGCGGAGGATGCGCGCGATGCGCGGATAATCGAGGTCGAGGGTGTACCATTCACCGCCGCCGTAATAGGTCTTGGCCTGGACGTAGACGGTCCTGGGGGCGATGGCCGCGAGCTTGGGATAGGGGTCTTCGAGGAAATTGCCGGTGTCCATCAGCGCGCCGAGCCAGGGGGAGGGAATGGCCTTAAGGATGCGCAGGAGCCCTTCCGGAGTGCGGGTGAGTCCCCAGTGGTTCTCGAGGGCCAGGGTCACGCCGCACTGCTCCGCCTTCGGGAGGCAGCGCTCGATGCAGTCCTGGCACCACTGGAATCCCTGGTCCTCGGAGACGCCCGGCAGGACGGGCTCGACGCCGCGCGCCTTCATGAGGTCGTTGAAGTCCTTGATCGTATTCCAGCGGCCGGAATTGAGTCGGAGACAGGGAATGCCGAGCTCGTACGCGATCTCGATGCACTTGTGCGTGTGCTCGACCTGGGTGCGCAGGTAGTCGGGGTCGGGGTCGACGAAGTCCTGGTGGATGGACAGGGCGACGAGGTCGATGCCGTGCCGGAAGGCGTGGCGCTTGAGGCGTTGCAGGTAGGATCGGTGGGTGGCGGTCAGCGGTTCCTTTTCCGGGAGATCCATCTGGCGGTGCAGGATGTCCACGCCTTCGACGCCGAGCGCGGCGGTCTTGTCGATGACGGTCTCGATGGAGACCTTCTCGGTCTTGAAATGCCAGTAGGAGTAGGACGCGACGGCGAACTTGACCGGGGGAAGCTTGGGCCGGGCGTCGGCGGCATGGCTGGCGGGCGCGGAGAGCAGGCCGGGGACCGTGACGGCGGCGGCGGCGGCGGTGGTCGCGGTCGCGGCGAGGAAGTGCCGGCGGGAGGCGGTGGAGGTCATGCGTGGAGGGTGGAAGGCGGGGGCGAAGTTCCAAGCTCAAAGCTCAAAATCCCAAGTTGGGCCGGGCTTCGGCGGCGTGGCTGGCGGGCGCGGAGAGCAGGCCGGGAACCGTCGCGGTCGCGGCGAGGAAGTGCCGGCGGGAGGCGGTGGAAGCCATGCGCGGAGGGTGGAAGGCGGGGGCGAAGTTCCAAGCTCAAAGCTCAAAATCCCAAGGCCGACTGGACCCGCGGGGGGACCGTTGCATAGGCTGGTCGCATGACACTGGAAGACCATGCAGGGGATGTCGTGCGCAAGGCGCGGATGATGGCCGAAATCCCGGCGCCGGACTCGGCGGCCGCGGGACGCATCGCCGCGGAGGCGCTGGCCGAATTCGAGTCGAGCGGCACGGTGCCGGAAGGGTTGGATTTCGACGCGTTGGCGCGCCGTCTGGACCTGGACGGGGGCAAGCTGCGGCGGTTCGCGGCAGGCTGGGTGCCGGCACCCGTCGAGGTCGGGGTCTGGCGCCAGTTGCGGATGATCACGACGGCGGGCGACGGCATGACGGTGAACGCCTACCTGATCTGGGACGAGTCGACCCGGGAGGCGGCGTTGTTCGACACGGGATTCGAGGCGGCACCCATCGCGGCGCTGATCGACGAGCAGCGCCTGGTTCTGAAACACGTTTTCATCACCCACAGCCACGGCGATCACGTCGCCGCGCTCGAACCGATCCGGGCGCGGTATCCGCAGGCCCGGCTGCACACGAACGCCCGGTCCGCGCCGGTCGAGCATCGCCCCCGCGCGGGCGAGGTGGTCCCGGTGGGCAGTCTGCGCGTGGCGCATCGCGAGACGCCGGGGCATGCCGAGGACGGCGTGACCTACGTGATCACCGGGTTTCCCGGCGGGGCGCCGGGCGTCGCGGTGGTGGGGGACGCGATCTTCGCCGGTTCCATCGGCGGGGCGCCGGGGCGTGGGGCCCTGGCGAAGGGCAAGGTGCGGGAGCACATCCTGTCGCTGCCGGGACCGACCCTGATTTGTCCGGGACACGGCCCCTTGACGACGGTCGGGGAACAGCACGCGGCGAACCCGTTTTTCGTGGGCTGAGACGGCTTCGCGACGAGGCCGCGCGGGCCCCCGGGCCGCGGGGAATCCCCGCCCGCTGCCGGGGGACTCACCGCGCGGGTGAGGCGAGCCTGCGGAAGCTCGCGATGGTCTGGCGCGCGGCTTCCTCGGCGGAGGGACGCGGCAGGATTTCCGCGGACAGGTAGCCGGCGTAGTTGAATTCCCGGAGGACCTGGAGGGCGGGCGCGACATCCGTGTGCCCGAGTCCGATGGCGCGGCGGTTGCTGTCGGCGAAGTGCACGTGTCCGAGGAGCGGTCCGGCCTGCCGCAGGGCACCGGCGAGCTCGGTTTCCTCGATGTTCATGTGGAACAGGTCGGCGAGGATCCGGAGGTTTCGGGTGCGGCGGGCGCCGAAGAACTCCACGGTCTGGGCGAGGGTGTTGAGCAGGTTTGTCTCGTACCGGTTGAGGGGTTCGAGGAGCAGCGGAACCCCATGGACCGCCGCCCGGGGGCCGAGTTGTTCCAGGGCGAAGGCGAGCCATTCCAGGGCCTGGTCGCGGCTCACGGCTCCTTCGGCTTTTCCCTGCATGGAGCCGATGATGGCGGGGGCGCCGAATCCACCGGCAAGATCGATGATCGCGCCGATGAACTGCTGGGCCCGATGCCGGATGGCCGGATCGGGATGGGCGAGGGACCACTGATGGCGGACCCAGCCCGCGCCTGTGCCGACGGCGGCCAGTTGCAGCCCGTGCCGGGAAAGGAGGCCGCGCAATCGATGGGCGTCGACGGATTCGGCGTCGGGGGGAAAGAGTTCGATGGCGTCGAAACCCGCTTCGGCGGCGCGGGCACAGGCGGCTTCGAGGTCGCCATGGAAGACGAAGGGGCCGGCGTGGGCTTCGGGGACGAGGCAGACGGTGATCGCGGAGCGCATGGGACGGGGCAGGGAGGGACCGAGGGAGGTCGGGGTCGGCCGGGGGCTATCCGGAGACGAGCACCACGTTGGAGTAGATCGTCGCGTCGCCGGTGCGGAGCAGGCCGGTGGCACGGGGCACGCGCTGCTTCAGGTCCAGATGGGGTTCGAAATGGACCGGGGTGTCGCCGAAGGCGGATCGGAAGGCTTCCTGGACGGCGGGTGGGTTGTGGCGGCGGAACTCCTCGGCCATGTGGGCTTCCCCACATTTCCAGTTCGGCAGCAGGGCATGGAGCACCTGGAGGACCGTGGGCACGCCCGCGACCAGCGACACGTCGACCGTCTCGAGGCCGGGCCACGAGGGAAAGGCCCAGTCGGCGATGACGAGGACGTTGGTGTGGCGGATGCGGGCCACGAGGGAAAGCACGTGGGGGTTGAGGATTCCGGACTTGAGCATGCCGGGCCGAGGATGGAGGCAACCGCCGCCGCGGCGCAATGGGCCCGCGAGTCGCGAATGGAATCGGATGCAATCCGATGTAGGATGACGCGGGCCTCGCCTCGGTCCGGTCGGGAGCCTGCCGCCCGGGAACCGCGAAACATCCGGGTTGAAAACCGTCCGCGGGGGACCCAAAACAGGGCGACGAAGAAAACGAAATGAAGCTCGACGACGCGCAAGTCTCCCGGGTCCGGGAATGGATCGACCAGGGATTGAAGGTATCGGAGATCCAGACGCGATTGGCGGAGGAACTGGGGGTGCGGATCACCTACATGGAGGCCCGGTTCCTGTTGGACGACCTCAAATTGCGTCCGAAGGACACCCATCCGACGGCGGTGCCGACTCCGGTGCTCGGCGGACCTGCCGCCTCCGCCGCGGGACCCGCGGGACCGGGCGTGGGGTTGGCCACGGGCTCCGCCGCGGCGGCGCGTCCGGGGACTGCGGGACCCGGATTGGCCGGGACGGGACCGTTGAAGACCGTGCCACTCGGGGAGGCGGAGGTTCCGGGGGGCGGCGTGCGGGTGACAGTCGACGAGATCACCCGTCCGGGCCTGGTGGTAAGCGGGAAGGTGACCTTCAGCGACGGGCAGGTGGCGGAATGGGGGATCGACCAGATGGGGCGTCCGATGCTGATGCCGAAGACGCAGGGGTATCGGCCGTCGCAGGGGGACGTGATCGATTTCCAGGAACAACTGGGCCAGGTACTCGGTCGGATGGGCTACTGACTGGAGCACCGAGCATGTCGCAAACCGGATTTGGCGCGGCCTTTCGGGAGCTGCCGATGGGCGGACTGCGGTCGACGGCGACCTCGGCCGAGCCGGCGCGGGTGGCGTTGGCGTTGGCGCGGGCGGGGCGGGGCGGGGTGACGCTGTCGGATTTCGCGGCGTTGCTGAGCCCGGCGGCGGGGGAACGGTTGGAGGAGCTGGCCCGGCGTTCGGTGATGCTGACGCGGCAGCGCTTCGGGCGGGTCATCCGCATGTTCGCGCCCGTGTACTTGTCGAACGAGTGCATCAACAACTGCGCGTACTGCGGATTCTCGCGGGACAATCCGATCCTCCGGGTGACGTTGAGTCCCGACGAAGTGCTGCGCGAGACACGGATGCTCAAGGCGCAGGGCTTCCGCAACCTGCTGTTGGTGGCGGGAGAGCACCCGCGCTTCGTGTCGGAAGGGTACCTCCGGGAGTGCGTGCGGGTGGTGGGTGCGGAGGTGCCCGGGGTCTCGATCGAGGTGGGGCCGATGGAGACGGAGGAGTACCGTCCCATCGTCGAGGCGGGGGCCGAGGGGTTGGTGGCGTACCAGGAGACCTACGACCGGGAGGTTTACGGGCAGGTCCACACGCTGGGGCCGAAGAAGGACTTCGATTGGCGCCTGGCAACACCCGAGCGCGGGTACGCCGCCGGATTCCGGCGGCTCGGGATTGGCGCGCTGTTCGGGTTGGCGGACTGGCGTTGGGAGGCGTTGAGCGTGGCCGCGCACGCCGCGTGGCTGCTGCGACACTGTTGGAAGGCGCAGGTCACCCTTTCCCTGCCCCGCCTGCGTCCCTGCGCGGGGGAGTTCCAGCCGTTGACGAGGCTGGGGGACCGGGAACTGGTCCAGTTGGTCTGCGCGTTTCGGCTCTTCCTGCCGGACGTCGGGCTGGTGCTCTCGACGCGGGAGCCGGCCTCGTTGCGGGACGGCCTGATTCCGTTGGGGATCACGATGATCAGCGCCGGGAGCCACACGGAACCCGGGGGCTATACCGGAGCCGGGGACGAGAAGGTCCACTACACCAAGGGTGGACGGCTGACGGCCCCGGCGAGCGGATCGGCGGAAGCGATACCCGGACTGCCGGGCCGGGCGACACGCGCGGAAGGGCAGTTCACCGTTGCGGACGACCGCCCGGCGGCGGAGGTGGCCCGCGTGATCGCCGGCATGGGGTTCGAGGCGGTCTGGAAGGACTGGGATGCGGCGCTGACGGGGGATCAGACGTAGAGCGCCTTCTCGAGGTCGCGCACAACGACGCTGAGAAACGGGTAGCGACTGTCAGGATTCACGTCGAGGCAGCGGAGAATGATGGCTTCGAGCGCGGACGGAAGGGCGGGGTTGAGATGCCGCGGGTGCTGGAAGTCGGACCGTTCCAATTGACGACGCAGGATCTCGTCCGGGGTATCGCCCGGAAACGGCTTTTCGAGGGTGACGAGCTCGTAGGCGGTCACGCCGAACGCGAAGATGTCGGCCCGAGGGTCGAAGGGTTGGCGGAGGAGTTGTTCGGGGGCCATGTAGGCCGGGGTGCCGGGGTTCTTGGAGGACTTCCGGGGTTCCTCGGGGCGCGGTTGGGCGAGGTCGAAATCGATGAGTTTGATGTTGGCGTTCCGGCTGACGAGGATGTTCTCGGGTTTGAAATCGAGGTGCATGTAGCCGTTGTCATGCACGTATTCGAGGGCGCGGGCCGCGTCGATGAGGATGTTGCCGAGATAGGTCTGGAGCAGTTCGTCGGAACGGGCGAGGACCAGCTTGAGGTTGGAGGCCTCGACGTACTCCATGGCCAGGAAGGGCATGCCCTCCAGCTTCCCGTGATCGAGGTAGCCGATGATCAGTTCGCTGCCCTGGAGTTTCTGAAGGACTTCACAGCCGGAATAGAATCGGGAGCGCTCGGTGAAATTGAAGAGCGAGTCGTTCATCAACCGGCGGACCGCCACGGAACGTCGGGCGGCATCCCGGGCCAGCCAGATCTCCGAAAACCCGCCGCGATTGATGAGTTCCTCCAGGTGATACGGGCCGAAGGCGCCCGGTTCGGGGGACTCGACGGGAAACTCGGAGGCAGGATACGGCTTGGCCATGACACGCGGACTGCCTCGGGCGTAGCACGGCGCGAAGGTCGGAACCAATGGTTTTTTCGGAGCACACTTGAAGGCCGTCGTGATCGGTCCCCGGTCCGGGCGTGGGCCCCGACGACCGGGCGGGAATTCAGCGGTCGAGAACCCCCGCCGGAGGTGGTGCGGGGTTCTAGCTTGGGAAAAAAAGGACGGGTTGACCCATCCGTCGAATCGTGCTCCCCTGCGCTTACCGGAAGGAAAGGAAACACGACCATGATTCCTAGTGCTGACACACTGCGAAGGGCGGGGGAAATCGTCCAGGAAATCGGGCAACTTCGGAGTGAACTGGCGCGGCTGTTCTCGGACGCCGGCAGGGCGGTTCAGGTGCGGTCCGCGCGCACCCCGGCGAAGTCATCCGCCGGTGGCAGGAAGCCCCGCAACATGAGTCCCGAGGCGCGGGCGCGGATCGCGTCGGCGGCCCGTGCGCGATGGGCGAAGTACCGGGCGGACAAGAAGGTGTCCGCCGCGAAGCCGTAGGTTCCCTGCTGGTAGGAATGGATCACCTGACGATCCGGTGCCTCGAAGTCGGAAGGTGGCCGTTCCAGCGGGTTATGGTTCCGGAATCCTCCTGTTTGGCAAACCGCGACTTCTGGCAGGACCCGAGTCCGCATGTCATTGGAACGCGCCGCGCCGGTACCGGTTCAGGGCCATCGGGAAGGAGGATCGGTTGTCTCCGGAGGTGTCCGGGAGGCATGGGCGGGAGTGGTGTCCCTGCTTTTTCCGCCGGTCTGCGGGTTGTGCGGCACGGGGGAGGCAACCGTCGATCAAGGAATGGTGTGTGCCGATTGTCGGCGCGCGCCGGGTCACCTGCGGCCCATCGGGGACAGTCGGTGCGGGAAGTGCGGCCTGCCCTATCCCGGGGATTTCTCGGGGGAATTCGTCTGCTCCAATTGTGCCGGGTTGCGCCTCGATTTTCGACACGCGCGGGCGGCCGTCGCCGCCACCCCCTTCGTGCTCGAGATCATTCACCGGTACAAGTATCGGAACGCACGCTGGTTCGAGCCTTTCCTCGGTGAGTTGCTGTGCCGTGCCGCCGGGCCGGCGCTGCGCGACGGTTCCTGGTCCGGATTGGTGCCCGTGCCGCTTCATCCCCTGCGGGAACGGGAGCGGGAATTCAACCAGGCCCAGCGGTTGGCACGACGGTTGTCGCGGGAAACCGGCATCCCGGTCCGGTCGGATTGCCTGCGCCGCGCTCGGGAGACGCGAACCCAAGCCTTGCTGGACCGGACGGAGCGGGCCAAGAATGTCGCCGGCGCCTTCCTCGTCAACGAAGGTGTCCGCTTGGACGGCGGGCGTTATGTCTTGGTGGACGACGTCCTGACGACCGGGGCGACGACGAGCGCGGCCAGTCGCGCGCTCCGGGCGGCAGGTGCGGAAGACGTGGTGGTGTGGACGGTGGCCCGAGGCATTTGAACGGGCTCCGGAGGGTGCTTCGGAGCCGGGGGGGGCGGAGCGGCTAGGCAGAACGCAGCAAGACCATCGATGAATGCAGGCAAGTTTCCGAAGAAGCGTCCGTCCCGCGACGTTTTCGATCCCGCGTTTCATCCCCCGTCGCTCACCGGGGACCCCACCTTCCTGAGGAAGCCGAAGCTGTCCTCGGGACGCGGGCGGAAGAAGGACATCCCGGAGGGGTTGTGGACGAAATGTCCCAAGTGCAGCGCCATGATCTTCGACCGGGAATTGGACGAGAACCTCAAGGTCTGTCCCCGGTGTGAGCACCACTTCCCGATTGGCGCCCGCGAGCGCATCCATGCGCTGGTCGAGACCTGCACCTTCGAGGAGATGGACGCGGAGTTGTCGAGCGTGGACGTGCTCAAGTTCTCGGGAGCGGCGTCGTACACGTCCAAGCTCGAGGCCTACCAAAAGAGCACGGGCCTGAACGACGCGGTGATCACGGGGGTGGGGCAGTTGGGGACGCAGCGGGTGGCGTTGGGCGTGATGGATTTTTCGTTCCTCGGCGGGTCGATGGGCTCGGTGGTGGGGGAGAAACTCACCCGGTTGATCGAGGCGGGCACGGACCGCGGCCTGCCGGTGGTGATCATTTCGACCAGCGGCGGCGCGCGGATGTACGAGGGCATGTTCAGTCTGATGCAGATGGCCAAGACCAGCGGTGCCCTGGCGTATCACGCCGCGGCCCGGTTGCCCTACATCAGCGTCCTGACGCATCCGACCACCGCGGGGGTGATGGCCAGCTACGCGAGTCTCGGCGACCTGATCCTGGCCGAGCCGGCGGCGATGATTGGTTTTGCCGGGCCGCGCGTGATCAAGGACACGACGCAGGCGGAACTGCCTGCCGGATTCCAGACCGCCGAGTTCCTGCTCGAGCACGGATTGATCGACGCCATCGTGCCGCGGTGCGATCTGAAGGAGCGCCTGGTCTTCTACCTCGAGTGCTTGCTGTCCAAGTCGTCCTGAACGTGATGCGCGCGACGCAACCGCGCCTTTTTGTTTAAATCCCGGGATCCCAAGGATTACCGGTGGTGGAGCGGCTACGGGGAGGCGGTGGCGGGGAAGCGGGGTTCGCGGCCGGGGATCCAGACGCGGGTGACGGCGCTGCAACGGGGCCGGGAGGAGCGCGTGAGCCGGTCGTTGGAGGTGTACCGGGGCTGGGTGTATCGGGAAGGGGACGAGCGACGGGAGGCGACGGGAGCGGACGGACGTGTTCGGGTAGGCGGGCGTGGGAACGAGCGTGGGGCGGGGCGATCCTCCGGCGTCCCGGTGCTTGACGGGTCCGGGGCGGTGGCGGGAGTTTTCGCGGAGATGAAACCCCTGAGTTCCAAGCGCCCGACCTCGACTCGTCGCGGCTTTATCCAACGATCGTCCCTGCTGGCCGCCGGAGCGGCGGCGGCTCCGTACGTGATGGTGCGACCGAAGGCGTTTGCGGCGGGCGGCGAGACATTGAAGGTGGGATTGGTGGGATGCGGCGGTCGCGGGACGGGTGCGGCGAGCCAGGCGCTGGGCGCGGATCGGAACGTGGTCCTGCACGCGATGGGCGACATCTTCGAGGACCGGCTCAAGGGGAGTCTGGAACAGATCCGCAAGGAGGCGCCGGAACGGACGATGGTGACGCCGGACACGACGTTCCTTGGCTTTGACGCGATCGACAAGGTGCTGGCGAGCGGCGTGGACGTGGTGATCCTCGCGACGCCGCCGGGGTTTCGGCCGTACCATCTCAAGAAGGCGATCGAGGCAGGGAAACATGTCTTCACGGAGAAGCCGATGGCGACGGACGGGCCGGGAGTTCGGATGGTGCTCGAGGCCGCGGCGATGGCGAAGCAGAAGAACCTGGCCCTGACCTCGGGGTTTTGCTGGCGGTACAACCCGGCGGAGCGCGAGATCATGAAGCGCATCCACGACGGGGACATCGGCACGCCGATGGCGTTGCAGAACACCTACAACACCGGTTCGTTGTGGGTGCGACCGCGGCAGGCGGCCTGGAACGACATGACCTACCAGATGCGGAACTGGTACTATTTCACCTGGCTCTCCGGCGATCACATCGTGGAACAGGCGGTGCACAGCCTCGACAAGATGCAATGGGCGATGAAGAACGAGCCGCCCGTAAAGTGTGTCGCGCACGGCGGTCGCCAGGTCCGGACCGGGGCCGAATTCGGCCACATCTTCGATCATTTCAGCGTGGTGTACGAATACGCGAACGGGGCGCGGGGCTATCACTATTGCCGGCAGCAGGCCAACACGGCGTCGGACAATTCCGATTATTTCATCGGGACGAAGGGCGTGGCGACGATCAAGGCCTTCGGATCGCTGATGATCACCGGGGACCATCCGTGGCGCCTGCGCAGCCGGGAGGGAATTGCGAACATGTACCAGGTCGAGCACAACGAGATGTACGACTCGATCCGGAAGGGGCAGCCCATCAACGACGGCGTCTGGATGGCGCACAGCACGCTGGTGGCGATCATGGGGCGCATGGCGGCCTACACGGGGCAGGAAATCACCTGGGAGCAGGCTCTCAACTCGCAGGAGAACCTCGCCAAGTGGGTCACCAACCAGGAAGCGGCGCCCGGGGATCCCAGCTTCGACTGGAACGCCCCGCTGCGCATGCCCGCGGTGGCGATGCCGGGCCTGACCAAGTTCAGCTGATCTCCCCGACGTGACCCTCCTCGTCGCGTTGTCCCTGGGACTCGGGATCGGGCTGGCGGTGGCCGGCGCGGCGATTCATCGGGGGTGGCCGGCGGCCCGGCGGGCGGCGTTCGCCTGCTGGGCCCTGGCTCTCCTGCTCCAGCTCTGGTGGATGGCCCTGGGCGCGCTCGCCTTCTACAAGTTCGTCGTGTTGCGCCAGGACACCTGAACTCCCGGGAATTCCCGTTTGACGGCGGCAACGAGGGCAGCCTACGAAGGGGAGTTGTCCGTGAAGCCGCCGATCTTCCTCCGCATTGGGCTGGGCCTGCTCGTCCTGGTCGTCCACCCGGCCGTGCCCGCGGCGGGACCGGGATCGGTGGCGCGCGCCTTCGAGGAGGCGAAATCGCACTGGGCGTATCAGCCGATTCGCCGGCCCAACCCGCCCGCGGTGAAGGCCACGGACCGGGTGTGGACGCCGGTCGACGCGTTCCTGCTGGCCAGGCTGGAGGCGGAGGGGCTTGGGTATTCGCCGCTGGCGGACGCGCGCACCCGCCTGAGGCGGGTGTACTTCGACCTGATCGGGCTGCCGCCCACGTTCGAGGAGGTGTCGGCGTTCGAACGGGACGCCTCGCCGACCGCGTATCGCGCCGTGGTGGAGCGTCTGCTCGCCTCGCCGCGGTACGGGGAGCGCTGGGGGCGGCACTGGTTGGACGTGGCGCGGTACGCGGACACCAAGGATCTCGTGCTGTTGTACGGACGCGACGCCTTGCGGCCCTGGGCGTACACCTACCGGGACTACGTGATCCGGGCGTTCAACGACGACCTGCCGTTCGACCGGTTCGTGGAGGATCAACTGGCGGCCGACCTGGTGGAACCCGCGGTCCCGCGCTGGCGCCTGGCCGGGCTGGGTTTCCTGACCCTCGGGCGGTTGTTCGACAACAATCCGCACGATCAGATCGACGACCAGATCGACACCGTGAGCCGGGGCCTGCTCGGCCTGACCGTCGGCTGCGCGCGCTGCCACGATCACAAGACCGACGCGCTGACGATGGCCGATTATTACGGCCTCTACGGCGTGTTCGCATCAACGGAACGCCCCTACGTCCTGCCGCTCATCGAGGATCCGGTGGACGTGCCGGACGGAGCGGAGTTCGAAGCGCGCCTGGCCGCGGCCCGCCGGGAACTCGAGGATCATATCGACCGCGAATTCGCGCGCCTGGGCGAGGTCCTGAGGGGGCGGTTCGGCGACTACCTTGTTCGGGCGGCGACGACCCAACCGGACCTGACCGAGACCTCGCAGTTCGGATTGTCGCTGACGCCCGAGGATTTTCGCCCGGCCCTGGTGTTGAACATGCGGCGCTTCCTGGCGGAACGGGTGAAGGCGGGGGACCGGGTCTTCGGGCCATGGGCGGAGCTGATGGCCCTGGGGGACGACGGCTTTTCGACCGGGGCACGCGCCGTCGTCGCCGACCTGCGGGAGCGCTCCGCGTCGTCGACGGAGCCGCTGAACGGGCTGATTCTCGCGGGGCTTGCGGAGGGGCCGCTCGAGCGGAGGGAGGACGTGCCGCGGATCTATGCGCGGGTCGTGACGAACCAGTATGCCCTGGCCCGGGCCCGGCGGGACGGTGCCGGGCGCACGGCGGGGGCCGCGACCGAATCCCGGGACGCGCGGGAACTGGTCGAGTTGGTGACGGGGAACGGCGGGCCCATGTGGTTTCCGCGGCGGGACACACCGGACCACATGTCGCGCGCCGAGAAGGACAAGTACGGCGGACTGGTCCTGAATCTGGACAAGATGGCGGCGCACGCGACGAATCCGCCTCCCGCGCGGGCCATGGTTGTCGTGGATCTTCCGGCACCGAAGGCCCCCCGGATTTTCGTGCGGGGCAGTCCCTCACGCCTGGGGGAGGAGGTGCCCCGGGGATTTCTGCGCGTCCTGAACGGGGGCCAGGCGAAGCCGTTCGCGTCATCGTCGAGCGGGCGTCTCGAGCTGGCGCGCGAGATCGTCTCCCCCGGCAATCCCCTGACGGCCCGGGTGATGGTCAACCGGGTGTGGATGCAGCATTTCGGCGAGCCGCTGGTGGCCACGACCACGGACTTCGGGTCGCGCACCGAACCGCCCACGCACCCCCAGTTGCTGGACTGGCTGGCGGACGAGTTTCGGCGGGCGGGATGGAGCTGGAAACACCTGCATCGCCAGATCGTCCTCAGCGCCGCCTTCCAGCAGTCCGGCGCCGACCGGGCCTCCGCGACCTTCGCGTCGGCGGTCGAGGCGGACCCGGACGCCCGCTGGCTTTGGCACTATCCGCGCCGCCGCCTGGATCTCGAAGCCATGCGGGACGCCATGTTGTCGGTGTCCGGACGGCTCGACCTGACAATGGGCGGACGTCCGGTGGATCTGGCGGGGGACGCCGGGAACGGGCGACGGACGGTGTACGGACTGATCGACCGGCAGAACCTGCCGGGGTTGTATCGCAGCTTCGACTTCGCGAGCCCGGATCAGTGCGTGGAACGGCGTCCCCGCACGACGGTGGCGCAGCAGGCCCTGTTCGCCCTGAACTCGCCGTTCGTGCTCGAGCAAGCACGGTCCCTGGCGGCCCGGGTCGGGACGGTCGGGGACGACGAACCGGAGGGCGCCATCGGGCGACTGTTCCGGGTGGCACTGGGGCGGCACCCGGCTCCTCCGGAGGTGTCACGGGCACGACGGTTTCTCGCGGAGGCCCGGACGGCGGCGCCCGGCGGTCCAAGTCCCCTCGAGCAATTGGCACAGGTGCTTCTGGTCGGGAACGAGGCGCTGTTTTTGGACTGACGACGCGAGATGAAGGCGAAGGAACCAAATCCGCGGGATGGGGTCAGCCGCCGCCAATGGCTGGGCCAGGCGGGCACGGGGCTGGGACTGCTGGGATTGGCGGGGGTGTTGAAGGACGGCGGGTGCCTCGAGCCGGCGGCCCGGGCCGCGGCGCCCCTGAACCCGCTGGCGCCGCGTCCGCCCCAGTTCCCCGCCCGGGCGCGGCACGTAATTCACATCTACCTGAACGGCGGGCCGTCGCAGGTGGACACCTTTGATCCGAAGCCGGCCCTGACGCGGTGGGCGGGCAAGGCGCTGCCGTCGGGCAACCTGACGACGGAACGTCCGCTGGGCGCGGCATTGCCGTCGCCGTTTGCCTTCCGCGCGCATGGCCGGAGCGGGATCGAGATCAGCGAGATCTTCGAGCGCACGGCGCGGCACGCCGACGACCTCTGCGTCATCCGGTCGATGTACGCGAACACGCCGAACCACGAGCAGTCGATGCGACTGATGAACTGCGGTGACGAGCGGTTGTCGAGGCCGAGCTATGGGGCGTGGATGACGTACGGGCTGGGCTCGGAGAACCAAAACCTGCCGGGTTACATCGCGATGTGCCCGGGGCTGCCCGTCTCCGACGTGTCGAACTGGAGGTCGGCGTTCCTGCCCGGGATCTACCAGGGCACCCATATCAACACGAAGCGGAGCAAGCCGGAGGAACTGATCGAGAACATCGTCAACGCCCGGCTGTCGCGGGAGGCGCAACGGCGTCAGTTGGATCTGCTCGGCGAATGGAACGCGGAACATCAGCGGGCGCGCGTGGACGATCCGCAGCTCGAGGCCCGCATCCAGTCCTTCGAACTGGCCTACCGGATGCAGATGGAGGCCACGGATGCCTTCGACATCTCGCGGGAGCCGGAGCACATCCGGCGGATGTACGGGGACACCGTGCAGTGCCGGCAACTGCTGATTGCGCGACGGTTGATCGAGCGGGGCGTCCGGGTGGTGCAGTGCTATCACGGCGACGTCCAGCCCTGGGACAGTCACGACATGATCGCCGACGCGCATCGGCGTCTGGCGGGCGAGGTGGACCAGGGAATCGCGGCGTTGCTGACGGATCTGAAACAGCGGGGTCTGCTCGACGAAACGCTGGTGATTTGCGGGGGCGAGTTCGGGCGGACGCCCGCGGTGGAACTTCCCGCGCCGGGAACGCCGGGCAACGGCAAGGGCCGCGACCACAATCACTGGGGTTTCACGGTCTGGCTGGCCGGCGGCGGGGTGAAGGGGGGCCACGTCCACGGCGCGACCGACGAGTTCGGCTTCCGGGCGGTCGACCAACCGATGCATGTGCATGACCTGCACGCCACGATGCTGCACCTGCTCGGGATCGACCACGAACGATTGACCTACCGGCTGGCGGGGCGTGATTTCCGGCTGACCGACGTCGCGGGGAAGGTGGCGAGGGGAATCCTTGCCTGAAGCGCGGCGCCCGTGCGGGGTGGAGGGACCGTTCGGATCCGTCGGGTCAGTAGTAATAGGCCGTGGTGTTGCCGGGGCCGCCGAGCACGCGCTTTTTGACCTGGCTTTTGGGTCGAATGACGGTGCTGCCGTCGGCCTGGCCCACCACCTGATCCGGGGTCAGCGAGAATTCCAGGAAGTGCTTGCTGACGGTCCCGGCATCGAACCGCCCGAGGTGACCGACGTCCCAAAGCTTCGTACCGGGCGTGTCGCTGATGCGATGGGTGATGAACGCGCGGGCCGAATCGCATTCGTTCGAGTTCTTCGGCCATTCCGGCTCCAGATCGTCAGCCTTGGGATCGGTGCTGCCGCTGCGCGAGAGGTACTTCATGCCGGGAAAGTTCGCGAGCCACATGTACGGC
This sequence comes from uncultured Verrucomicrobiota bacterium, assembly GCA_964608505.1. Lineage (GTDB taxonomy): Bacteria > Verrucomicrobiota > Verrucomicrobiia > Limisphaerales > CAIMTB01 > CAIMTB01. The sequence continues at coordinate 29,018 of CAZSOV010000029.1, forward strand.
GTGTACACGTTCGCGGCGGTGGTGTCCCACCCGCCGTAGTCCCGGGTCGCCTTGTCCGCGAAATTGGCCGGGCTCGCGTAATTCAGCCAGAGGCGCCCGAACGATTTGGCGGTGATCGGGCAGATCAGGATCCAGCGATTCGGCACGTACGCGCCGCGCATGACGTCCACGATGCTGTCCTTGCGCCCGCCGAGGCGGTGGTAGTCGGGGCTGCCGTCATCGTGCTGCTGGAACTTCTGCTGGTTGTCGTCGGCGTAGAGAATCTGGGAGAGATACTGCTGGCGGATGTTGTTCACGCAGGCCGTCCGGCTGCCCTTGTACTTCGCCCGGGCGAGCGACGGCAGGAGCATGCTGGCCAGGATGGCGATGATGGCGATGACGACCAGCAGTTCGATGAGCGTAAAACCGCGCCCCGACGCTCCCCGGGACGGGGCGGAACGACGGAGAAGGGCGGACGCGCCCCGGACATGGATGAACGCTTTCATGGGAGTGAGACTGCGATAGCGCAGGCGCGGGGTCGCGTCGAGCGGGATTTCCGGTCGGCTGGGTGGGGTGGCCAGGGCGAATGACAAAGTTGGTGGGGGCCCGCGACCGGCTCCCCGCCATGGCGTCCGCGCGACGGCGGGCCGGGTCGCGGGGGGATCGAAGCAGGCGAAACCAGAGGGGAAACCGGCGACTCGGCAATCGCCGGCCCCGAACGCGATTCCGCAGCGGACTACTCGATGGTCCGGGGGGCGGGGGGGCGATCAACCGCCGGCGACGATGCGGACGATTTCGAGTCGGTCGCCATCGGCGAGGGGACGGCCCGCGAACTCGGAGGGGGCGATGGCTTCGCCGTTGAGTTCGACCACGACGCTGCGCGGCAGGAGTCCCTGTTGGACGAGGAACTCGTGGAGGGAGCACGGCAGCGCGACGGGAACGGGGGTGCCGTTGGCCGTGACGCCCGGGACGCGGGGTGGGGAGGGTAAGGGAGCTGGACCGGACGCCGACGCCATGGCGGGAGCGTAGTCCCGGGCCGCGCGGGGGGGAAGGCCGGGCGAGGCCGGGCGTCGTGTTCGTGGGTTTGCGGCACGACAAAAGTTTGTGGGGCGGAGGCGGGGGCCGCTAGGCTGGCGTCGTGACGCTGAAAGAACTCGTCCCGCTGGTACGTTCCGGTCAGATCGACACCGTGCTCGTGGGGTTTCCGGATCCGTTCGGGCGGCTGGTGGGGAAGCGGTACCGGGCGGATTTCTTTCTGGAGCAGGTGGCGACGGGAGGGACCCATGGCTGCAACTACCTGTTGACGGTGAACATGGAGATGGACCCGTTGGACGGGTTCCAGGTGGCCAACTGGGACGCGGGATTCGGCGATTTCGAGATGCGTCCGGACCTGGGGACGCTGCGGGTGCTGCCATGGCAGCAGGCGAGCGCGCTGGTGATTTGCGATTACCTCCGGCACGACGGTTCGTACGTGGCGGAGGCGCCGCGGTCAGTGCTGCGTCGGCAGTTGGATCGGCTGGGGAAGCTGGGCCTGACGTGCGCCTGCGCGAGCGAGCTCGAGTTTTATCTGTTCAACCAGACCTACGAATCGGCGTTCGCCGGGGGTTTCCGGGAGCTGCATCCGGCGAGTGACTACCGGATCGACTACCACCTGATGCAGCCGACGCGCGAGGAGGCGCTGATGCGGGCGATCCGGAACGGGCTGACGGCGGCGGAGGTGCCAGTGGAGAGCAGCAAGGGCGAGTGGAGCCGGGGCCAGCACGAGATCAATTTTCGCTACACGGAACCGCTGGAGATGGCGGACCGCCACGTGGTGTTCAAGCAGGCGGTGAAGGAGATCGCGGTGCAGCATGGCAAGGCGGTGACGTTCATGGCCAAGTACGCGCCGTCCGAGGCCGGCAATTCCTGCCACATCCACATGAGCCTCTGGAAAGGCGGACGGAATCTGTTCTGGGACGAGCCCTCGGGCCGGCGCGCGAAGGGCGCGGGGCCGGGACAACCGTCGAAGTGCTTCCAGTCGTTCCTCGGCGGTCTGATGAAGTACTCGCCGGAGCTCTGCCTGTTCTTCGGCCCGACGATCAACAGCTACAAGCGTTACCAGCCGGGCAGCTGGGCGCCGACCCGCATGGCCTGGGCGACGGACAACCGGACGACGGGCTTCCGCATCGTCGGCCACGGGAAGTCGTTCCGGATCGAGAACCGGATGCCGGGGGCGGACGCCAATCCCTACCTGGCGTTCGCGGCGATGCTGGCGGCCGGACTGGCCGGGATGGAGGAAGGCCTGGACTGCGGGCCGGAGTACTCGGGGAATGCGTACGTGGACCCCAAGCTCGCGCGACTGCCGAGCAGCCTGCGGGAGGCCACCGAGCTCCTGGATCGTTCCGGGCTGGCGCGGGGGGCGTTCGGCAACGAGGTCGTGGATTTCTACGTGCACCACGCGCGTCTCGAGCAGCAGGCGTTCAGTGACGCCGTGACGGACTGGGAGAAGGGGCGCTACTTCGAGCGCATCTAGGCCAGGCGCCAGGCGGGGCCTCCCCCCCCGAGCCGCCGTGGGCCGCCCCGGGGGGGCGGTCAGTCGAGCCGGACGCAGCTCAGAATCTCGGCGGCGGCGAAGGTGCAGCGTTCGACGCGGAGCAGGAGGCGGAAGTTCCGCTGCGCCTCGACCCAGAGCTGGTCCTCGGCGAGGGCCAGTTTGCCGGTGAGAATCGCGCCGCCGCGGAGGACGACCTCGGCCTCGTGCCCGAGCGGGAGCCCCATCGTCCGGGCGAGTTCATTCAGGGCGGTCCGGCGGTCGTTCTGCCAGCGTTCATAGCCGGACTCGGCCGGGGAGGCGATGGTTTGGCCGAACTGAAACTCGATCTGGGCGATGTCGGGGTCGGGCATCGGCGTGGGCGTGGGGTGTCGGGGTAGACTGGGCCCGCCGCGGGCATTGCGCGAGACGGGATTTCCGGCACGCTGCGACCGGTATGGCCCAATTCGAAGTGATCGAGCAGGAAGGCGTGCGCCTGGTGAGGGTGACGCTGCAGAACGAGACCATCCGGACGGAAGCCGGCGCGTTGTATTACATGCGCGGCGCGCTCGAGATGGAGACCAAGGCGCCGAGCATCGGCGGGTTCCTCAAGTCGCTGGCGACGGGCGAGAAGATCTTCCGTCCGACCTACACGGGAACGGGCGAGCTGTTCCTGGAGCCGTCCTTCGGCGCGTTCTACGTCTTCGACACGGGCGGGCACACCTGGATCTGCGAGAACGGGGCGTATTGGGCGTCGGAGATGGGGGTGACGGTCGACATTCATCGGGAGAGCACGCTGACCGCGTTGAAGAGCGGCGAGGGGTTTCTCGATTTCCAGACCAAGCTGGGCGGGCAGGGGACGGTGGTGTTGCAGGCCCAGGGGCCGGTCGAGGTGATCCAGTTGGTGAACGACCGGATGGTCGTGGATGGTCGCTACGTTCTCGCGCGCACGGGCGACATCCGGTATTCGGCGCAGCGCGCCACCCGTTCGCTGCTGAGTTCGGTGACCTCGGGGGAAGGGTTCGTGCGGATCTACGAAGGCACCGGGACGCTGCTCATGGCGCCGATCCCGTACTGGCGCCAGCGGCTGTTCGCCTCGATGGCCAGTCTGCACGCGGCCACCAAGGGCGGGTCCGGCGGGGAATAGCGGGCGGCCTACCGTTTGTCCGTGGCGGCCAGGAACTCCCGGATGGCCCCGGCGTAGGCCTCGGGACTGGCGTCGGGCTGGTCGTTGTGATCCCCGCGAATCTCCCGGAGAAACCGGGGTTCGTTGGCGGCGGCGAGGTTGGCCTCGGCGTGAGGGAAACGAATGAGGGTGTCCTCGCGGCTGTGCAGGATCAGGACCGGCACCCGGATCCGCGGGAGTTTGGAGCGGGTGTCGTACTGGATCGTCGCGAGCAGGCGGACGGGCAGGAACGGGAAGAGTTCGCGTCCGAGATCGGGGATGCTGGTGAACGTGCTGCGGAGGATCAGGCCGCGCAGGTCGGGATGGCGGAGGGCCAGTTCGGAGGCGACGCCGCCGCCGAGGCTTTCGCCGTGGGCCACGATGCGGTTCGGCGGGAACCCCCGGGATTGGAGCCAGGCCAGCGCGGCGTCGGCGTCACGGTAGGTGCCGGACTCCGAGGGTTGGCCCTCGCTCTGGCCGTAGCCGCGGTAGTCGTACGCGAACACGTGGACGCCGAGGTCGAGGAGAAGTCGGTACAGCGACAACCGATGACTGACGTTGCCGGCATTGCCATGGTTGATCAGCACGGCGAGGTCGTGCCGGGGCGAGTTCGTCGGGGCCGGAAAATACCAGCCGCTGAGCGACAGTCCGTCGGACGTCGGGAACCGCACGGCTTCCCACGGGACATGGAGGGCGTCGCCCGTGACGCCCCATTCCTTGGGGTGGGGATGGTAGACGTTGCGTTGCTCGAACCAGCGAAAGAACGTGAGGAACATGGCGAGCAGCAGGCCAAGGGCGGTGGCGCGGACGAGCCAGGGCGGGAACTTCATGGGCGCGGGCCTTGTTCCCGGCGATGCCTGCGCGTCCGTGTTCATGCCCGACATTCCGTCGTCGGCCCGGGCGCGGGCTGGGGCCAGTCCAGGCGCTCCCCTTGTTGCAGGGTGCGGAAGGATTGGCCGAGTTGGCGGCAGGCGGCCTCGAATTCCTCGGGCGTGGCCGTGTTGAATTCGAACATGTCGTAGTGACACGGGACGACGAGGCGCGCCCCGATCCCCTTCGCGAGTCGAGCCGCCTCGCGGCCCCACAAGTTGCCCGCGACCCGGCGCTCCGGTGCCCTTCCGTTGATCGGGAGCAGGGCCAGGTCGATGCGGAAGTCGCACAGCAGTCCGTCCTGACCTTCGTAGGGCACGGTGTCCCCGGAGTGGTAGATCCGAAACGGACCGGCCTCCACCACGAAACCCAGATGGATCAGGTGCCCGTGGCGGTCCCGCTCCATCGTTTCGTGGGCGGCGGGCACGGGATGAATCCGGAACGGCCCATGGTCGAGGGCCGGCCCGGGATGATCGAGGCCGAGGATCCGCGACGGCGGAAGTCCGGAGCGTTCGGCCTGCGTGGTCCGGTTGGCTTCAGGCCCGACCAGGACGAGGCCGGGATTGGCCGCGGCCAGGGGACGCAGCGTCTCGGGGTCGAGATGATCGGTGTGCAGGTGGCTCGAGGTGACGAGATCGAGGAAGTCGAGGCGGGCCGGGTCGACCACGCGTTCCGTCATCCGGACGTGCGGCTTGTCGGTTTGCGCGTATTTCCGGGTCAGGGAATCGGAGAGGTACGGGTCGAGGAGCAGGAAACGGTCGTTCCAGAGGACGAGGAACCCGCTTTGACCCAGCCACCAGACGGCGAGTTTGGGCGCCGTCGCGGAACGTGCCCGGGCGCGCGTGCTGGCGATGTCGGCAAGGAAGGCATCGTCCTGGAGAAGGGGGCGTCTCATGGCGGCGAAGCCAGGCTCGTCGGTGAACGGGAGGCCATGGGGGGCGGCGGGATCATCGGGCCATCAGGGTCCAGTCGGCGCGATCCGCGGGATTGGCCCAGCGCCGCATGTCCTGGAGTTGCTTGAGGCCGGGCGATTCGACATGACCGTCGGTGACGGCGGCCACGGCGCGTCCGGTGTAGCGGGGATGGACAAATCCCCACGCCACGGGGCCGTCCGCGGGGTCCCATGCGGCGGCCCAGTTGCGCGCGGCGAGGTAGGGGGGGCGCACGACGTGGAACCCGTGCACGATTCGGTTGCCGGCCTCGGCGGGGGTGGGGAGGAATTCCAGGGGCGCGCGGGCGGACACGAAGCCGAAGAGCTCCGAGGGCCGCAGGATCTGGGGGGTCGCGAGGACGCAGAAATCGCCGTACCGGGAGATCGCCATCTCGGTGGGCGGGAGTTGTTCGTCGTCGCCGCCGACGAACACCGAGTTGATTCCCAAGGACGGATAGACGCTCGCGGCATAGACGGCGAGGGTGGGATCGTCGAGGCGCCGGAACCGCTGGAGGAAGGCCTGGTTCTCGTTGGCGTAGATGACGTCGAAATTCTGGCCGAGCCAGGGCAGCAGGCGCCAGGGATAGCGGGCGGCGACCTCGGGCCCGACGTCCTTCCCGGTCTGATCCACGGCGGCGTAGCCGCGGCGGAAGGCCGGGAGGACCTTTTCCGCGTGATCATCGGCGTACAGGCTCCAGGCCAGGCCCAGTTGACGCGCCGAGTTGATCTCGCTGACGCGCTTGGCCTGGCGCTTGGCGTTGCCGAGGGCCGGCACGAGGAGGCTGGCGAGGATGGCGACGATCGCCATCACCACCAGCAATTCGACCAGGGTAAAGCCGTCCCGGGCCGAAACTCGATTCCTCGTCGTCGTGGCGTGCATGTAGGACGACCGGGAAGGGCGGAAGCCCCCCGGTCGCGAGCCGACATCCTGCCCGGGCCAGGGGCGGCGCTCAAGCGGGGGAAAGGGTCCGGGTTGGGGGCAGGTTGACGAGCTCCGTGCTCTTGCATCGATACTCGAGTCGTCCTACGATATCTGTATCGATATGGAAACCGTCATTCTTTCGCCGAAATTCCAGGTCGTCATTCCTCAAGGCATTCGGGAGGCGCTGCGTCTCAGGGCAGGTGAAAAGTTGCGGGTTTTGCGGTACGCCGACCGGGTGGAGTTCATCCCCGTTCGCCCGATTCAACAGATGCGGGGCTTTCTCCGGGGCATGGACACGACCATTGAACCGGAGGAGGACCGCCTGTGAGCACGGCCAACGTGGTCGATTCGTCGGGTTGGCTCGAGTACTTCACGGACAGCGAACGTGCGCCCCTGTTCGCGTCGGCGATCGAGGACACGGAGAACCTCCTCGTGCCGGTGATTTCCATCTACGAGGTCTTCAAGAAGGTGCTGCGGGCACGCGGCGAGGACGACGCGTTGCAGGTCGCCAGCATGATGCGGGGTGGACGGCTCGTCGATCTGGATGGCGCGCTGGCGCTGGAGGCGGCCCGGTATCCGCTGCCGATGGCGGACAGCATCATTTACGCGACGGCAAGGCACCACGAGGCGACCCTCTGGACGCAGGACGAGCATTTCAAAGACCTGCGGAGCGTGCGGTGTTTCCCGAGACACCCGACGGACTGAGCCGAACGCGAGCCGCGCGCAGGGGGGGATCCGGTCGGCGAGCGCGGTGGTTCGGAGGGTCCGAGCGGGTTGGGGGGATTCGGCGGCAGGTGGGCAGTGGATTCCAGGGCAGTGGATTCCACGTTTGCCACGACGCGATGGGCGGCAGAGGCTCCTGAAAGCAATGAAATGGGAGTACATGCTGCTGACGCTGGCCGCGAAGATCTGGTTTCTCGGCGGCGCGATTGACGCTCAGAAGCTCACGGATCGGCTGAACGAGCTGGGCGCGGACGGTTGGGAACTCGTGAACGTCTTCGACACGAACATGCTGCAAGGACAAACGCGGGACGTCATCGCCGTGCTCAAGCGCCCGGCACGGGGAGCAGCGGGCCCAACCGCTCAAGGATAGCCCACGTGGGTGCATCGGGGCCGAACGCGCGGGCGAGGCGGTGCCCGCTCAGGACATTTGTCTTCCTCCGGGGCTTTCGGTACGGTCTCGGGCATGAACCCGCTGCTGCGCTCCCTGACGGCATTTTCGGCATTGGTGGTAGGCCTGTTCCTCGCGGGCTGCGGGGATTCGGGGAGTTCGGCGGGCGGCGGCGGGGGAGCTTCGGCGCCGGCGGGGGGAGGCGCGTCCGCGGCGCCGGGGGGAGGGGGTGGCGAGGGTTATACGATTGCCGTGATTCCGAAGGGGACGATTCACGAGTTCTGGCGTTCCATCGAGGCGGGAGCGCGGAAGGCCGAGCAGGAACTGGCGGAGGCTGGGACGAAGGTGCAGATCATCTGGAAGGGGCCGTTGCGGGAGGACGACCGGGATCAGCAGATCCAGGTGGTGGAGAATTTCACGAGTCGGAAGGTGTCGGCGATGGTGCTGGCGCCGTTGGATTCGCAGGCGCTGGTGAAGCCGGTCGAGACGGCGGTGGGGGCGGGGATTCCGGTGGTGATCATCGATTCCGACCTGAAGACGGACAAGCACGCGAGTTTCGTGGCGACGGACAATTTCCGGGGCGGGCAGATGGGGGGCGAGCATCTGGCGAAGCTGATCGGGGGCAAGGGCAACGTGATTCTGCTGCGGTACGCGGTGGGCTCGGCGAGCACAGAGGCCCGGGAGGCGGGGTTCCTGGACGCGCTCAAGCAGTTCCCGGACATCAAGATCCTGTCGAGCGACCAGTATGCCGGGGCGACGCGGGAGACGTCGTACCAGGCGTCGCAGAACCTGTTGAACCGGTATGGCCGCGAGGTGAACGGCGTGTTCTGCCCGTGCGAACCGGTGGCGGTGGGGATGGCGAAGGCGTTGCGGGATCTGGGCTACGCGGGCGGCAAGGTGAAGATGGTGGGGTTCGACACGGGCGGGCAGACGGTGGCGGATCTGCGGGCGGGGGACATCCAGGGTCTGGTGGTGCAGAACCCGCTGCGCATGGGCTACGAGGGCGTGATGACGGCGGTGAAGCACCTCAAGGGCGGGAAGGTCCCGAACCGGCTGGACACGGGAGTGACGCTCGTGACGAAGGAGAACATGGACCGGATCGAGGTGAAGGAACTGCTGGAGCCGCCGCTGGCGAGGTATTTGAAGCAGTAGGGTGTCCGGCCCGATTCGATTTCAGGCTCCGAGTTGTTTGCGCAACGATTCGGTGATGCGCCGGCTCCACGATTCGATGACGGCGGCATCCCGGCCTTCGATGAGGAGGCGGGCCTTGGGTTCGGTGCCGGAATAGCGGAGGAGGATGCGTCCGCCGGCGGTGCCGAGCTCGGTTTCGGCCTGCCGGACGAGGTCGAGGATGCCTTCGAGTTCCTCAAAGGGGCGTTTTTCGCGGACCTTGACGTTGGTGACGAGTTGGGGGAAGCGGGTCCAGCCCTTGGCGAGTTCGGAGAGGGGTTTTCCGGAGCCCTGCATGATGCGGAGGATTTGGAGGGCGGTGACCAGGCCGTCGCCGGTGGTGGAATGGTGGCCGAAGATCATGTGGCCGCTTTGTTCGCCGCCGAATGAGTAGCCGTGGGTGAGCATTTCATCAATGACATGCTTGTCGCCGACGGGGGTGCGGACCATGGCGCCGCCGGCGGCCTGCAGGGCGGCTTCGAGGCCGGCATTGCTCATGACGGTGGAGACGACGGTGTTCCTGGCGAGCTGGCCCTGGCGCATGAGATCCAGCCCGGCGATGGCCATGATGTCGTCGCCGTCGATGAGCCGCCCGTGCTCGTCGCAGAGCAGGACGCGGTCGGCATCGCCGTCGTGGGCGATGCCGAGGTGGGCGCGGTGTTCCCAGACCTTCTGGCACATCAGTTCGGGGTGCATGGACCCGCAGTCGAGGTTGATGTTGGTGCCATTGGGCTGGACCCCGAAGGCAAAGACCTCGGCGCCGAGCTCGCGCAGGACGGTGGGGGTGGCCTTGTAGGCGGCGCCGTTGCCGCAATCGACGACAATCCGAAGGCCCTCGAGGGTCTGGCCGCGGGGGAACGTGTTCTTGACGTGCTCGATGTAGCGTCCGAGGGCGTCGTCGATGCGGACGGCCTTGCCGATGACGCTGGCGCGCGGGCGGATCTTCTCGATCTCGCCGCCGAACACGAGGTTCTCGATTTCCGCCTCGATGTCCTCGTCGAGTTTGTAGCCGTCGGAGCGGAAGAATTTGACGCCGTTGTCGTCGTAAGGGTTATGGGAGGCCGTGATCGCAATGCCGGCATCGGCACGGAGGCTGCGGGTGACGTACGCGATGCCGGGAGTGGGCAGGGGGCCGATGAACAGGACGTCGACGCCCATGGAGAGGATTCCCGCGGAGATGGCGTTTTCGAGGAGGTAGCCGGAGAGGCGGGTGTCCTTGCCGACGACGATCTGGTGTTTGCCGCGGCCCCGCGGGGTTTGTTGGAGGTTCTTGAAGACGTGGGCGGCGGCACACCCGACTTTGAGAATGGTTTCCGCCGTGACGGGTTCAATGTTGGCGGTGCCGCGGATGCCGTCGGTACCGAAAATGCGACGTCGGGTGGACATGGGAGTAAAAGGGGCTGGAAAGCGGGTGAAAGGGGGGCTGCGCGGCGGGTCAGGGGGTCGCGGCCTGCGTGGGGAGGGGCTTCAGTTCCACGCGTTCGGGGATGACGCTGACAATGCGGATGGCGGGAGGCAGTCGGACATCGACGCGCCGGGTGGTGGGGGCTTGGAGGGCGGCGGGGGGGGCCTCGACGAAAATGAGCGGGTCCAGTTCGGTGAGGCGGTTGAGGAGGGAGGGATCGCCGCCAACCCGGATGAAGACGGAAGGCGGGTCGATGGCCCAGCCTTGGGCACTGGAGGCCGGGCCGAGGACGCGGATGGGGAGATTGGCGAAGTCGCGGTGCCCCGACGGGGACAGGCCGCCCACGAGCGGTTGCGCGGTCTGGTTCATGAAGAGCCGGGCGCCGGACCAGATGAGAAGCGCCAGACTGATGGCCAACAGTTTCCAGGACAGATTGTCCAGGACCAGGGCGCGGAGTCGGGTAAGAGGCATGGCAGGGGACGGGGTGCGGTTTACTCGGCGGCGGTGGGCGTCATGAGAGCTCCCGGGTGGGATCGGGGACTGGAGTGGGTGGGTCCGGGATGGGCTCCGGGGGTGGGGGGCGGAGGGTCGGGGAAAGGAGGGAGCGGACGCGGGTGGTTCCGGAGCGGGAACGTGCCTGGGGAACGAAGACCGAGCTGAGGAAGGAGCGGAGTTCCTCGAGGGAAAGGCCGCGCTGGAGATGGCCCTTGAACGCGTAGGAGATGGCCCCGGTTTCCTCGGAAACGACGACGACGACGGCATCGGTTTCCTCGGAGAGGCCGATGGCGGCGCGGTGGCGGGTGCCCATGGATTTCTGGAGATCGGAGCGCTGGGTGAGCGGGAAGATGCAGGCAGCGAAGGCGATGCGATCACCGCGGATGATGACGCCGCCGTCGTGGATGGCGTTGTTGGGAAAGAAGATGGTCTCGAGCATCTCGGGCGTGGCCTCGCAATCGACGGGGATGCCGACCTCGACGACTGCCTCGCGGAGGTTGATGGACTGTTCGATGGCGAGGAGGGCTCCGATGCGGGCCTCGGACAGTCGTTCGGCGGTCTGCACGATGACCTCCAGGTTCTCGCGTTGCTCGCGCGCGGTGGTGAAGAGGGGGAGGTCGCCGACGCGGGCGAGAAGGCGGCGGATCTCGGGTTGGAAGATGATCAGGGCGGCGAAGGCGATGAAGGCGGCACCGGCGCCGAGGAGCCAGCCAAGGACCTCGAGGTTGAGGACCGCGGCCAGGACGAACAGGAGGAGGAGCAGGACGAGGAACCCGATGAGGACCGGGGCGGCGCGGGTACCCCGGAGGAACTTCAGCACGTAGTAGATCGCGACGGCGAGGAGCACGACCTCGACGCCCGCGCGCCACCACTGCTCGATGAGTTGGGTCAACATTTGGGCGCTCGCGACCGGATGGCTTCCACGACCCGGATGGCTTGGACGGTTTCCCGAACGTCGTGGGCCCGGATGATTCCGACCCCGTCGGCGACCGCGAGGCAGGTGGCCGCGAGGGAGCCGGGGAGTCGGGCGTCGACCGGGGTTCCGAGGAGTTTTCCGAGGAACGACTTGCGGGAAACGCCGAGCAACAAAGGCCGGTCCAGCTCTGTAAAGGCGTGCACGCGCCCCAGCAACTCCAAATTGTGTTCGAGGGTCTTTCCGAACCCGATTCCGGGGTCGAGCACCACCTGTTCGGGGGCGATGCCCGCCGCGGCGAGCCCGGCGAGCGTGCGGCGGAAAAACAGTCCGACCTCCCCGACGACGTCCTGATAGGTCGGGGCCATCTGCATGGTGCGCGGGGTGCCCTGCATGTGCATCGCGACGTAGCCCGCACCGGACGCGGCGACGCAGGCCCGGAGGTCGGGTTGGGCGAGGTTGGCGGCGATGTCGTTGATGATGCTGGCGCCCGCCGCCACGGCGGCCCGCGCGACGCTGGGCTTGAAGGTGTCGACCGAGATGGGGACGGCGATTTCGCGCGCAAGGCGCTGGATGACGGGGATGACGCGGTCGAGTTCCTCCTGTTCGGTGACGGGAGTGGCACCGGGGCGGGTGGATTCGCCGCCGACGTCGACGATGTCGGCGCCGTCGGTGACCAGGCGGTGGGCTTGGGCAAC
>CAZSOV010000030.1:0-8146 GCA_964608505.1 uncultured Verrucomicrobiota bacterium
TCCAGGACATGCCCGGTGAGCGGATCGAAACGCGTGATGCGTTCCACCTCGTCCCCGAAGAACTCGATCCGCACCGCGTCCTCGGTCGCCGCGGGCCGCAATTCCACCGTGTCGCCGCGCACGCGGAACTGGCCTCGCTCGAACGCGATGTCGTTCCGCTCGTATTGCAGGTCGACCAGGCGCCCGAGCAACACCTCCCGCGTGAGCGCCATCCCGACGCGGATCGGCAGCAGCATGGCCTCGTAGTCGTCCCGGCTCCCGATGCCGTAGATGCAGGAGACGCTCGCCACGACGATCACGTCCCGGCGCGACAGGAGGGAACTCATCGTCGAGAGGCGCAGCCGTTCGATGTTCTCGTTGATGCTCGAGTCCTTCTCGATGAACGTGTCGGACCGCGGGATGTACGCCTCCGGCTGGTAGAAATCGAAGTAGCTGACGAAGTACTCCACGGCGTTCCTCGGGAAGAACGACTTGAACTCGGCGTACAACTGGGCGGCCAGGGTCTTGTTGTGCGAGATCACCACCGTGGGGCGCTGGGCCCGCTGGATCACGTTCGCGATGGTGAACGTCTTTCCCGACCCGGTCACCCCGAGCAACACCTGGTGCTTCGCCCCGGCGACCAGCCCGTTCCACAAACCCTCGATGGCCGCCGGTTGGTCGCCCGCGGGCGCGTAGGGAGCCTCCAGTTCGAACTGCACGAGGGCACCCTAACGACTCGCCCCGCCGGGCGCGATGCCTCCCTGCGGCCAGTCCCGCGACCGAGGGGTGCATCCAGCGCCGTTCGACAAAAAAGCGCGGGACCGGGACGGGAGAATGGAGGACGGAATGGAATGGAGGGACTCTCGGGTCCTGAAGTTGGCAGAGGCAGCGCACCCGCAACGCGGTCGAGCCCCGCCCGAAGCCCCAAGCCTCCGAACTCAAATGTCTTACATTAGCAATCTGGTCTTTTATATGTCACAAGCCCTGGATGCGCTGTATCCGGGTACCAGTGGCATTTCTGTTCAATGTTCAGGTATTTCATATGGCAATTCGTGGGGGAGGTGGGCACCCTCGCGGGCATGCCTTCGCGCCTGCTTGCGCCGCCGGATCAAGCCTCCGCCGTCTATCACTGCGTCTCCCGCATCGTGGATCGCCGCTTCATCTTCGATGCCCCGGCCAAGGAGCACTTCGTCCAGCTCCTCCGCGAGGCCGAGGAGTTCTGCGAGGTTCGAGTCCTTACCTATTGCCTGATGTCCAATCACTTCCATGTGCTGGTGGAGGTGCCGCGACCGCCCGAGCCGCCGCTCCGGCCTACGCCGGATCAGGTGCTGGCGAAGCTGGCCAAACTCTCGGGTCACCAGAACGTGGGTCTGGTGCGCCAGCGCTTCGCGATGTATCGCGAGGCCCGGGACGAGGTGGGGCTGGCACAGTATCTGGCGACGTTTCACGCGCGGATGTGGGATCTGAGCCAGTTCGTGAAGCTGCTGAAGCAACGGTTCACGCTCTGGTACAACCTGCGCATGGGGCGGGAGGGGACGTTGTGGGAGAACCGCTTCCGGAGCGTGCTGGTGGAGGGTCAGGGGCAGGCGCTGGCGACGATGGCGGCGTACATCGATCTGAATCCGGTGCGGGCGGGGTTGGTGAGGGACCCGAAGGAGTACCGGTGGAGCGGGTACGGGGAGGCGGTGGCGGGGAAGCGGCGGGCGAAAGAGGGGATTCAACGGCTGGTGACGGCGCTGCAACGGGGGCGGGAGGAGACGGCGGGCAAGTCGTTGGAGGTGTATCGGATGTGGGTGTATCGGGAGGGGGACGAGCGGCGGGCGGGGATCGGGGAGGATGGGCGGGCGTTGCGGGGCTCGATGTCGGGGGAGGCGGTGGCGGAAGTGTTGAAGGGGAACGGGAAGTTGCCGCTGGCGGAGTACCTGCGGTGTCGGGTGAGGTATTTCACGGCGGGGGCGGTGTTCGGGAGTCGGGAGTACGTGGAGGGGGTGTTCGGGGCGTACCGGGAGCGGTTCGGGAAGAAGCGGCGGAGCGGGGCGCGGCGGGTGCGAGGTTTGGCCGGGGGAGAGGCGTACGTGCTGCGGGATCTGAGGAAGTCGGTGTTTGGGTCGTCGTGAACGTGAGGGAGGGGGCGTGGTGGAGAGAGGGACCTAGGCGCCCGGTGGAAATACCCGTCAGACGGTCGGCCCGCGCCCCGAGGGTCGTGAGATACGCCTTCGTGCAATGTCACCGGGCGCCCCGCGGCGTTCCCCCGCCCCACAATTCGCCCCGGCTCCGCCAGTCCTCGAGCAATTCCCGAAAGCGACACACCGAGGGCGCCTCCTGATCCTCGTGCCACGCGAACACCAGGGGAACGGTCTGCGCCGGGCGCAGGGGGAGGAAACGCAGGGTGCCGCCCGGACGCACGATGGACTCCGTCACCACCGCCACCCCGGCCCCGGCTTCGGCATACAACAGCACCGTTCCCACCAGGCTCGGCATCTGCGCCAGGCGCGGCGCGAATCCCGCCTTGCGGCAGGCCGCCAGCACCGCGTCGTGCAACCCCATCCCCTCCCGTCGCGCCAGCACGACCAGCGACTCCCTGGCCAGGGCCGTCCACGCCAGAACCCGCCGCGACGCGAAGGCGTGTCCCGGCGGCACCGCCACCCCCAGCACCTCGTTCCGCAACGCCAGCGTGCGCATCCCCAGCGTCTCCGGCACCGACACCGGGCGGGTGATGCCCGCCGACAGCCGTCCCTTCGACACCATCTCCCACACCCGTTCCGGCGTGCGCTCCTCCAGATGCAGCGAAACCAGGGGATACCGCCGCCGGTACTCCGCCAGCATCCGGCCCAGGAACGGTTCCGTGGGCGGCCCTATGTAACCGAGCCGAAGCTCCCCCTCCTCGCCCGCCGCGGTACGGCGCACCCGGCGGAGGCCCTCCTCCAGCTGTTCGAGGGTCTGCGCGGTCTCCCGGAGCAGGACCGCCCCGGCCGGCGTCAGGCGGACGTGATGCCGGCTGCGCTCGAGGACGAGGGTCCCCAGGACGTCCTCGACCTCCTTGACGGCGCGGCTCAGCGCCGGTTGCGCCACCCGCAATCGCCGCGCCGCGCGCGAGAAACTCAGTTCCTCCGCCACCGCCTGGAAGTACCGCAGTCGTCTCAGATCCATGGCACCCCGTGATAACGCCACGGCATGACCGAGATAGCGAGGAGTTGCTTTCGTGAAGATGGTTTCCGTGCTCTGATCCGTTCCGCGTGACCCACCTCCAGCTGGCCGTCCAGTTCTTCTTCCAGATCGGCGTCATCCTCCTGGTCTGCCAGGCCGTGGGGCGCCTCGCCCGCCATGCCGGCCAGCCCCAGGTCGTCGCGGAGATGATCGGCGGGGTCCTGCTCGGCCCCTCGCTGCTCGGGCTGTTCTGGCCCTCCGTGTCCGCCCGCCTGTTCCCGCCGGAGTCGATGAAGGTCCTCTTCCCCGTCTCCCAGCTCGGGCTCGCCATCTACATGTTCGTGGTCGGGCTGGAATTCCGCGTCGACATCGTCCGGCGCCGCTTCGGCAGCGCGGTGGCGGTGTCGCTGGCCGGCATGCTGGCCCCGTTCCTTCTGGGGGCCCTGCTGGGCTGGTACTTCCACGGCAACACCCGGCTCTTTCCGGAGAAGACCTCGCTGTTCGAGGCCACGATCTTCCTGGGCGCCTCGATGTGCATCACCGCGTTCCCGATGCTCGCCCGGATCATCCACTTCAAGAAGCTGGCCGGCACCACGATGGGCACCGTCGCGCTCGGCGCGGGCGCCATCGACGACGCGGCCGCCTGGTGCCTGCTGGCGCTCGTCCTGGCCAGCTTCGACGGCGACGCACGTCACGCGCTGACCAACATCGCGGGCGGGGTCGCCTACGTCGCGTTCACCCTCCTGGTCCTCCGACCCATTCTGGGCTGGTGGGCCGAGCGCATCGAACAGCGCGGGTTCCTGTCCGACGGCGAATTCGTCCTCTGCCTCGCGCTGCTGTCGTTCGGCGCCTGGTTCACCGATCTCATCGGGCTCCACGCCGTCTTCGGAGCCTTCGTCATGGGAGCCGCCATGCCGCGCGGGCTGGTCGCCCGGTCGCTCATCGAGCGCATCCAACCCCTCACCGTCGCCCTGCTCCTGCCGCTGTTCTTCACCTACTCCGGGCTGAACACGCAGATCGGCCTGCTCGACAACGCCTGGCTCTGGCTCATGGCCGGCCTCGTCATGCTCGCCGCCAACCTCGGCAAGGGCGTCGCCTGCTGGCTCGCCGCCCGCCTCACCGGACTGCCCCACCGCGAGGCGCTCGGCATCGGCACCCTGATGAACGCCCGCGGGCTCATGGAGCTGATCATCATCAACATCGGCCTCCAGCGCGGCATCATCTCCCCCGCCCTCTTTGCCACCCTCGTCCTGATGGCGGTCGTCACCACCCTGATCGCCTCGCCGCTCTTCGAGTACCTGGTCGGACGCCACCAGCCCAGGGCCGAGTCGTCCGGCGCCTAGCGTCCCCGGACCCACGCCAGCAGGTCCGCCATGTCCGGCGGCTTCAGCGCCGTCTCGAACCCGCCCGGCATCATCGAGGTCGTGAGCGCCTCCATCGCCTCGATGTCCGACCGCAGCACCGCGTGCTCCACGCCCCCCGCCAGGCGCACCACGAGGTTGTTCGCCGTCTCCGTGGACACCAACCCGTCCAGCACGTCCCCCGACTTCAGCGTGATCGACCACGCCCGATAGCGCGCCTCGACGACCTGGCCGGGGTCGAGGATGGCCACCAGCAGCCAGTCCACGGGCTTGGTCGCCACCATGGCCAGATCGGGGCCCACCTCGAATCCTTCGCCGCGCAGCCGATGACAGGGCGCGCACAATTCGGTGTAGAACTTCCTCCCGCGCGTCGCGTCGCCCGCCAGCTTCCCGATCTCCCCGTACCCCGCGATCACCGCCGCCCGATCCGGGCTGGTCGGCTTCAGGGCGGCGGAGGTGGCCGCGCCGGCGGGCCGCGGCACCGCATCCTTCCGGTTCAGAGTCGCGAACAGCGCACTTTCCGGCCCCAGCGACGAAAGCACGGCGATCCGCGTCGTCTCGTCGGAGTCCTCGCGGGCCGCGAGCTCCGCCAGAACCGGCTCCGCCGCGGCCGGAGGCCAACTGCCCAGCGTGAAGGCCGCCTGCAACCGCACCGCCGCGTCCCCGTCCGTCGCGACCGCGGCCACGGCGGGGAACAGATCCGGAGCCGAGGCCGCCAGCGCCTCGCTCTGCCGCAGCGCCTCGCAACGCACCCAGGCGTTCGGGTCCGCCAGGGCGGCACGCACCCGCGCGGGCGTCAACTGCTTCAGCAGGCCCAGCGTCGCCAGGGCCTGCAAACGCACCTGCGGCGCCCGCGAGGGCGACAGCAGTTTCTCGAGTTCCGCCACCGGCGCCCCGGGCCCCCGTTCCACCAGCAACTGTTGCACGCGGTCCCGCTGCCAGCCGCTCGGGCTGTCCATGGCCCGCGCCAGTTCCGCGCCCCGCAGCCGCGTCAGATCCGGAATCGCCCGCCGCGCCCTGTCCCGCGGCGTGATCCGGTAGATTCGGCCCAGGTCCGTACCCGCCCGCAGGTCGAGCCGGGCCTGCATCTCGGGCGAGATCCACTCCGGATGCTCGATCACGAAGCGGTACATGTCGGCGACGTACACCGCGCCGTCGGGGCCGGTCCGCACCGTGGTGGGGCGGAACCAGTTGTCGGTGCTGGCGAGGAATTCCGAGGTCTCCTCGCCCGCGGCGCGTTGGCTGCGGAAGCCCGAACCGTCGCGTTCGAGCACCTCCCGGTGCACCGCGTTGTGCACGGGTTCGCAGATCAGCACCGACCGCGCGTAGTCGCCCCCGAACAGGTCGTCCCGATACGGCTCCGCGCTGCTCGCGCTCGTGACGTGGTTCAGCGACCACGGCTGGTTCGGCCGCACCATGGCCGGACTGGCCGGGAACACCCGGGTCGAGTCCTCGTAGTTGGCCAGCACCTTGGACACCCGACGGGCGGCGACCTTCGGATTCCGCCGCAGGTAATGCTCGGGCACGGTCACGTGCCAGAGCCAGGTTGGATTGTTGTTCCCGAACCAGTTTCCCCAGTCGTCGCGCCGCCGCAGGTACTGCGTCTGCACCGACACCGTCTCGATCACGCCGGTCTCCGGATGAAACCGCACGTCGCGTCCGCCGATGGACAGGGTCGTGTCGGATCCGGGCGCGCGCACCTTGCCGCCGCTGTCGCCGTTCGCCGCGTAGATCCAGCCGTCCAGTCCCCAGTCGAATCCGTTGACCCGGTGCTGCTGGTTGCCCTCGACGAAGCCGGTGTAAAGCACGCGGTGCACGTCGGCGCGGCCATCCCCGTCGGTGTCCTCGGCGTAGAAGATGTCCGGCGCGGCCGCGACGAGCACGCCCTGGCGCCAAGCCATCACGCTGCTCGGATACGGCACGTTCTCCAGGAACGGAATCGCGCGTTCGAACCGGCCATCCCCGTCCCGGTCCTCGAGGATCTTCACGTTCCCTCCGGGCCGGCCCTGGTCGTCGATGCCCCGCGGATAGTCGCGCATCTCGACGACCCAGAATCGCCCGTCCGGTCCCCAATCGAATGAAATCGGGTCCGTCACCACCGGCTCCGCCGCGACCAAATCGATGCGCAACCCTGCGGAGAGTCGCATGGTGGCCAGGGCCTCCTCCGGCGATTTGGGCGCCGCCATGTCGAACGCGATCAGATCCTTCAACCGCCGACGCTCCGTCCGGGCCGGCGTTCCTGCCACCGCCGGATGCGTCACCACCAAATCCTCCCCCTCGGCCCGCACCTCGGCGCCCACCAACGACGGGGGTTCCTGCACCGCACCCGTCCGCTTTCCGGCCCGCACGAACTGGGACCAGCCCCGCGTCCATCCCAGGTGGGGCTGCACGTTCTTGGTCCAGAGATGCACGGCGAACCGGTCCGGGTTCCCGAACACGACGTCGTCGAAACCATCCCGGTTCAAATCCACGAAGCGCAGGCCCGCGTCGCGCCCGTCCGGATCCAGCCGCGAAACGCCCTCCGGCAGGCCGAAGTCCGCCTTCTCCCAGGGAGCCCCGGCCGATTTCCGTTCCTGGACCTCGTCGGCGCCCGGACGACTGACGATGCGCTCCGCGACGCCGTCGCGGTAGAGGTCGATTTCGAGCGTGCCCGGCAGGGCAGGAATCTCCGCCCTCCCAGGGATCCACCCGCCCGTCACCGCCCACAGGATCACGAAGGTCGCGGTCTTCATTTCCCCAGCCTTTCCAGGACGTTCCGCGTGATCCGCGCCACCGTGGCATCCCCGCCCCGGAGGCCGTGCGCCCAGTCGGTGCTGCCAGCCGTCACCACCGTTCCGCCCCGGGAATAGACTCCGAGCACCGCGTTCCCCTTCCGCCCGTTCTCCCAGCGGTCGTACCACTGGCAGTCGTCCGGATGCCACTGCGCCGGGGCCGTCCCGAGGATCTCGAACGACGCGGGCGTCCCGTCGCGTCCGGTCGTGAAGGGCAGGCCGTCGCGCCACTCGATCTCGCAGCCGTCGCACTCGTACCCGACGATGGTGTCCTTGCCGCCGAAGGTGTCGTCGCGTTTCAGTCCGGTTCCCTCGAAGAGCCAGTGATCGGGGCGATGCACGGTGTAGGCCCCGCTGGCGTCCATCAACTGGCCGTGGCTGCGGTGATAGCCGCCCCAGAGGAAGCCCACGCCCGTCAACCGGTTCTCCGGACGGTCCACGAGGTGGTGACTCCACAGGCTGGACAGCGTGGACTGACTGCCGCGCGCGGCGTAGACCGGGTCCGAATGGTAGTTCTGTTTCCAGCAGGTCAGCGCCTGACCGCCGTCCTCGGCCCGCACCTGCCAGCAACAGGTGTTCCCGCTGAAGAACGCCACGTTCCCGCCGTTGCCGATGAACCGCTCGAGATTGTCCCGCATCGGCGCCGACCAGTACTCGTCGTGCCCGACGCTCAGCACGAGGCGGTACCCTTCGAGCATTTCGGGGTGCGATTCCAGGTCCCCGTTGGCCGCGTACTCCAGCACGATCCCCTCCCGCTCGGCCCATTCCACGAACGCCCGCTCCCAGAGACCGAACAGGCTTGCCGGCGGACGCTCGTACGACACCCGATGGCCCTGGTTGACCCCCCGACCGTGGTAGGCGTAGAGGCTGAACCCGCCCCAGTTGTTG
>CAZSOV010000030.1:8156-40810 GCA_964608505.1 uncultured Verrucomicrobiota bacterium
TGTAGGCGTTGTAGGTGTGCGTCGCGAACTGGAGCAGCGTCTTCGACGTCCGCCCCGGCTCCCCCGAGCGCACCACGAAATGGCAGGTACCCTCCGCCGTCCGCGTGTTGCGCTGGATGAACTTGCCCCCGTGGTCCCGCGCCTTGAGCGTCACCTGATAGTACCCGCTCCGCCATTCCGCCGGAATCGCCACCCGGACCGCGGACGGCCACCGGCACCCGTGCGAGGACGCGTCCTCGGGCACCGGGTGTTCCCGGGTCGCCACGGCGTCGTTCGTCCAGACCGACTCAACCTTCGCGCCGATCCGGACGATCTCCACCGCCACCTTGGGCGCGCTGCTCGACAGGTGCAGGCTCAACTCCTCGCCCGGCGCGTAACTCACCCGCCCCGCGTAGCCCTCCACAAACAGGGGGCGCGGTTCGTCCTCGGCCCGGACGGGCCACGGCCCGGCCACCAGGACAAGGACCGCGAAAAGGCCAATCGCGCTCCACCCGCGGTTCCCGCGCCGGACCGTTTCACGCCTGGCGTCCAGCCTGCTGGCACGCCCGTCCACAGGCAGGTCCTGGCCCGGCGAATGCGATGGGATCACGCCCGGAACCTGCCGCCGCCCGGCTCCCGGAATCAACCCGCATTCCGTGCAGCCTCCGCCCTCGGCTCGCGGGCAGGGCCGCGGGCGAACCCGTCGCGAACCCACCCCCGGGACCGGTCCTTCCTCGTCCCCGCCGCCTGCTCACCGCAACTCGTAGCACCACAGCACCGCGTGCTCGCGCACGTACAGTCGCCCGCCCGCCACGACCGGATACGCCCAGCTCTTTTCCATCGGCCCCGAACGCTTCGCCCCTTCGCTCGGCGTGAAGCGCCCCTTTTCCCGATAACCCTCGGTCGAGGGCTCCACCAGCGCGACCTCCCCGTTCTCGCCATGGAGATACAGCCGTCCGTCGGCATAACACAGGGACGCCGCGCCCAGCGCGCGCTCTTCCCACAGGATCTTGCCGGTCGCGAAATCCACGCACAGCAACGCCTGCGCCGTCGTGCCGTACAGCTGGCCACCCACCTTCACCGCGCCGCCGATGGCCGTGGGCAGCTTCGCCTCGAAGTAGACCTCCGTCGCCCCCACGCCGCCGTCCTTCGCCGCCAGGTCGACCGCGCCGCCTCCCGTTCCCGCCGTCCCGAAGTAGATCCGGTTCCCGCTCGCCACGGGCGTGGGGATGTTCGCCCCGTACCGGCTTACCGCCCGCGCGTGCCGCCACAGAAATCTGCCCGATGCCGCCTCGATGCCCACCAACCCCTTTTGCACCAACTGCACGTACTGGGCGACGCCGCCGGCGTCGATCCGCAGCGCCGAGGCGTACCCCGCCTCGTCACCCTCGGGCAGGGCTGCCTTCCAAAGCACATCGCCCGTCGTCCGGTCCAACGCCAGAATCGTCGCCTGTGCCCCGCCCGGGGTGACGATCACCCGCTCGCCGTCGACCAACGGCGATTCGGCGTAGGCCCATTGCCCCGGTTTCCCCCCGAAATCGGCGCGCAGGCTTCGTTGCCAACGCACCTTTCCCGATCCCGCGTCCAACGCGGCCAGATCGCCGTCCGATCCCAGGGCATAGACCGCCCCGCCCGCCACCGTCGGCGTCGAACGCGCCGCGGGGAAGGGTGGTTTCTGGTCGGGATTGCCCACCTTGCCGAGCCGGGTTTCCCAAACCGGTTCACCGTCCTTCACGCCCAGCACGCGCACGAACTCGTTGTCCAATCCCTCGTTTCCCATCAGATAGATCCGCTCCCCCGCCACCGCGGGCGTCGAGTAACCCGAACCCGCGCGCGCGGACCGCCACGCCTGTTTCGGTCCCCCGACCGGCCAACGCTCGAGCAGCCCCTTCTCGAGGGAGACGCCGTCGCGGTTCGGGCCGCGCCATTGCGGCCAGTCATCGGCAATCGTGGATTGGCCGAGACCGAGGACCAACGGGACCAGCGGCAACAGGGAGCGGAACGAAGTCATGCCAGCGATGGAATCCGATCCGTTTCCGAAAGCCAGAACCAAAACGCCTCGGCCGACCGTGCCCCGCCTCCGCGTGTCGGCGGCTACGAACCGGCACTTCGCGCACTGCACCTCGTGGGCGCCGAGGTCACGAGGCGGACCCTTTTCATTCACCCCATACGCTCCGCCTCCTCATGTCGACGGCTACGACCCGGCACTTCGCGCACCCGCACCGCGTGGCCACCGAGGTGACGAGGTGGAGCCTGGGCGGTGCGCCAGGCGGTCACCTTCGTACCGGTCCATGCCCACGCCGGCGCCTCGACGTCCACGGGCCCGGTTGGCGGACCGCGTTCGCCCCGCCGGCTTACGACGGCAGCGACGCGGGGCGGCACCGAGGAGGGCCGATCCCGCAGGTTGACCATGGCGATCCGTGGGCGATCCGGCGAGGCTGTGCCCGTGCAACGCGTCTTTGTCGCCTCGTTCCTGGCCCTCCTGCTGGCCCTGGCCGGTTGCCGCACCCCGCCGTCCTCCGCCCCGTCGGAATGGCACGCATGGCATGCCAAACGCCTGCGCTCGGTTGCCGGCACCCACGGCTGGACCACCGTCGTCGGACTGCACTGGCTCGCCGAAGGCTCCAATCCCACGGGGACCGCCCCGGGACTCCCCGTCCCACTGCCCGCCGGACGTGGTCCGGAGCACGTCGGGGACTTCGTTCGGACCGGCCAGCAGGTCCATTTCGAAGCCCGGCCCGGGGTGACGGTCACCCTCTCCAATCAGCCCGTGACCTCGGTCGTGCTCCAGTCGGACGAGGACGGCCACGCCACGCCCAGCCCCCTGCGCGTCGGCGACCTGACGCTGACCCTGCTGAAGCGCGGCGCACGCCTCGGCATCCGCGTGCGCGACCCCGAATCGTCGGCGCGACGTCATTTCAAGGGACTCGCGCGATACCGCTACGATCCGCGCTGGCGGCTCCCCGCGCGTTACGTGGCGTTCCCCGAGCCGCGCCAGCTGAAGGTTCCGGACGTCACCGGAAACATCCAATCCCTCGCCAGCCCGGGACAACTCGTGTTCTCGGTGGCCGGAAGTGAGCACCGGCTCGACGTCGTGGAGGAACCGGGGGAGGAGGAGTTCTTCATCCTGTTTCGCGACGCCACGTCCGGAAGAGGCACCTACGGCGCCGGACGCTATCTGTACGCGCCGCGCCCCGATGCCAGGGGCGCCGTGCTGCTGGACTTCAACCACGCGTACACGCCGCCCTGCGGGTTCACGGCCTTCGCCACCTGCCCGATGCCACCGCCCCAAAACCGTCTGCCCTTCCCGATTCGGGCCGGCGAACGGGCCCCGGCGGGCCATCCGTAGGACTCGGGTTCGCTTCGGGAAACCCCGGGCCCCGCGCCGAGGGGAGCCTCAGTTCTGGCCCGCCGTGGAGGACACGATGGCCATCGTCGTTCGTTCCATGAGCCAGGTGAAATCCCGCAGGCCGCCCTCGGGCACGTCGAAGGGCAGTCCGGTGGCGTCCGGACGGGCCGGCGGGCGGGTCCGGGCCGACAGCCACCGATGGGATTCGGCGTGGCCATCGGCAAAGGAGACGCTCGCCGCGCCGCCGTGGAACGAGGCCGGCAGGTCCACCCATTCCCGACGTTCCACCCGGTTGAGGAAGTAGCCGTCGTTAATGCTGTCCGGGTGCTCGTCGATCAGGGTGAAGATCGTCCCGGGCGCCCGGACGTCGCCCAGGCGGACATACTGGCGGTAATCGGGGTTGTTCGTGTTGTAGGCGCCGCGCATGAACTCGCCGGCGTTGCCGATCATGGCGTTCAACGACACGCTGCGACCGCGCGACGACCAGCCGGCCTGGCGTTGGATCGGGCTGAGCACGCGGTCCGCCGGGCAACGCAGCACCTCGACGCCACCCGAGAGGAAGGGTCCCAGGCCGCCGGCACGCAGCCAGGCGCGGTTGGTGTTGGCCGGATCGAGCTCCCAGTTCAGGAGACTGGTCGCCCAGTTGTCGAACCGCCCCGAATCGATGGCCTCGCGCGTCCCGCTGGCGCCGAAGTTGTTGGGCAACCGGTCCTCCGCGTCGCCGGCATACAGGTGCAGCGCGAGGGCCGTCTGCCGATGCTGACCGAGACAGGCCGCGCCGACCGCCCGCACCCGGGCCTGTCCCAGTGCCGGAAGCAACAGGGAGGCGAGGATCGCGATGATCGCGATCACCACCAGCAGTTCGATCAGTGTGAACCCCCCGGATCGCCCGGGTACCTGGACCCCGTGCCCCTCGCTCATGAACGTTCTATGCCTCGAATCGGGGGCGGTGGCCAGCCCAACCTCCGTCCGCCGCCTTGACTCGGGGCGAACACGCAGGATGCTTGCTCAACCTGTACTCAAGCCGGCCTAATCCATTTCGCCCCTCAAATCCGGCAACCCACCCCTCGATTCCAGCAACTGGCCCCAAACCTGCCCTCGACTTCCCGTTCGCCCGCGACAGTCACCCGCATTCACGGGGCGCGCAGGTC
The DNA here is from genome assembly GCA_964608505.1 of uncultured Verrucomicrobiota bacterium. Taxonomy (GTDB): domain Bacteria; phylum Verrucomicrobiota; class Verrucomicrobiia; order Limisphaerales; family CAIMTB01; genus CAIMTB01. The sequence continues at coordinate 12,636 of CAZSOV010000030.1, forward strand.
ATGGCCGACCAGCGCCCCTTTTTCGTGCCATGAACCTCCCGCCCACGCCAACGCCCCCCGCGACGCCGGTCCGTCGCAAATACGTCCCCGCCGTCGGCCCCCGGCTGCGCCTCGTGCTGCTGGTCGTCTTCGCGCTGTTCGCCCTGCTGGGCGCGAACTCCGCCTACCTTTCGGCGATCACGTTCCTCGAGTGGTTCCACCGGCCCACGCTGTATCAAAACTGGTTCTACCAGGTGATGTTCGGGGTCCACCTGCTGCTCGGGTTCCTCTTCATCGTCCCCTTCCTCGTCTTCGGCCTCCTCCACCTGAAGGCCTCCCGCCACCGCACCAACCGCCGCGCCATCCGCGTCGGCTACGCCCTCCTCGCCATCGGCCTCGTCGTGCTGATCACCGGCGTCCTCCTGACCCGCGTCGACATCTTCCAGTTCAAGAACCTCGGTCTCAAGGATCCCCAATCCCGTTCCGTCGCCTATTGGGCCCACGTCCTCGCTCCCCTGCTGTGCGTCTGGCTCTACATCCTTCATCGCCTCGCCGGCCCCCGCATCCGCTGGAAGTACGGACTGGCATGGTCCGGGGCCGTCGCCGCCGTCGTCCTCGCCATGGTCCTGCTCCACTCCATTCATCCGCAGAAGAGCCAGCTCGCCTCCAAGGATGGACGGAAGTACTTCGAGCCCTCCAACGCGAAGACGCCCTCCGGCAACTTCATTCCCGCCCGGACGCTGATGATGGACGACTACTGCAAGCCGTGCCACGAGGACACGTACGCGGGCTGGTTCCACAGCTCCCACCGCTTCAGCTCGTTCAACAACCCCTTCTATCTGTTCTCCGTCAACGAGACCCGGCAGGTCGCCTTCCAGCGCGACGGCTCCGTCAAGGCCTCCCGCTTCTGTGCCGGCTGCCATGATCCCGTCCCCTTCTTCAGCGGGGCCTTCGACGATCCCCGGTTCGACATGACGAATCACCCGACGGCCCAGGCCGGCATCACGTGCACGTCCTGCCACGCCATCACCTCGGTCGACAGCACCCAGGGCAATTCCGACTACACCATCGACGAGCCCATCCACTATCCCTTCGCGTACTCGTCCAACCGGATCCTGCAGTGGGTCAACTTCCAGCTGGTCAAGGCCAAGCCTGAGTTCCACAAGCGCACCTTCCTCAAGCCCTTCATGAAGACGGAGGAATACTGCAGCACCTGTCACAAGGTGAACCTCCCGGGCGAACTCACGAAGTACAAGGACTGGCTCCGCGGCCAGAATCACTACGACAACTTCGTCCTCTCCGGCGCCGGTCACGGCGCGCGCTCGTTCTACTATCCGCCCAACGCCGAGCCCAACTGCAACAACTGCCACATGCCGCTCCGGCCCTCCGAGGATTTCGGCGCCAATGTCTTCCATTCCACCAACCACGCGTCCCGCTACATCCACGACCACCTCTTCCCCTCCGCCAACACCGCCCTCCCCCACGTCCGCGGCGACCACCACATCGTCGCCAAACACGACGAGTTCTCCACCAACTCGCTGCGCGTCGACATCTTCGGCCTCAAGGAGGACGGCCAGATCGACGGACGCCTCGTCGCCCCCCTGCGCCCCGAGGTCCCCACCCTCCAGCCCGGCAAAACCTACCTCGTCGAGATCGTCCTCCGCACCCTCCGCCTCGCCCATCTCTTCACCCAGGGCACCGTCGATTCCAACGAGGTCTGGGTCGACGTCCTCGCCCGCAGCGGCTCCCGCGTCGTCGCCCGCAGCGGCGGCACCGGTGCCCACGGCGAAGTCGATCCCTGGTCCCACTTCGTCAACGTCTACATGCTCGACAAGGACGGCAACCGCGTCGACCGCCGCAACGCCCAGGACATCTTCACCCCCCTCTACAACAACCAGATCCCCCCCGGCGCCGGGTTCGTGGTCCATTATGCCCTCACGGTACCGCCCGACCTCGACGCCCCGCTCGATCTCGAGGTCAAACTCAACTACCGCAAGTTCGACACCATCTACGTCAATTACGTCTACGGCAGGAACTACACCAACGGCGCGCCGTTCCAGGTCACCAACGACCTCCCCGTCCGGCTCATCGCCCGCGACGCCCTCCGCTTCCCCGTGGCCGGACTCCCCCCCGCCGTGCTCGCCGGCATCTCGAACGCCCCCTCCGCCATCCCGCCCTGGCAGCGCTGGAATGACTACGGCATCGGCCTCCTCAACAAGGGCGACAAGGGCTCCGAGAAGGGCGAACTGATCCAGGCCACCCAGGCCTTCGAACAGGTCGAGAAACTCGGCCGCTTCGACGGCCCCGTGAACCTCGCCCGCGTCTATTTCAAGGAGGGCCGCCTCGCCGACACCGTCGCCGCCCTCCAGCGTGCCGCCGACACCAATCGCTACAATCCGCCCGCCCCCCGCTGGACCCTCGCCTGGTTCAACGGGCTCGCCAACAAACAGAACGGTTTCCTCGACAAGGCGATCTCCGAGTTCACCAGCATCCTCGAGGATCGCTATCCCGAACTCGACCGCCGCGGCTTCGACTTCTCCCGCGATTACGAGGTCATCAACGAACTCGGCCAGACCCTCTTCGAGCGCGCCAAGATGGAACGCGGCGAACCCCGCAAGGCCGAACGGGAACGCTTCCTCGGCGAGGCCATCCGCCGCTTCGAACAGACCCTCGCCATCGACAGCGAGAACGTCACCGCCCACTACAACCTCGCCCTCATCCACGCCCAACTCGGCCATGCCGATCAGGCCGCCGAACATCGCCGGCTCCACGAGAAGTACCGTCCCGACGACAATGCCCGGGACCGCGCCGTCACCCTCGCCCGACTCCGCGATCCCGCCGCCGACCACGCCGCCCAGGCCATCGTCATCTACCCCCTCCACCGCCCCGGCGCCTTCGGCCTGACCCCGCCTCCCGCTCCCGCGGCCACCACGGACACCGCCTCCGTCACGGCCCCCGAATAGACGGGGAGCGGACGCCGAATGGGGGGCTCGGAGTCTTCCCGGGCCCGGGTGACGCGCCTGCCTCGGGATGGCCTCGCGGCTCCCGACCCATGCCCATTTGCGGGCAGCCTTCGCCAACCCGCGTGTAGCACCCCCTGCCCGCCACTCTCAGGGTGCCGTTGTCGCTCCGTCATCGGCCCTACGGCGGGCCCACCTTCTCCTCCCACCGTTCGGACCGACCGCCGGCGTGATTCCCGCCGTGAAACCCTGGTTTCGTACTGCACCAGCCGGCAGTCCCCTCCCGGTCGATCCGGCACCGACCGCCGCCGCGCCGCGCGCGCGCGCCCGCTTCCCGCGGGCACCCGGCACCCGCACCAGGCCCACACCACCCGGTTCCCACGTGTCCGTTGCCTCCCACCCCTTTCCCATGGCCATGAAGACTCCACGCGCTTGGTTCCTGCCCTGCCTCACCGCGACGCTGCTCCTGCTCGCCCGTTCCGGCCCTGCCGCGATCACCATCTCCGAATCGCAATCGCTCGAAGCCTCGGATGGATCCCTCGACGGCCAGGACGTCGTCGTCCACGCCGCCACCCTCACCGTCGCGGGCTCCCATGCCTTCGCCAGCCTGCGCCTCGAAAACGGCGCCGTCCTCAACCATCCCCCCGCGCCCACCGGAGAAACCGCGTCCGCCCTCCGACTGGTCATCGCCGGGGACCTCCACGTCGACGAGACCTCGCGCATCGACGCCAACGGCCTCGGCTACGCGCGTCCGGATTCGCCCGGGGCCGGAACCCGCGGCAATTACGCCGGAGCCGGCGGCGGCCACGGCGGTCTCGGACACCGCAGCGCGGGCACCTCCGGTGCGGGCGGCCCCGCCCATGGCTCCATCACCGCACCCGATTCCTGGGGCGGCCCCGGCGCCAACGGCGCGAACGGCGACTTCGCCCCCGGCGGCGGGCTGATCCGTCTCGAGGTCGGCGGCACCCTCACCCTCCTCGGTCGCGTCCAGGCCAACGGCGCGTCCGCCTGGATCAACGACCAGGGTGGCGGCGCCGGTGGCACCGTCTTCCTTCGCGCCCTGGCGTTCGCAGGCTCCGGCACCATCACGGCCAACGGGGGCGGTGGCGAATGGGTCGACGGCGGCGGCGGCGCCGGCGGGCGCATCGCCCTGCTCGCCGAGCGCTCCGGTTTCACGGGCACGGTCACCGCCGAAGGCGCCGGCGGCGCGGGAATCGGCGGTGCCGGTACGATCTATCTTAAAACCGGCAACCCGCCCGGACTGCTCCGCGTGCAGAACTCCCGCCGCGGCGAATGGACCCCCATCACCTCGCCGGTCCCCTACGACATCGCGATTCTCGGCCAGGCGGTCGCCTATCCCACCGCGCCCCTCACCCTCGGCCACCTCACCGTCGACGACTCGGCCCTCCTTCTCCACGAGGTCAGCCAGACCAACCTCGTCATCCAGGCCTCTGGCAACGTGACCATCGGAACCAATGCTGCCATCAGCGTCGATGGACGCGGCTACCCCCGCGGCGAGGATCGCGGCCCCGGCGCCGGCTCCAGGGCGTCCGGCTGGGCCGGGTCCGGTGCCGGCCACGGCGGATTCGGGGCCACCGCCCAACCCGGCGGCCCGTTCGGCTCCGCCTACGGTTCCATCCTCCAGCCCGTCACCATGGGCAGCCAGGGCGGCGATAGCTCCAGCGGCCCCGGCACCCCCGGCGGCGGCGCCATCCGCCTGATCGTCGGCGGCACCCTCGCCGTCCACGGTCGCCTTTCCGCCGACGGCGGCGGGGCCCCGGCCAACGACGCCGGCGGCGGTTCCGGCGGCAGCCTCTGGCTCACCGTCGGCACCCTCGCGGGCTCCGGCTCCATCACCGTCAACGGCGGCCCCGGCGAATGGGTCGAGGGCGGCGGCGGCGGCGGCGGGCGCATCGCCATCTATTGCGGCACCACGGAATTCAACGGCACCCTGACGGCCTACGGTGGCCCGGCCCGTCGCGGCGGTGCGGGATCCATCTACCTTCGCCGCACCCACGAGTCCGAAGGCGAACTGCTCATCGACAACGGCGGCACCTGGGGCAACTACACGCCCATCTCCTCCCCCGAACCGTTCCGCGTCGTGCTCGCGAACCGCGCCTGGGTCTTCCCCGAATCCCCCCTGACCGTCCGCAGCCTCGTCGTCGGGACCAACACCGAGCTGACCCATCTCACCACCCAGTCCAACCTCGCCGTCCATGTCCTCGGGCACGCCACCTTCGCCGGCGTGGTTTCCGCCGACGGACGCGGTTACCCCCGCGGCGACGACCGCGGTCCCGGCCAGGGCACCACCGCGTCCGGCTGGGGCGGCACCGGCGCCTCCCACGGCGGCCTCGGCTCCACCGCCGCCCCCGGCGGCTCCATCCGCGACGTCTACGGTTCCCTGCTGGAACCCACCGACCTCGGCAGTCAGGGCGGCAACGGCAGCGGGGGCGCCGGCACCGCCGGCGGCGGCGCCATCCGCCTGGTCGTCGATGGCCAGCTCACCGTGGACGGACGCCTCTCCGCCGAAGGCGCCGGTGCCCCGCCCAACGATGCCGGCGGCGGCTCCGGCGGCAGTCTCTGGCTCACCGTCGGCTCCCTCGCCGGCTCCGGCGCCATCTCCGCGAACGGCGGCCCCGGCGAATGGGTCGAAGGCGGCGGCGGCGGCGGCGGGCGCATCGCCATTTACTACGGCACCCATCAATTCCTCGGCGCCATCACGGCCTACGGCGGCCCCAACCGCCGCGGCGGCGCCGGCACCATCTACCTCCGCCAAAACAACGAGGTCCCCGGCCTCCTCGTCGTCGACAACGGCGGCACCTGGGGCAACTACACGCCCCTGCCCTTCCCCGAACCCTTCCGGCTCGTCATCTCCAACTTCGCCGCCGTCTACCCGCGGACCGCGTTCACCGTCCAATCCCTCGTCGTCGGCACCAACACCGTCCTCACCCATCTCAACACCCAATCGAACCTCTCCGCCCGCGTGCTCGGGGACGCCGTCATCGCCGGCATCCTGACCGCCGATGGACGCGGCTATCCCCGCGACGACGACCGCGGCCCGGGCCAGGGTCTCACCATCGACGGCTGGGCCGGCGGCGGCGCCGGCCACGGCGGCCTCGGCGCCACCGCTCAACCCGGTCGCGGCGCCGGGCCCTCCTACGGTTCGATCCTCCAGCCCGTCACCCTCGGCAGCCAGGGTGCCAACGGCAGCGGCGGCGCCGGTACCGCCGGCGGCGGAGCCATCCGACTCGTCGTCGACGGCAAACTCACCGTCGACGGTCGGATCTCGTCCGAAGGCGCCGGCGGCCCGGCCAATGACGCGGGCGGCGGCTCCGGCGGCAGTCTCTGGCTCACCGTCGGCTCCCTCGCCGGCGGCGGGACCCTCTCCGTCAATGGCGGCCCCGGCGAATGGGTCGAGGGCGGCGGCGGCGGCGGCGGGCGCATCGCCCTGTACTACGGTGCCAACGACTTCGCGGGCGCCATCACGGCCTACGGTGGCCCCAGCCGCCGCGGCGGCGCCGGCACCATCTACACCCGGCGCAACGGCACGGCCTCCGGCCAGCTCCTCGTCGACAACGGCGGCACCTGGGGCAACTACACGCCCCTCTCCTCGCCCGAACCCTTCCAACTCACCCTCGCCGGGAACGCCTACGTCTATCCCGAGTCACCCCTCGCCCTTCGCGACCTGATCATCCGAACCAACTCCACCCTCACGCACCTCGCCGGTCAGGGCCGCTGTGAGATCACAGTGCTCGACTCCCTCACCGTCTCCGAGGGCGGCGCCATGTCCACCGACGGACGCGGTTATCCCGTCGGCGACGACCGCGGCCCGGGCACCGGCACCCGCGTCTCCTGGGGCGGCGGCGGCGGCAGCCACGGCGGCATGGGCGGTCGCAGCCCGAGCGGAGCCGTCGGCGGCCCCGTCTATGGCTCCCTCACCGAACCCCTCACCTACGGCAGCGCCGGCGGCATCGGGGATGGCGGCTCCGGCGGTGCCGGCGGCGGCGTCATCCGCCTGATCGTGCCCAACGCCCTCGTCGTCGACGGCTCCCTCACGGCCCGCGGCCTCAACGCCCCCGTGAACAACTCCGGCGGCGGCGCCGGCGGCTCCATTTACATCACCGCCGGTTCGCTCTCCGGCAAGGGTCTGCTCTCCGTCGAGGGCGGCCAGGGCGAATGGGTCGATGGCGGCAGCGGCGGCGGCGGGCGCATCGCCCTCTACCTCGGCACCGACACGTTCGCCGGGAGTCTCTCCGTCCGCGGCGGTCCGCGCGGCGGCGAGGCCGGCGGCTCCGGCACCCTCTATCGCCGCGTCGGCAACGATCCCGGCGGCGATCTGGTCTTCGAAAACGGCGACCGCGGCGGCGCCCTCACCCCGCTCTCCGTCCCGCCCCGGACCCGCCTCGTCCTCGGCGCCGGCACCTACCTCTATCCCACCGGACGCCTCGCCGTCGCGAGCCTCCATCTCAAACCCGGTGCCACCCTCACCCATCTCACCGGTCAGTCGAATCTCCTCGTCGAGGTCGCCGGCGATTTCCTTGTCGACTCCAATGCCGTCGTCTCCGCCGACGCGAAGGGCTATCCCGTCGGCGCCGATCGCGGCCCCGGGGCCGGCGCGCGGCTCGACTGGTCCGGCTCGGGCGGTGCCCATGGCGGCAACGGCGGCGCCGGTCGCACCGGCGTCCCCGGTGGCCTCGCGTACGATTCCATCCTCCGGCCCGCCGCCCTCGGCGGTCCCGGCGGCGCCGGCGGCGGCGGGGCCGGCACGCCCGGCGGCGGGGCCATCCGCTTCATCGTCGGCGGGCGGCTCGTCGTCGATGGCACCGTCACCGCCAACGGCGGCGGCGGCGCGCCCAACGATGCCGGCGGCGGCGCCGGCGGCAGCATCTGGATCGACGCCGGCTCCCTCCTCGGTTCCGGCAGCTTCTCCGCCAACGGCGGCGCCGGCGAATGGGTCGACGGCGGCGGCGGCGCCGGCGGGCGCATCGCGTTCCACCTCGGCACCAACTCGTTTTCGGGCTCCGTCACCGCCCGCGGCGCGGGCGGCAACGAACCCGGCGGCGCCGGCACCATCTACTCCCGCATCGGCCAGGAAACCGTCGGCACCGTCCTGGTCGAAAACGGCGACGTCTGGGGCGCCTACACGCCCCTCGTGGCCGAGGAACCCTTCCATCTCACCCTCGCCCGGCGCGCCCAGGCCTATCCCGATCCCGCCCTGCTCGTCGGCAGCCTCGACGTCCGCACCAACGCCGTGCTCGCCCACCTCGTCGGCCAGCCCAACCTCGACGTCGCGGTCCTCGGCGATGCCCGGATCGACGGCGTGCTCTTCGCCGACGGTCGCGGTTACCCCGTCGCCGGCGATCCCGGCCCCGGTGCCGGCGGACGCTCCGGCTGGGCCGGCAGCGGTGCCGGTCACGGCGGCCAGGGCGGCAAAAGCGCCACCCAACTCCCCGGCGGCCCCGCCTACGGCTCCCCGCTCCAACCCATCGCCCTCGGCAGCCAGGGCGGCAGCGGCGACGGCGGTCCCGGCGGTGCCGGCGGCGGCGCCATCCAGGTCCTCACCGGCGGCACCCTGACCGTCGACGGCTCCATCACCGCCAACGGCCGGCCCGGGGCCAACAACAACTCCGGCGGCGGCTCCGGCGGCAGCATCTTCCTCAACGCCCGCGCCTTCGCCGGGGCCGGTTCGCTCCAAGCCAAGGGGGCCCCGGGCGAATGGGTCGACGGCGGTGGCGGCGCCGGGGGTCGCATCGCCATCTACCGCACCGCCTCCTCGTTCACCGGCACCTTCGATGTCGCCGGCGCCGGCGGCTCCGGCCAGGGCGCCAATGGCACGATCCACGAGGACGATGCCCCCGGTCTCGTCTGGCTCGCCCCCGCCGAAGGCTGGGTGTACGGCGAAATCCAGATCCAGATCGCCTCCTTCGCCTCGACCGACGGCACGCTCCAGTGCCGGTTCGACCTGCGCTCCGCCGCCGGCACTCAGACCCTCGGCACGGTTCCCATTACTCTCGCCGCCGGCCTTCTCTGGGACAGCACCACGGTCCCCGACGGCCCCTGCGAGATCCAGGCGACCCTGCTCGACGCCCAAGGCTCGGTCGTGGCCCAGTCCTCCCGCGCCCTCCTCGTCAACAACGCCGTCACCTGGGAAGCGGGGTTCCTCGCCGAATCCACCACCTGGTCCCGGGATCGCGTCCACGTCATCCGTGGCGACCTCGAAATCGCCGAGGGCGTCACGCTCGCCCTCGAACCGGGGACCATCGTCAAACTTCTGCCCGGCGCCCGCCTCGTCATCCGCGCCGGCGCCACCCTCGACTCCCGCGCCACCGCGGAAGCACCCGTCGTGCTCACGTCGTTCCTCGATGATTCCGTCGCCGGCGACAGCAACCTCGACGGTGCGGCCACCCGCGCCACGCCCGGCGCCTGGCGCCTCGTCCTCAATGCCAGCGGTCACTTCGAACCCAACGACCAGACCCGCCTCCGTTATCACAGCCAGACCTTCGGTGGCCCCATCCCCACCGACACCACCTGGACCGGCGATTCCCTCCGCGAAATCACCGAGTCCATCGTCGTCCTCGCCGGCGCCACTCTGCGTCTCGAACCCGGCGCCATCCTCAAGTTCGCCCCCAACCAGGGGCTCACCGTCGAATCCGGCGGCAGTCTCGTCGTCGCCGGTTCCCGCGCCCAACCCGTCGTCCTCACCTCCCTCGCCGATGATGCCTTCGGCGGCGACTCCAACAGCGACGGCGCCCGCACCCGGCCCGCCGCCGGCGACTGGCGCTCCCTCCGCTTCCTCGACGGCGCCACCGCCACCCTCGACCACGCCCTGATCCGCTTCGGCGGCAATTCCGTCGGCAATCCCTGGGGGGCCGGCGGTGCCATCGAGGCCCTCGGCGGCCCGCTCATCGCCCGCCATTGCGTCATCTCCGACGCCCTCAAGGACGGCGCCTTCTGCTACGGCTCCACCCGCTTCGAGAACTGCCTCGTCCTCCGCTGCGACCGCGGCCTCACCGCCGTCGGCACCATGGATGTCGTCCATACCACCATCGACGAATGCCGCATCGGCCTGCTCGAACACGTCGGCCAGCTCAACGTCCGCAACTCCATCGTCTCCCGCTCCATCGACGTCGGCATCGAACACGACCTCGGCGGCGGCTCGCCCGTCGTCACCGCCTGCAACGTCTGGAACCCCGACGCCCGCCGCGGCAACTACCACGGCCTCGCGGATCGGACCGGTCGCGACGGCAACCTGTCCGCCGCACCCCGCTACCAGGATCCCGATGCCGACGATTTCCACCTAAACTACGCCTCGCCCGGCATCGACGCCGCCGACGGCTCCTTCTCGCCTGCCACGGACTTCGCCGGCGCCCCGCGCTACGACGATCCGCGCACCGGCAACACCGGCACGCCCGCCGCCAACGGCGCCCCCGCCGACATCGGCGCGTTCGAGTTCGTCGAAAGCGCCCCGTCCGACATCGATCTCGTCGTCACCCAGGTCTTCGGTCCCGGCCAGGTCACCGCCGGCGATCTCGTCCACGTCGACTGGATCATCGCCAATGGCGGCGCCGAACCGTTCGCGGGCCCGTGGCACGACGCCGTCTACCTCCGTCACGCCGCCACCGGCGCACGCCTCCTTGTCTCCGAAGCCCTCGTCGGCCAGAACCTCGTGGTCGGCCCCGGCCAGTCCGTCCGTGTCGGCGCCGACGTCCGCGTTCCCGGCGGCGTCACCGCCTCCTACCAGTGGTCCGTTGCCGGCAATTCCCGCGGCGACCTGTTCGAGGGTGCCAATGCCAACAACAACGAGAGCCTCTCCGGCACCTCCACCGCCCTCGATGTTCCCGTCCTCGAACTCGACGGCCCCGCCGTCGCCGCGTCCTTCGCGGCCCAGGAACAACCGCTCTGGTTCCGCTGCGTCGCGCCCGCCGGCAAGGACGTCCGCTTCCTCCTCGACCTCGCCGCCTCCGAAGGCGTCACCGAGCTCTATGTCGGACGCGACTTCATGCCGTCCCCGGAGAACTTCACCGCCCGCCAGCGCGAGTTCGCCAGCCCCGACACCTCCGCCGTCGCCTCCGCGTCCGTCCCCGGCGAGACCGGCGACGACGCCACCGGCTCCACGTTCTACCTCCTGGTGACCGGACGCGTGCTGGCCGAAGCCCCGGCCTCCTTCACCCTCGAGGCCGAGACCGCCCCGTTCGCGATCGAATCCGTGGCCAACGGACCCGTCGGCAACACCGGTCCGGTGACGCTCGACCTCCGCGGCGCCGGCTTCGCGACCAACACGGTGTTCACGCTCCGCCTGGGCGGTCAGGAACGGGTCGGCCTCCGCCAGAGCGTCCGCGCGGCCGGACGCGCGCACGTGACCTTCGACCTCGCCGGCGTGCCGGCGGGCGAAGCATCGCTCACGGCGACGCTCGGTGGGCTCTCGGTCACCCGTCCCAACGCGGTCACGATCCGCGAGGGCGGCATCGGTGATTTCCACGCCAGCCTCAGCGGCCCTGCGACGACCCGGGCCGGACGGCTCTCCACGTGGTTCATCACCTACGGAAACCGCGGCGCCATCGACGTGAGGCTGCCGCTCCTCCGCCTCCGGGCTCCGGGGGCCACCGAGTTCCAGGTCCTCGACAACACGCTCAACTGGGCCGACTCGATCACGATCCTCGCGCTCCACCCCGACGTCCTCCTGCCCACCCTGGGCCCCGGCCAGGAAGTCACCTTCGAGGTTCGGATCAAGGCGATGAACCCGCTCACGGTTTCCCTCGACGTGCTGGCCGGCGAGGAGTTCGCGGCGGACACCACGGCCTTCGCATGGAACTCCCTGGCCGCGCCCGCGGGCGTGGATCCCGCGCGCTGGAACGCCATGCTCGCCACCCTCCCCGAGCGCCTCGGCGCCACCGCGTCCGACTACCAGCGCCGCCTCGAGGACGACCTCGCCACCATCGCCGCGGATGGCCTGCGCTATGCCTACCTCGCCAACGTGAATGGCCGGTGGCTCTTCGGCGACGAACCCGTCACCCGCAGCACTCCCATGCCCATCATCGAGCTCCCGCCCGGGAGCGTCGTGGAACCCACCGGCGCCGCGGGCCTCGCCCTCCATGGTGCCCCCCCGAAGAAGATCCCCGGGGACGGCATCCGCAAAACCTGGTTCGTGATCATCACCATGGAGGACTACCAGCGCGCCCGCGACGAGGGCGTCGGCGCCGGAAACACCCGCAATGTCCGCTCCGACTGGGTCGATCTCAGACAGTACCTCAAGCAGGACCTCCGCGTTCCGGACGCCCAGTTCGCCGGCGGCCACGACCTTCCGGGCGACAACGCCCGCTGGACCCGCGACAACATCCTGACCGCCCTCCGGTCGTTCACCAACAAGGTCGATGCCGACGACAACCTCGTCGTCGTCTACAGCGGCCATGGCGGCCGCACCAAGAGCGGCAACACCGGTTATCTCGTGGGCAACGGCGGCTCCGTCTCCCCCGCCGCGTTCACCCAGGCCATCGACGCCGTGGGCGCCGGCACGACCTACTTCATCAACAACTCCTGCCACTCCGAGGCCTTCAACGAACTGGTCACCCCCGCCAACACGACCTTCGTCGGGTATGCCGCGACCCAGAAGGATCGCATCGCCTGGTCCGACCCCGCCGGCAGCCCCATGATCGCCAAACTCAAGGGGCGCCTCCGCAAGTGCAACAGCCTCGGGCTCTCCATGGACCTCACCGAGCAACTCGTCGCCTACCAGTACCGCAACGAAACCAACGTGGTCGACCGGCAACACCCCGTCCTCACCAACCCCACCGGCGCCAGCCTCGAGGGCAAGCCGTGGAACGATCCCTCCGGCTTCGAACAGATCCTCCGCCGCACGCTCAACGACCTCCGCTTCCACCCGTGGGGCCAGGCCTTCCTCAACCTCGTTGGCAGCGTCGATCCCAATGACAAGTACGCCCTCGCCGGCGCCGGTCCCCAACACTGGGTCCACCCCGCCCAAGCCCTGCCCTTCCAGGTCCTGTTCGAGAACAAGACCAACGCCGCCGCCCCGGCCCAGGAAGTCCTCGTCGTCGACGACCTCGACCCGCGCTTCGACTGGTCCACCTTCGAGCTCGGCACCATGACATTCAACGACGCCCGCGTCGTCGTTCCCCCCGGACTCCAGCGCTTCTCCGGCACGGCCCGCGTCGGCACCGACCCCTACGAGGTCACCATCGATGCCAGCCTCAACCCCGTCACCGGTCGCGTCACCTGGCTCCTCCGCTCCCGCGATCCCCTGACCGGCGATCTCCCGGAGGATCCCTTCGCCGGATTCCTTCCGCCCAATGATGCGTCCCACCGCGGCGAAGGCTCGCTGGCCTACTCCATCCGGCCCAACCCCGGACTCCCGGACGGCACCCAGATCACCAATCGCGCCACCATCATCTTCGATCCCACCTACGGCGCGAATCCGCCCATCGTGACCCCCTGGGTCACCAACACCGTCGATGCCGTCGCGCCCGACAGCACCGTCGCCGCCCTCCCCGGCTCCGCCATCGGCGAAGTCCCGGTCCAATGGAGCGGCGCCGATGCCGAAGGCGGCTCCGGCGTGGTGTCCTTCGACATCTACGCCTCCCGCGACCGCGGCCCGTTCGTCCCGTGGCTGCTCGGCACTCCGGACACGACCGCCCGGTTCCTCGGCGAACCCGGCTCCAACTACCGGTTCTATAGCGTGGCCCGCGACGCCGCCGGCAACGTCGAAACCCCGCCCGATCAACCCGACGCCTCCATCGACATCGGCGGCACCGTCGTCGGACCCGTCGCCATCCAGTTCGACGGCACCCGCATCCGCGTCCTGTTCCACGGCGGAACGCTGCAAACCGCCACCGCCCTCGCCGGTCCCTGGACCGACATCCCCGGTGCCGCCAGTCCCTACATCGTCACCACCGCCGATCACGCCCGGTTCTATCGCGCGCGCCGCTGACCCATAGCGGGACGAAGGTCTCCGCGCTTCGCGCGACGCACGGCCTCCACGACGGAGGCCCGCCGCGAAGTCGCGGAGCGATCCAGGCAGGCGAACCGGGAGGAACAACCGGCGACTCGGCAGTCGCCGGCCCCACCGCGCGGTTCCACACCGTACTCGGTCAACGGCCCTGCCCCGCGGCCCACGTCATCCTCAATTCCCGCGGCCCCGGCGTGTTCTCGAACCGGATCCAGACCAGCCCGTCCTTCTCCGAATACGTCACCGCCGCTTCGGGCAGGGCCTCCCCGCCGAGCATCACAGCGGCGGGAGCCCGCGCCGCCCGGACCAGCACCACGGCGGGCGTCCCACCCACCCCTTCCACCGTCCAGGAAGCCGACGTCCCATCCGCACCCGCCGGCAGCGCCTTGCACGCCGACGCCAGCACCCGGGGCGGCCCGTCCGGGACCTCGTTGAGGTCCAGCAGAAACCACCGGCTCCCGGGCGGGACGGCCACGTCCTCGCGCACCCGCAGTTCGGGATCGAACAGGTTCACGAAGCGTCCGGGCACGCGAAGCGGCGGCGCCTCCACCGATTCATCCAAACCGGCGGCGACCAGATACGGACCGCGCCGCAGCAACAGATGCGCCGTCTCGCGCCAGACCAGGCCGGCCCGTTGCGCCGCCTCGCGCACCCAATCGCGCACCCGGGCATCCCCCTCGGCGGAGGCCGCCAGGCGCGCCGGATTCTCCCGGGCCCAAAACACGCCACCCCGACCGACCGACCGGAAGCCCGGCGCCGGATCGCGCCCGGTCCCGTACTCGCGCAGGCCCAACAACTCGAACAGATGCTCCCGCGGCGTGGCGTACGAACGACCGTCGGAATTCCACCACTCCCGCACCCGCGCGTACGGATCGGAATCGTCGTCGCACACCACGAGCTGCCCTCCGTCGCGCACCCACTGGACGAGCGGCGCGTGGACCTCGGGTCCCAGCGGTTTCATCCCGTGGTACGACAGCAACAGCACCCGGGCGTCGCGCAGGTACTCCGGGACCCCGACATTCTCGAGCTGCACCGGACGCACGGGCAGGCCGCGTTTGAGCAGCGGCAACGCCAACCCGTAGACATGGCTCAGGTGCGGATCGCTGGGGGACGGCTCGCCCCGTTGGAACATCAACGAATCGCCCGCCAGCACCCCGACCCCGTCCGTCCCGCAATCCCATTTCCAGCGCGGCTGGCGCAAATCCGCGAGGGCCTGGCAAACGACCTGCAACTCCGTCGCGTACCGCGGCGGGATCGGCTGCGCGTTCGTGCGCCCCGCCGGATACCGCCCCGCGAACACCCGCTCCGGCCAAGGCGCCACCTCGAATTGCCACACGTCCGGCTGCAACAGCGACGCCACCATCGTCGACTCCCAGTTGCCCCGGTAATCCTCCCAGTCGTGCTTCGGGTCGTCCTCGATGGGATCGTTGAGGTACCACACCGAACGGCCCGTGGACCGGACCAGGTTCTGCATCGCGCCGTACTCGAGAAACGCGGTCTCGAAGGTCCGTTCCTTCAACCGCCCACGGTACAGGTTCGGCGTGCGCGACGTGCCGGTCCAGACCTGCGCGATGTAGCCGTCGCAGCCCGCCAGCCGCGCGAGGCTCGATTCCGGACTCACGATCCGCCAATGGGCGTAGTTCAGCAGGCTGTGGGTGGGCACGTAGCACCGGACCCGGCGGCCCGTCCGACGGTTGAACTCCTGCACGTGATCGAACACCTGCTGCAACGCGCGCCGGTACAGGTGGTACTTCAGCTTCGACGCGCGCCACTGCGCGTCCACCGACTCGTGCGGCGGCTGCCACTCCTCGCCGTAGTGCGCGCGCCATTCCCGCCGGAATCCCTCCGAATACCCGCCCCGGACCCAGAACTCGGGCTCCTCCAGATGAACCGCCTCCGCCCCCGCGTCCAGGGCGCGCTGG
Source organism: uncultured Verrucomicrobiota bacterium (assembly GCA_964608505.1). GTDB lineage: Bacteria > Verrucomicrobiota > Verrucomicrobiia > Limisphaerales > CAIMTB01 > CAIMTB01. The sequence continues at coordinate 28,457 of CAZSOV010000030.1, forward strand.
ACACCCACGCACAGGAACTTCCCGAAGTTCGCCCCCGGCGACATGTAATACACGTCCCCGCCGTGGCTGATCTTGTTCCCGCGCCGATCCGTCTGCGCCTCGTCCACGTGATTCGTGCCGTCGAAGCGTCCGTACAGGTAATCCTGGTAGTTCCCCCACGACACGCCCGTCATCACGTGGATCCGATAACCCCGCTCGCGCCAGGTCCGGATCCGTTCGGGCAACCCGGCATCGATCCCGTACACGATGGCCACGTCGGATCGCAGGTTGCCGGAGGAACTCCAGCCCTGGCCCGTCTGGAAGCACGTGCGTTCCTCGGCCTGCCGGGGATCCGGAGGGAAGGCCGGTGGCGACGGCGCGGCGACCGCCGACACCACGCCGGCCCAGCCCGTTCCGAGCACGAGCGCCACGCCCCAGTTCACGAGCTTCCGCGAATGGCCTTTCATGCCCCCACCCTCGCGGGACCGCCAACCCGCCGACAATCCCCGGGTGGCGATTCCCGTCCGGGGCCGCGGGTTCGGTTCAGGCTGCGCGGGTGCCCGGGCGGGGTTGCTGCATCGCGGTGTCGACCATCACCCGCTCGCCAACGTTCTCGAGGGTGAGCAGGCCGACCAGACGCCCGCCGGCCATGACGGGCACCGTGGTCCGTTGACGCTCGCGCATGGAATCGACGACCGTCCGCAACGACGCGGACTCATCCACCGCCTCGCAGTCGAGGCACATGGCCTCGGACACAACGGCCTCGCGCCGGCCCTGGGCGAGGGCCTTGACGAGGTCGTTGCGGCGCAGGATGCCCACGGGCCGGTCCTGCTCGACGACGGGAAAGTCCTGTTGCGCGCCGGCCAGCAACTCCTCGACCGCCCGGGCGAGGGGATCCCCTGCCGCGAGCGTCCTGAAGCGGGTCATCATGGCGTCGCGCACGGCGAGGCCGGCGAGGGCCGACTGCACCTCCACGGACTCCGCCTCGGCCTGGGCGCCGAGGTAGACGAAGATCGCGATGAAGATCAGGAAGGGGTTGTAGAGGAAGCCGACGACGCCGAAGAGGATGGCCATGGCCTGGCCGATCCGGGCGGCGATGGCGGTGGCGCGGCGGCGGCCCAGGCGGGTGGAGAGCAGCGCGCGCAGGACGCGTCCACCGTCCATGGGGAAGGCCGGGAGGAGATTGAAGGCGGCCAGAACGAGGTTCAGCGCCATCAACCGCTGCCAGAAGGACCCCTCGGTGACGCCGATGTCCCGCGCCGGCGCGAGACCGTCCGTGGCGATCAATCCGGCAAACAGGACGGCGGCAATGACCCCGTTGACGGCCGGCCCGGCGAGCGCGACCCAGAGCTCCTGCATCGGGCTCTCGGGCATCCGCTCCAGGCGCGCGACGCCGCCGATGGGCAGCAGGGTGATGTCGCGGGTCCGGATGCCGAAGCGACGCGCCATCAGCGCGTGCCCGAGTTCGTGGAGGACCACGCAGCCGAACAGCGCGAGGACGAAGCCGATGCCCAGCAGCGTGGACGCGACATCCCGGGTGGACCGCCAGTAGGCGAACCCCAGGAACGCGAGCAGCAGCAGGAACGTGAAGTGAAGGTACACCTCGACGCCCAGCAGCTTGCCGAGTTTAAGCGACATTTTCATATCCGGTCGGAACCCGTGGCCCCCCTATCGCTATAGCACCGCCGGCACGGGTGCCAACAGTCGCCGTCCGACGGCGGGTCGGCTTTCCGCCGGGCCGCAGGCCCCGTGCCCCGTCCGGGTGGGCCCCTCCCGCGCGTCGGGAACCTGACCGCCTTCGTTTTCCCAACATTCCAGCGCCCGTTGAATCGGGACCGAACGCCGGGGGGGCCGGGTCGGAGGGTTCAGCACCGGACGAGGCGCCGTTTCCCAATCCCCATCGCCGGACGGACCTCTCATGCCTCGGCGGGTTGCGCCCCGTCCTGGGGACCTGCCACGTGGAGCACCGAGTTCCGTCCCCCGTAGGGGTTGGGCACCGACTCCGCGGCCTGCGGGTCCGGCATCCACTGACCGTCCACGACGAGACAATACTCGTAGGTGCCCGGTTCGAGGATCGTGTCCTTGATCCACTGACCGCCACCCAGGCAGTGCAGGGGTTTGTTCTCCGGACTCCACGCGTTGAAGGTCCCGGCCAGACACACGGTCCGGGCGGTGGGATGCGAGAAGACGAAGCGGACCGACTGGAGCTTGCCCCCGGTTCCCCGGAGACTGGAATGATTGTGTTTCTGTTTCATGGGCTGCGAGCGGGATGCAATGTCGATGTGGTTCCGAGGCGACGTTTGCCATCCACCGGAATGCGGGGCGGGGCGGCCTCGGGGGGAAAGCCCGGTTCCCGAAGCGGGCACCTCATGCGGATGCGTAACCCGCCTGGGAGGAGAGGGATGCTCCGCTCCCGAGGCCGGAGGCACGACTCCCCGCGTCCTCGAGCATGGGGGAACGCTGTCCGTTCCTCGCAGCCCGCCGCGGGACGGCCTGCAACACGGAACTCACGGCCTCGACCAGATCGGACGGAACCACGGGCTTGAGCAGCGTGGCCCAGATCTGGTTCCAAGCCAGGTCCGCGGGGTCCCGCTCGGGCGGGGTGGCGGTGACGAGAAGGATGGGGAGTGACAGGCGGGCCTGATACACCTCCCGGGCCAGCTGAAGGCCGGTCAGTCGCGGCATCTCCTGATCCGTGATCAGGAGATCGTAGACTCCGGACCGGACCCTCTCCCATCCGTCCGCCCCGTCCGCCGCGACTTCCACGGCGTAGCCCAGGCGGGCGAGAAAACGCGCGGTGAGCGCACGGATGATCTCGTTGTCGTCGACGACGAGGATGCGCTTCAACGGTGCGACGGACGAGCGTCCGATCCGGGCCTCGAAGCGGAGGGGCCGGGTTTCGCGGTGATCCGGCAGGGCCTCCGGCAGGCCTGGCCGGCTCGCGGGCCGCAGCGCGGATGGAGCGGAGCGGACGTTGTCGGGGAGTCCGGGTTGGGTGTCCTTGTCCACCTCGTCGGCTCCCGAGTCCGGGCGATCCGGGGGACCGTATTCGAACCCGGATCGGCTGGAAGTGGCGAAGATAGGTCGAAGTGCAGTCATCGCTCCCTACCTCTACGCCAGGCGTGCTCGGAGCGTCCATGGGGCATACACCCCAGTCCGCCGGCTGCCGCCCGGGCCGGCACCCGCGGGGAGCGTCGGGGAACCGATCAGGCGGGATCCGTGGGCTCCAGAAGGATGGTCAGCTGGACGCTGCTTTCGACGACGCCCGCGGAGATGGCATAGCGGGTGAGACCGGCCGTGTTGTGGATGTTCAGTCTCTCCATCAGATTCTGGCGGTGCTTCTCGACGGTCTTGAGGCTGATGCCGAGAACCGCGGCGACCTGCTTGTTGGCGCGACCCTCGGCGATCAACTGGAGGACCTCCACTTCGCGCGACGTCAGTTTGGCCTGCCTCCCGGCCTCCGCCTGGGCGTGATCGGACACGGGGCCGCGTGGGGCCCGCACCCGTCGTGCGATGCCCGGACTGAAGTACGTCTTGCCCTTGGCAATCGTGCGGACGGCCTCGGAGAGGACATGGGCGGAGGCCTGCTTGAGCAGGTAACCCGCGACGCCCATGGACAGCATCTGTTCCAGGTAACCCTCGTCCCCATGGGCCGAGAGCACGAGGACCCGCGTCTCCGGAGCCTCCTTCCGAATCTGCCGGGTCGCCTCCAGGCCGTTGAGTTCCGGCATGGCGATGTCCATGACGACGACGTGGGGACGAAGGCGCCGGGCCAGCAGGACCGCTTCGTGGCCGGTGGCCGCCTCGCCGACGACGGCGATGTCGCCTTCGGCCTCGAGCAGGGAGCGGAGGCCTTCGCGGACGACCATGTGATCTTCGGAGAGGAGAACCGTGATGGGCTTCATGATGCGCAGGGAATTTGCAGTCGGACGGTGGTTCCCCGGCCGGCTGCGGAAAGGACCGTGAGCGTGCCGCCCACCATTTCGCCGCGTTCCCGCATGCCGAGGAGACCGAGGTGGCGGTTGCGTTTCGTGCGCATGACGCGCTCGACGTCGAAGGAGCGGCCGTTGTCCCGGATGTCCATGCGCACGGCGTCGGGAAGACTCCGGATGGAGACCTGCACCTCGCTGGCCTCGGCATGGCGGGCGACGTTGGTCAGGGCCGATTGTGCGACCCGATAGAGGATGGTGCGCCGCATGTTGTTGAGCTTCTCGACCCCGGCAAAGGTCGCGAGTCGGGCCCGGATGCCGGTTCGCAGGCTGAAGTCCTTGAGGTAGGAATGGAGCGCGGGGATCAAACCCAGGTCATCCAGCATGCTGGGGCGCAGTTCGCGGGCAAACTCGCGCACGGTTTCGACCGAGGCCTCGACCAATCGCTGGGTCCGGAGGACGCGGGCACGGAAGGCGGCGGGGTCGACGGAGGTGGATCGGGCCAGGGTTTCGAGCTGGACGTTGATGTTGACCAGGGTCTGGGAGATGTCGTCGTGCAGTTCGCGGCTGATGCGCTTCCGCTCCTCCTCCTGCGCTTGCAGGATCCCGTGGGACAACTGCCGGAGTTGCTCCTGCATCGCGCGGGACTCCTGGAGCAGCCTCCCCTGTTGTTGCTGGCTTTCCTTGAGCTCCGCCTCGACGGCCTGGCGGTGGACGATCTCCTGCTTCAGGTGGCGGTTCGCCACGGTCAGGGCCTGCACGCGCTGCGCCTCCTCCCGGGCCTCCACGAGGGCGGTGATGTCCGAGACCGCGACGCGGCAGCCGCGCCCCTCGCCGTCCGGGGCGGGGCAGGGCGCGCCCTGGAGGTTGGCCCAGAACGTGGCTCCGCCCTGCTTGCGCAGCACGAATTCCCGGACCTGGCTGGCCGCCCCGGCCATCACCCGGGCGAGGAAGGCGAGAAAGGCGGTCTGGGCGCCCGGACTGACGAAGCGGGTGAGGTGCGCGCCCAGGACCCGGGAACGTTCCAAGCCCAGCAGCGCGGAGCCCGTCAGGTTGGCTTCCAGGATCCGGACGTGGGCATCGACGGTGAAGTAGCCGATGGGGGCGAAGTCGTAGAGATCCGTGTACCTCTCGAGCAGGACCTCCGTGCGTTCCCGGGCTTCCTCGAGCTCCGCGTTCTGCACCTCAAGCTCGACCTGATGGACCTGGAGCTCGTGGAGCAGTCGCGCGGATTCCGCGGCAAACCGCGGCGAGCCGGCGACCGGGCCGGCCTCCCGAAGGCGGTCCTCGGCGGCCCGGCGAAGTTTCCGCCGCGCGGAGGGGCCGGGCTTCCCGGCTTTCCCGGGCTTCCCGGGTTGCCCGGTTTTCCTGGGCTTCCTGGGTTTCATCCGGGTCCCGGGCGGGTGGGCCGACATCGGGTGCGCGGGGTCCGTACGGGTCCCGGAGCACGGGACCCGTCGGCGAGTCGTGCTTCCAGCGCGGCGTGTTGGGCGCGGAGCTTCACCTCGAGGTCCCAGGCCGCGGTGATGTCCGCGAAGGTGATGACCACGCCGTCGACCAGGTCATCCATGGTCCGGTAGGGCATGATGCGCACGTTGAGCCGTCGCCCATTGCGCCCGGCGGCGACCTGCTCGGTCGAGACCAGCGTCCGCAACACGCCGCGGACGTGGTCGGCCAGTTGGGGATAATCGAGGCCCAGGACCAGATCGGTGACGGGACGACCGACGTCGCCGGGAATGAGCCGGATGAACTGGGTCGCACGGGCGGTGAAGCGGCGGACGTTGAGGTCGGGGTCGAGAAACAGGGTCGCGATGTCGGTGCTGTCGAGCAGGTTCTTGACGTCGCTGCTGGCGCGCGACAGTTCGTCGACCTTGGCCTGCAACTCGGTGTTGAGCGTCTGGAGTTCCTCGTTGAGCGACTGCATTTCCTCCTTGGAGGTCATGAGTTCCTCGTTGGCGGACTGGAGTTCCTCGTTGGTGGATTGCAGTTCCTCGTTTGCGGAGCGGAGTTCCTCCTGCGCGGTCTGCATGTCCACCTGCGTGGACCGGGCCTCGGATTGGGCCCTCTGCAATTCCCGTTCGAGCGCACCCAACCGCTCGCGCCGTCCGGGCGAGGCCGGTTTCCGGGCCGAGTCCGGCGCGGGGGGCGGGGTGGGGACCTCCGTGAAGACGATCAGGACCAGCCCGTGCAACGGCCCCGGCTCCGTGAGGCGCTGGAGCGTGACGTCCACGCCCTGGTCGCCGCCGTCCGTGGCGACCTTGAGGCCCTGGAGGGCGACGGGGCCATCGAGGCGGAGGGCGCGATGGAAGGCGCCGGATAGTTCGAGGCGCAGTCCCTCCCTGGCCATGGCGAAGATGTTCCAATTGGCCTTGCCGGCGGAGGGTTCCAGATACCGGCCGGTCCGGCCACTGACGTAGAAGACGTCACCGTGGTCGCTCACGAGGACCGCGGGCGGCGCGTGGCGCTGCAGGATCAACTGATCGGCCAGGGATTGGAGCGTCGGCGGCGGTTTGCAGGACGCGCCGATCTCGGTCGCGCGGGGCGTGGGTTTGCCGAAGGAGGACGGGAACTCGACGGGTTCCGTGGGCGGGTTTGCCTCCGACCGGCGGAAGATCCTCGACTTGGCGTCGAGCGGGACGAACAGGTCTGCCGGGCCCCCGGTGGTCCCGGTGGTTTCGGCGCTGCCGAGGAACAGGAGGCCGCCGGGGTTGAGGCTGAAATGGAACAGGGGAATCAGTTTCCGCTGCACCTCGGCGGTCAGGTAGATGAGCACGTTCCGGCAGCTCAGGAGGTCGAGCTTCGTGAAGGGGGGATCCATCACGAGGCTCTGCGCGGCGAAGATCAGCATCTGGCGGATCTCCTTGCCGACCCGGTAGCCGCGGTCCTCCCGGACGAAATACCGCTCCAGCCGCTTCGGCGTCACATCGGCGGCAATGTGGTGCGGATAGAGGCCCTGGCGCGCACGGTCAATCGAGTCCCGGTCGAGGTCGGTGGCGAAGATCTGGAGCGCGAAGTTTCCCCCGGGTTCGAACGCCTCGACCGCCTCGCGGAACGTGATCGCCAGGGAGTAGGCCTCCTCGCCGGTGGAACAACCGGCCACCCACGCGCGCAGGGCCCGTCCCGGTGACCGGGCCGCGAGCAGCGCCGGGAGTGCCTCGGTGCGAAGCTGTTCCCACGCGCCCGGGTCCCGGAAGAAACTCGTCACCCCGATCAGCAGCTCCTTGAACAGGAGGTCGAGTTCCTGGGGATTCGCCTGCAGATGCCGCACGTAGGCCGGCATCTTCGCAATTTGATGCAGGCCCATCCGTCGCTCGATGCGCCGGCAGAGGGTGGTTCGCTTGTAGAGGGTGAAGTCGTGTCCGGTGCGGGCCCGGAGCAGAATGACGGCCTTCTCCAGGGCGTTCCGCGTCGGGTTCTCCGGATCCGTGCCGGTCGCCGACCCGGGGAGCAACGGGGCGCGCTCGAGAAAGGCGAGGATCCGCCCGGGCAACTCGCGCACGGGCGCCACGATGTCCGCCAAACCGGCGTTGATGGCGCTGCACGGCATGCCGTCGTACCGCGCCGTGGCCGGATCCTGCACCAACCCCAGTCCCGCATGCTCCTTGATGGCGCGCAGGCCGAGCGTGCCATCCGCACCCATGCCCGAGAGAATCACGCCGACGCCGCGTTCCCGGCGGTCCTGGGCGAGGGAACGCAGGAAAAAATCAATCGGCAGCCGCTGCCCCCGCGGTTCCGACGGCTCGAACAGGTACAGCAGGCCATGCAGGAGCGACATCGCCTTGTTCGGCGGGATCACGTAAACGCGATTCGGACGCACCCGCGTCCGGTCCCGGACCTGGAGCACCCGCATGGTCGTGTGGCGCTGGAGCAGCTCGGGGAGGATGCCTTTGTGGGTCGGATCGAGATGCTGCACGATCACACAGGCGATTCCGCTGTCCGGGGGCACGTTCTGGATGAACTGCTCCAGCGCCTCCAGGCCTCCCGCGGAGGCGCCGATTCCCACGATGGGGAACGGGACGACCCTCGTCCGGCGCGCGGGCGCGGATGCGGATGCGGGTGCGCGCGACGCGGGCGTCCGACGCTGCCCCGCGGCCTTCGCGGACCGCGGCAGGGTGCGGGCTGGTGGTTTCGGTTTCGGCTTCATGACCCCGACTCGGGTTCCCGTTCCCGCGAACCGAACGTGGCGCCGCCCTCGCTCCTCCGGCTGTGAGCAATCGTGCGCCCGGTCGGCAGGAAAGACAAACGGCTTCTCGTGGGGGCGGGATTCACCCTCGCGTTCCGCGCCGGCCTCCGGCACCCCGCGATTCTTCACATTGCCCGCGCGCCGGGCAGGTAGGACTACACCCCATGGCACCGCCGGCCGACCGGGGGTTAGACTGACTTCGGAACCATCATGAACATCCTTAAATGCCCTTACTGCGGCGTCCGACTGGGCCAGTTCGCCTATGCCGATGCCTGTCCCGAATGTCACCGGGAACTGCTCGACAACACCCGCATCCTCCGCCACGAGCCGGTCGCCGCGCGCCTGCGGTACACGTCATGGCCGTTCCGCGCGCTCCGGTCCGTCCGCAATTTCATCGAGAGCTGAACGGCGTCCGGGCCGCCCCCGACTCCGACTTTGCCTTGCTTGACCCGCGGCGGAGTACCCAGGCTCCTCCCCGCGCGCGGGCCCGGAAGCAGCCCGCGCCGCTCGACACATGGCAACCCTGCAAGGAATCCTGCGGGTCCTGAGAGACTTGGGAATCGTGGCCGTGGCCGTTCTGGTGCTCTGGAAGGTGGTGATCAGCGAGGACGACGCCGGAGGCCCGGCACCCGCAGCGCCCCGGGTCCGGCGGCTGCCGGTCACGACCAACTCGCTCGGCATGGCGCTGGTCCAGCTTCCGGCAGGAGAGCTCGCCCTGGGCTCCGGATGGAAGAACTCCGAAGACGGGAGCGGCACAGCCCGATTCGCGTCCGATCTCTGGATCGGACGGCACGAGGTGACCCAGGCCGAGTACCGGCAGGTCATGCAAGCCGCTCCCTCGGCATTTCCGGGCGACCGGCGCCCCGTGGAACAGGTGTCCTGGGCGGAGGCCGTGGAGTTCTGCCGGCGACTCGGGGCGCGGGAGGGAAAGACCTACCGCCTCCCGACGGAAGCCGAATGGGAATACGCGTGCCGGGCGGGAAGCGCGGCGGGGTTTTCCTTCGGCGACGATGACGGGCGCCTGGGCGAGTTCGCCTGGTATGACGCCAATGCCGGACGGCGCACCCATCCGGTGGGATCCCGGAAACCCAACGCCTGGGGGCTCCACGACATGCACGGCAACGTGTGGGAGTGGTGCGCGGACCCGTTCCGGGAGGACTTCCCCTCGTCCGGCCCGGGCGAGGACGCATCGGGGCCGGCGGTCGGAGAGTTCCGCGTGCTGCGGGGAGGATGCTGGTTCAATCGCCCCCTGTTCTGCCGATCCGGGCGGCCCGATTTCGGCCGGGCGGAGGACCGGGAGGACAGCATCGGTTTTCGCGTGGTGCTCGAGGCGGTCGGGGCGGGGAGATAGGAAGGCAGGGTAGGAAGGGAGCACGCCCGCGAAGGGTGCGCCGGTCGCCGGTAGGATGGCGTTTCGCACTCCCCTGGTCCCCTAGTCTTCGGGTCGCTCCCCGCTCGGCGCCATCTTGACGAGTTTGGGATCGAATTGCCCGAGCACCTCCACCAGGTCGTGCTGGGCGTTCATGACCCCGTGGATGTCCTTGTACACGCCCGGCACCTCGTCGAGACCGGCACTGATCAGGTGCACGTCCCGTTCGCGCAGGATGCGGTTCACCTTCTCCCATTCGAACGTCTCCAGCGCCTTGGTCCGGCTCATCACCCTCCCCGCCCCGTGCGACGCCGATTCCAGCGACACCGGGTGGCCCTTGCCCCGCACGAGGAAGCCCGGGGTCGCCATCGAGCCGGGAATGATCCCCAGCACGCCCCGTCCGGCGGGCGTGGCTCCCTTGCGGTGCACGACCACATCCCGGGCGACGCCGTCGATGACGTGCCGTTCCTTCCACGCGAAATTGTGGTGATTCTCGACGTCGAGGAGGACCTCCAATCCGAGATGGTCCGCGACGTGGCGGTGGATCAGGGCATGATTCGCCGCGGCATAGCGGCCCATCAATTCCATGGCGGCCCAGTATTCCAGGCCCTCTTCGGAATCGAGGGAGAGCCACGCGAGGTGCTTCACCTCCCGGGGCAGGCCCGCATGCCGTTCCATGGCGAGTTTGCTATAGCGGTCGCAGACCGCCGCGCCCGTCCCTCGACTCCCGCTGTGCGACAACAACGCCACGTACTCCCCGGGGGGCAGGCCCTGGATCGTCTCCGTCGTCGTGAACAGGCCGAACTCGACGAAATGGTTCCCGCTGCCGCTCGATCCCAGCTGGGCCCAGGCCCGGTCCTTGTTCTGCCGCGTGACCGGCGACACGTTCCAATCGGCATCCAGCACCTCGTGTTGACGGCGCTGCTTGAACGTCGCGCCCACGCCGAAGCGGGTTTCCTGTTCGATGGCCTTCGTCAACCGCTCCCGTCGCCGTGCCAGATCCACGACCGGCAGATCCAGCACCGTCAGCTTCATCCGGCACGCGATGTCCACCCCGACGGCGTAGGGGATCACCGCGTCCTGGGTCGCCAGCACCCCGCCGATGGGCAGGCCGTAGCCGACGTGCGCGTCGGGCATCAGCGCGCCGGCCACCGCCACCGGCAGCATGCACGCCCGGGCCAGTTGGTTCACCGCCTCCGGCTCCAGGCCCTCGCCCCACTGGCGCCAGGGCGCGCTCCGCTCCCGCATCGGCGGCGGCGCCTTCAACAGCACCTTGGCAAACTCGCCTGCCAACTCGTCTTCCACGTGGTCCGCCGGGTTCCGCACCACCGCCTCCACCGCCGCCGGCAACTTGAGCCGGTCCCGCCCCTTGAGGATGTAACGGCTGATGAAATCCATCCCGCGCCGCATCGCCTCGCCTGCCGGCACGCCCAGTCGAATCAGATCCTTGGTGTTCATGCCCATGCCCGTCTCCGCCCCGGCCTCAATCCGGCAGGGGCTTGTCCTTCGTCTCCGGAGCCGCCCAGATCAACGCCATCCCGATCAGATACACCAGGATCAGCGTCGCCCCCGCCTTCGGATAACTCTTGTCGAACCATGCCATCAGCGCCGGCATCTGCCATGCCCCCAGTGCCGCGAGAATCCGTCCGAAATTGAACGCCACCCCCTGCCCCGTCGCCCGCGCCCGCGTCGGAAACAACTCCGGCAGGTACAACGGCAGCCAGCCGTAGAACGACGCCGTCGTCGCCCCCACCAGGAACGTCATGAACAGGAACGCCGCCCCAAACTCGTGGAACCCCCGGAACAGCACCGTGCAGACCACCAGCGCCGACGCGCACATGCCGGCGTAGATCGGTCGGCGCCCCAGCCACATCCCCAGCATCGGCGCCACGAACCCGCCCACCACCGCCCCCAACGACTGGCTCAACTGCACGTACCCCTTCACCGCCGGCTGCTTTCCCCCCGTCATTTGATCCGCCCACAGCGGCGTCCACTGCACGATCCCCCACGTCACGATGAGCGGGATCGACGCGAACGCGATGGCCAGCAGCGTCCGCCGTCGCAGCGCCGGACCGAAGATCTCCCGGATCGGATGGGCCGCCTCCTTCCGGACCGACGCCTGCCAGCGTTCCGATTCGGGCACGAACAACCGGATGAAGAACGTCAGCAGCGCCGGGGCCGCCCCCACCATCATCACCCAGCGCCACGACTGCTGCGTGATCGGCCACGCAATGGACAGGACCGCGATCAGGCTGTACCCCACGTTCGCCGCCCCCCCGATCAACCCGGCCAGCAGCGGACGCCGTTTCTCGGGCCAGCTCTCCATCACCAACGCCACGCCCAGCGCCCATTCCCCGCCCATGCCCAGCGCCGCGACGAAGCGCAGGACCGCCAGATGCCACGGTTCCTGCGCGAAATAACAAACCCCCGTGAACAACGAGTAACACAGGATCGATGCCGTCATCGCCCGCACCCGTCCGATCCGATCCCCCAGCCACCCGAACACCAGGCCCCCCGCCGCCGCGCCCAGCAGGAACGTCGCGGTCACGATCCCCATCCAGCGCTGCACAAACCCCTCGTCCACGATCGCCGACAGCACCTGCATGTGCTGCAACGCCGGGCGCGCCACCAGCGGGAAGATCCCCATCTCCATTCCGTCGAACATCCATCCCAGCAACGCGGCCAGCAGCGTCATCGTCTGACGACGCTGGTCCGAGGCAGGCACGGCGGGGCTCATGGACGCGCAGCGTATCCACCCCGCCGGCCCCGGCCAATGCCGAACACATGCCGCCGGGCACCACTCCCAGGGCCGTTGACAAAGTCCTGCGTGGAACTGCGCTGTGGGGCCGGCGACTGGCTCCCCGCCATAGCGTCTGCGCGACGGCGGGCCGAGT
>CAZSOV010000031.1:0-2199 GCA_964608505.1 uncultured Verrucomicrobiota bacterium
CGCCGCGGCCAACCACCAGGTCAAGATCGCGTCCGGCGGCTCCAATTTCAAAATCATGGGCATCGGCGCCGAGGAGTTCCCGAAGCTCCCCGATACCGGAGACGACAAGACGTTCTCCCTCGAGCAGGGCGAACTCGCCGCGATGCTGGGCAACGTCGCCTACGCGCAATCGACCGACGAGACGCGCTACATCCTCAACGGCGTTTATTTCAACTTCAAGGACGGCAAGCTCGCCCTCGTCGCCACCGACGGCCGCCGCCTCGCGCTCGTCTCGAAGGAGATGCCCGTGCCCGCCGCCAGCGCCGGCGCCATCATCCTGCCCGCCAAGACCGTCGCGGAACTCCTCCGCCTCCTCGGCAAGGGCGACAAGCTCAAGATCTCGTTCAACGACCGCCGCGCGGCGTTCCAGATCGACACGAACAAGGACAGCTCGGGCCTGACCGACGCGATCTACCTCTTCTCGAAGGTCGTCGAGGGCAATTACCCGAACTACCAGCAGGTCATCCCCAAGGAGACGCACCAGCGCATCAAGCTCGAGCGCGAGCTCTTCCTGCAATGCGTGCACCGCGCGGCACTCGTCACCTCGGAGAAGTCGAACTCGGTGAAGATCAAACTCTCGTCCAACCTGCTCGAGATCACGGCGTCGTCGCCGGACTTCGGCGAGTCGCACGAGTCGATGGCGATTTCCTACAGCGGCCCGGACCTGCAGGTCGCGTTCAATCCGCAGTTCATCATGGACCCGCTCCGCGCGCTGACGAAGGACGAGGTGTTCTTCGAGCTCAAGGACGAGGTCAGCCCCGGCGTGTTCAAGACGCTCGAAAGTTTCGTGTGCGTCATCATGCCGGTCCGCCTGAGTTGAGTCGCGGACGCGCGCGTTCGGCCGTCGCCGCATGATCGCGCAACCCACCCCTGTAGCGGCGGTCTACGACCGCAGCCACTCCATGTCAGAGGTGAGTCGTGGCGCAATTATCCGTGTCCTGTCATTCTGAGAGCAGCGGAGAATCCATGCCTGCGCTTCATGCCTTTTCATCGAGCACTTGGATCCTTCGCTGCGCTCAGGATGACAGGTTGCTGAAGCCGAAACTTGGAACGCGTAGAATGACTGTTGCCCACGACCGCCGTTGCACCCGATACGGCAATTCGCTCGGCGGTCACAGACCGCCGCGCCAGCGCGCAATCACCCCATGACGGAGATGCTCACGCTCATCCTCGCGCCGGCCGCGGCGCTGCTGCTCGTGCTGTTCTACATCAACCTGCGCATCGCTTCGCCGTTGCTCGCGATCCCGATCCGCTGGCTGCGGTGGATGCTCTTCGCGTTGTTCGTGGCGGAGACGAACGCGCGCTTCGCCTGGCTCGACCGGCCGTATTGGGTGGTGGCGGGCGCGGCGTTCCTCGTGTGGTTCCTGCTCGAGTCGGGTTTCAACTGGCTGCGCGTCTCCGCCATCAGCCTGAGCCCGCTGCCGCTGTTCCCGAAGTTCACCGCCAACACCAGCGGCGACGAATGGCCGGTGCAGGAGCGCCTGCTGCGCGTGCGCGATTGGCTGCGCGACAACCGCTTCACGCCCGTGCAGGCCCTCAAGGCCGAGGTCGGCGGCGGCATCTGGCTGCGGGTGTCGGTCTACCAGAACCACGACCGCACCATCCGCCTGCAGGTGGCGTTCCTGCCGCAGGACAGCGGCGCGATCACCGTGTGCTACAGCCTCTCGTCGGAAACGCAGGGCGGGCGCCGTTACGTGACGGATAATTTCTTCCTGCCGTTCGGAGGGTTCTATCCGGAGAACTGGCTGGTGTTGCGCAATCCCTGGCGGCGCTCGCTGCCGCGGCTGGTGGCGCTGCACCTGCAGCGGCTCGCCGACGCGGGCGAGACGCCGGTCGCGTGGGACGGCGAACCGCTCGACGACCTCAATCGCCAGCAACAGGCGATGGAGCAGGTGAACACCGAACTCGGTTTCCTGCTGCCGCACGCCGACCGCGAGGAGCACGGCAAGATCACGCCCGAAGGCCGCTTCCGCGTTTGGCAGGAGGCCTGGCTGCTCGACTACCTCGGCCTGCCCCGCCGCTACTGAGCGCGCACGGTTTCCGTAGGAGTGGTCTGCGAAACACCGCCGTCCCACATTCCGGATGTGGGGCTGTAGGGGCGCGGGCGTGGGGGGCCCCGTGCCGCAACCCGGGGGGCCCCAACGGGGCCGCCAACCGGCG
>CAZSOV010000031.1:2209-40721 GCA_964608505.1 uncultured Verrucomicrobiota bacterium
CGTCATTCCCCAGAATGACCGAAGGAGTTACCCTGCCGAATCTCACCGCCCGCGTTTGCCAAACGCCCGTGAAACTCGCCGGCGTTCCAAATTCGTCTCGTCACCCGGCGCTTTCCGGGTAGCCGTGGGAGCATGTTGCTCTTCGCCGCATCCGCGCTCGAGAAGGCGCAGTCGATTCCGCCCGCCACGTGGCTGAAGCTCGGCATCGCCATCGCGGCCCTCGTCGCGGTCGTGGTGATCCTCCGCACCGTGGCGAAGATGAACAAGATCGTGCTCGGCGTCGCGACGTTTGTGGTCGTCAGCATCTTCTTCTTCTCCTGGGTCTACAACCGCAACGAGCCGAAGTGGATGACGCCGATCGTCGACAAGATCGCGCCGTTCTTCCCCAGCGCCGGCTCCTACGCCTCCAAGCAGCGCTGACGGCAGCGTCGCGCGCGGCCGCGTGCTTTCCCACTGATCGCGGCCTCGCGGGAGCTCGGCCCTCCACGGTGGAGCACCGAAACGTGTGGAGGGCCGAGCTCCTGAGGCCGCCAGCACTGTCGGCTCGCGGCGCGAGCGACCTAATACCGCGTCATCGGCCTCGGTTTTGCCTTCGTGTTGCCGGACCGCCGCGTAAGCTCGGCGCCGCTTATGGCCAAGACGCATTCTGACATCGGACTCATCGGCCTCGCCGTCATGGGTCAGAACCTCGCGCTCAACATTGCCGACCACGGCTTCCAGATCTCGGTTTTCAACCGCACCGTCGAGAAGACCGAGAAGTTCGTCGCCGACAACCCGAACACGCCCGGCGGCCTCGTCGCGACGAAGACGCTGCAGGAATTCGCCGCGTCGCTCGCGCAGCCCCGCAAGGCCATCATCCTCGTCCAGGCCGGCAAGGCCACCGACGCCGTCATCGACGGCCTCGTCGGCGTCTTCGAGCCGGGCGACATCATCATCGACGGCGGCAACGCGCTCTGGACCGACACCATCCGCCGCGAAAAGGCCCTCAAGGAAAAAGGCCTGCGCTTCATCGGCTCCGGCGTCTCCGGCGGCGAAGAGGGCGCGCGCTTCGGCCCGTCGCTGATGCCCGGCGGCGACACCGCGGCGTTCAAGGAGTTGAAGCCCATCTGGGAAGCCGTCGCCGCCAAGGTCGACGCGAAGACCGGCCGCCCGATCCTCGGCGCCAAGCCGGGCCAGCCCGTCACCGGCGGCGTGCCCTGCACCGCCTACATCGGCGAAAACGGCGCGGGCCACTACGTGAAGATGGTCCACAACGGCATCGAATACGGCGACATGCAGATGATCTGCGAGGCCTACGCGCTGATGTCCGGCCTCCTCGGCCTCAAGCCCGCCGAGCAAGCCGCGATCTTCGCCGAGTGGAACAAGGGCGCGCTCGACAGCTTCCTCATCGAGATCACCGCCGACATTCTCCGGCAGAAGGATCCGCAGACGAAGAAGAAGGCCTTCGTCGACGTCGTCCTCGACGCCGCCGGCCAGAAAGGCACGGGCAAGTGGACCTCGGTCAACGCGCTCGATATGGGCGTCGCCGCGCCGACGATCGCCGAGTCCGTCTTCGCGCGCTGCATCTCCGCCATCAAGGAAGAGCGCGTCGCCGCCTCGAAGATCCTCAAGGGTCCCGCGAAGAAAAATTACCGCGGCTCGAAGAAGGCGCTGATCCAAGCGATCCACGACGCGCTCTACTGCTCGAAGATCTGCTCCTACGCGCAGGGCTTCCAGCTCATGCGCACCGCCCAGCAGGAATACGGCTGGAAGCTCAACTTCGGCGAGATCGCCCAGATCTTCCGCGGCGGCTGCATCATCCGCGCCGCCTTCCTGCAGAAGATCACCGAGGCCTATGCCCGGAACCCGAATCTCGCGAACCTGCTCCTTGACCCTTATTTCAACAAGACCGTGAAGAAGGCGCAGGCCAACTGGCGCAAGGTCGTGTCCCTCGCCGCCGAGTGCGGCGTGCCGGCCCCGACCTTCTTCTCGGCGCTCGCCTACTACGACAGCTACCGCTCGGCCCGCCTCCCGGCCAACCTGCTCCAGGCGCAGCGCGACTATTTCGGCGCGCACACCTACGAGCGCGTCGACCAACCCCGCGGCCAGTTCTTTCACACCAACTGGACGGGCCGCGGCGGCACCACCGCTTCCAGCACCTACACCGTCTGAGAAAACAAAAAGGCGGGCCTTGGGCTACACACGGTTTACTTTCAACCCAAAGCCCGCCCTCCTTCCACAAGGAAGGAAATCTGTCTCGTCCACGCTTCTCCTCATGTCGCCTGCACCGCCCGGCCGCCAAGCCGGGCCTTTTCGTTTGGCCGGCGTCACGAGGGTGCGTGAGCCGAAGTTCGCGTGGGACGCGGTGAATTAGCCGGCGCCCCGCCCCAAACGCAAGCGCCTTTTCGACCGGCGTTTTCGACCGGACGTTGGTTTGGACGCATCCCAAGGATTTCGGGGGGCGGGGCGGAGGGATGTAAACGACGGTCATTCAGGGCGGAAGAACCCCGGGAAAGGAGGACGATTCTCAGACCTTGGGCAGAACTCTGCCCTTCCTCCTCGCCAGACTCGCCCTCCTATGGAGCTTCCGGGCATTAGGCAGGGACGGGAGTCTGAGTCCGCCCGACCGGAGGAGACTCGCCGCCTGGCAATGCGCCGCGCGCGACCGATGGATCGTCGGGGCCGCCCAGGTGCCGCGTCCGGCCCTTCCACCCCGAACCAGGACATCGACGTCCTGGAGCAGCGCCTCACCACCCAATCCCGGAATTGACCATTCCCTCGTTCCTTCCCGATGGCGATTCCCATCACCGCGCCTCTCCCCCCCCACCACCGGGCCTCCAACCCCCGAAACCCGCGCGATGGGCCCCAAGCCCTAAGGAGTTCACCTAATGGATTCCTTGACTTTTCAAATGCATTTCGTTGTCATAAGCGCCTCCCAATTCAGGTGCGTAGTTCCTTGCTGTTCCAGGAACGATGCCCAGAAGCGAACAAGCCCCACAACACCACCCACCCATGCGATTGTACCCAACCAACGCCAACCGACTGCTTGCCGCAGCCTCCGCGATTCTGGCTCTTGCCGGAACCGCTTCCGCTGCCTCGAAAGTCTACACCACGGACGCCGATTTTGACGGCGGATCCTCCTTCAACGTCAACCACGACTCCCCCAACAACGATCAACTGCAGCTCAGCGAGGTCCTGCAGGGCTTCAGCGTGCTCTGGATCGCCAACGCGGGGGAGGACACGGTCTCCAAGATCGATACCGACCTCAACAAGGAGGTTGCCCGCTATCGCACCTGGTTCTCGATCGGCAACCATAACGCCTGGAGTGGGCCGGCGCCGTCCCGCTCGGCCGTGGATGCCAGCGGCAACGTGTACGTCGCCAACCGCGGCTTCAACAACTACCCCGCCACGGTCATGAAGATCCTTGCGACCGGCGGCATCGATCGCAACGGCAACAACGCCATCGACACCTCGTCCGATGCCAACAACAGCGGCGGCATCGAACCGGCGGAGATCATCCCGCTCGTGGATTCGAACGCGAACAACATGCTGGACAACGCCGAGCTCGCCGACGAGCGGGTTGCCTGGATCGCGACCGTGCCTCGGTTGAACTCGGGATCGGTGGCCCGTTCCCTGGCCATCGGCCCCGATGGCCATCTCTGGGTCGGCCTCTACGGCGAGAACCGGTACTTCAAGATGAGCAGCGTGGATGGCAGCATCCTCGCGGGCCCCATCTCGGTTCCGAACACGCCCTATGGCGCCTTGGTGGACGCCAACGGCATCCTTTGGGGTGCCTCGCTGGGGAACACGCTCCTTCGGTTGGATACCACGAGCCTCGCCAGCACGACCTACGGCCATCCCGGCGGCAACTACGGCATCGCGCTCGCCAACGGCCATGTCTACCTGGCCTCGGCGGGGTCCCCTTGGCAGGACTTCAGCCCGGGCCCGAACACGTTCTTCAATCCGAACAACGGCATCTCGGCCTTGGGGGTTTCCGCGGCCGCCAACGGCGATCTGTTCGTCAGCGGCAGCTCCGGCTTCCCACAGGGTGGCGCTTCACGGGTGCGTGCCGACGGTTCGATCGTCTGGACCACACTGCCCCCGGCGGGAGCCAACGGCGGCGGTCAACGCGGTGCCATTCCGGATTCCAACGGTCATGTCTGGACCGTCAACCTGGCCAACAACAACGTCGCCAAGTACGATGGGATCACCGGCAACTGGTTGCTCAATGTGCCGGTCGGATACCAGCCGTATACGTACAGCGACGCGAGCGGTTCCGCCTTCATCCAGCAGAACCCGACAGGCACTTGGTCCGTGGTCTGCGATACCGAGGTCGAGAATCCCGAATGCAAGATCATCTCGTGGACGGCGGATGTGCCGCAAGGCGCGCAGGTGATCGTCGAGGCCCGCTGGGCGGCCACCGAAGCCGCGCTTTCCGCGGCCACGTTCACCGCCGTTTCCAACGGGGATCAGGTGCCGGTCACGGGCCAGTTCCTCGAGGTCAAGGTCACGTTCCTGAAGGCCTCCGTCGATGATCCGAGCCCCGTTCTGTACGACCTCACCATCGCCGACTGCAATCAACCGCCCGTCGCGGTTTGCCGCGATCTGGTCCTCGCCGCGGACGCCAACTGCGAAGGCCACGCGACCGTGACCGACTTCGATGGCGGATCGTCCGACCCGGACGGGAATCCGATCACGGTCACGATCTCGCCCGAGGGCCCGTACGCGCTCGGCACCACGCTCGTGACGCTGACCGTGACCGATTCGCACGGCGTCGCAAGCACCTGCACCGCCAGGGTCACCGTTGAGGACCGCACCGCGCCGACGGTCGAGTGCACGCCTACCACGAACCCGTCCGGCGGCAACGTGCCCAAGGCGGGAACCAACCCCGCGAGCGGGCAGAATCCCGATGGATTCTACCAACTGCTCGCCTCCGACAACTGCGACACCGCGGGCCTGCAGATCTACGTCAAGGACTCCGCCGAGGGTCCCTGCGGCGGCACGTTCGCCGCCGGCCCGTACGCTCCCGGAACCAAGGTCAAGCTGACCCAATCCCCCGGCAAGCAGTCCGTCAAACCCATGGCCGGCGTGATCACGGCCCATATCAATACCAAGGGAGATCCGGTTCTGGTGGTGACCGACGCGGCCGGCAACCAGAGCTGTCACATCTGCCTCCTGCCCCGCCCGCCCAAGTAACCGCGAGCGCGCGTACCATCGCCTGTGGGCGGTGCTGGGTCGTAAACAGGCGGGCGCTTCCGGGCGCCCGCCTCCGTTTTTGGCTCGTGCCTGATGACCGCCGGGATCCGGTGTGCGCCCCCCTCCTGCCACCGGCCCCCCCTGCCTCGTCACCAGCCGCACCCGGCAAACCGTCCTGCCCCGTTTCATCCCGCCTCCTCCCCCCTTTCCAAACATGATTCGCATCGTCGCTCTCGGGCTGGCGCTCCTCGGCTTCTCATCCCCGGCCGCCGATCCCGCCCCACGCCCCCGGGTCCCGCGGGAGCCGGGAACCAATCAGATATCGAAACTCATCGAGCAACTGGGGGCACGCAACCTGAGCACGCGCCTCAGGGCCCTGGATCGGCTCGGAAGGCTGGGCCCCGAGGCCGCCCCCGCGCAGCCGGCATTGATTGCCACGCTCGGCGATCCCGAGGTCGTGGCCCGGAATCAGGCCGCCTGGGCGCTGGGGACCATCGGCAGGGGGGATCCCGAGGCGATTCGCGCCCTGTCCAATGCGCTGTCCGATCCGGCCTGGACCGTCGGACACAACGCATCCCTTGCCCTCGCCGGATTCGGGGATCGCGCGCTGCCCGTGTTGCGAACGAATCTCGCGGCTCCCTTGCCTCGTGCCCGCCTGCTGGCCGCGCGGGCCCTGATCTCCATCGACCCCGCCCAGCGCACCTCGCTGGTGCCGGTGGCCATGGCGGGTCTCGAGCTCCAGTCCGACGAGGATCTCACCCTGGCCTGTCGGCTGATCGCGAGCATGGGCGACGCGACGTCGAATGACATTCCGCGCATCGCCGGCCATTTGGGCAGCACGAACCGGGTCCTCCGCTACCAGATCGCCGAAGCCCTCGGCCAGCTCGGGCCCACGGCCAGCGCGGCCACGCCGCTGCTGATCCAGGCCGCCGGCAAGGACACCGAGACCGGAATTCGCCTCGTGGCGATCACTTCCCTCGGCAAAATCCGCGAACCTCGGGAGACCATTCTTCCGTTCCTGCTCCGAAGTCTGGCCGCCACGAACGAGCGGTTGGCGGGAGCCGTGACTTGGTCCCTGAGCCGATTCTCGACGAACGCCCTCCCTTTCCTCAGGGAGCATCTCGGCTCCACCAATGACGCCGTACGCGCGAATTCCGTGGACGCCCTGGCCCTGCTGGGGCCCGACGCCCGCACCGCCCTCCCGGAACTCATCGGGCGCCTGCAGGACCCCCAGCCCGCCGTCCGGTCCCGAACGGCCTTCCTCCTCGGCCAGCTTGGACAGGGCAGCGACGCGGCCCTCGAAGCGCTCCGGATCTCGTCCGCCTCGGAAACCAACGATTGGGCCCGTGCCGCCGCCGCGGAGGCCCTGCATTCCCTTCGGAAGCCCCCGGGCTCGGCTTCGCCCAAACCATGATGCGCAAATCCACCATGGCCGGTCCCCCCTCGTGGCGCGGGTGGAACCGGCTCGGCTGGATCCTGCTGATCTGGGTGGTCATCTATCCCCGCGCTTCCGCGGCGGTCGACCGCCCTGCTCCCGTCTGGCAGCTTGAGACGCCGCTTCCCTCCCACCTCATCCCCCGCACCACCCACCTTCAAGTGGTCGACCTGCGGCGTACCGGCCAACCCGGCCTGCTCGTTTGCGACGCCGCGCGGAACGCGTTGCTCTTTCTCCGGCGCGAGGGGCTGAAACCATGGACCACGGAAATGGTCGCCACGAATCTCAACGCCCCGGCCCACGCCACCGTGGTCGATCTGGACAAGGATGGCGACTCGGACATCGTCGTCTCCATTCTGGGCGACCTCCTGCCCTCGGACGAGAGGGTGGGCAGGGTCATCCTGCTCGAGAACCAGGGGGACCGGTTCGTGCCTCAGGTTCTTCTGGAGGATGTCCGCCGGGTGGCGGACGTGCAGGCAGGCGATTTGGATGCGGATGGCGACCTTGATCTGGTGGTCGCCGTTTTCGGCTACGCGCACGGCGAGGTGCTTTGGCTCGAGCAGACCGGCCCCCTGCAATTCCTCGACCACCACCTCCTGGATCGGCCCGGAACAATCCATGTTCCCCTGGGCGACTTCGACCAGGACGGCGACTTGGATGTGGCCACGGTCTCGTCGCAGGACGAGGAGGAGGTTTGGGGTCTGGAGAATCGGGGCAACGGCCGCTTCGAATCCCGTCTGCTCTGGTTCACCCACAACTTCGACGCCGGCTCCGGAGGCCTGGTTTCCGTCGATCTGGATCGCGACGGCGACCTCGATCTGCTGCTGCCACTCGGCGACAATCTGGAGCATGGATATGGCTGGCCGCAGCCTTATCACGGATGCGTCTGGCTGGAAAACCGGGGCGCCTGGAACTTCCTCCCCCATCGCGTGGCATCCTTCGGCGGAACCTACGCCGCCTCCGCCGCCGACCTCGACGATGACCGGGACTTGGACGTGGTGCTGGTCAGCATGTCCAATCAATGGAACGACCCAACCCGGCCGAGCGTGCTCTGGCTGGAAAACGACGGAACCCAGCATTTCACTCCGCGACCGCTCGCCCACAACCCCATCGAGTTGATCACCGTCGCCACCGGGGATCTCGACGGCGACGGCAAGGTGGAGATCGCCGCGGGTGGGTTCCACCTCCCGGGCTCACCCCATCATGACCGATTGCAGGCGGTGGCCGTCTGGAGTCGCCCGGCCCTCCCCACCCCCATCCCCGAACATCCCCCGGCCCGCGCGCGCGGATTCCTCGAAAAGGCGGTTGCCGACGAGATCGCGCGCCTCGAGGCCGACGCGACCGCCTCCCCCTCCCGTTCGAACCTGCTGGCCCTGGCAGAGGCCACCCGGGCCTTCGGGCTCCTGGGCGAGGCCGTCCGCGCCTACCGCGACGCGGATCAAATCCACCCGCTCGCCGACGAGGACCGCCTGCTGTGGGCCCAGACGCTGAGCCGCATGGGACGCTTCGGCGAATCCGCCCCCCTGTTGTCCTCCCTCGACAGCCGCGGGGGACCGGAAGCCACGGCGGCCCGACTGACCCTCGCCCGGGATGCGCTTCGCCAGGAATCCCCCACCACGGCAGAGCCCCTGTTGCGCAGCCTCCTCGACCACGACGCCGCGGTCGTGCACCTTGCACGACTTCTGATCCGCACCGATCGTGCCGCCGAGGCAGGTTCGCTGGCCGAGCGCTGGCTGCGCCGAAGTCCCTTCGAGCTCCGCGCCCATCAGATGCTGGCCTGGGCCGCGGCCCGCCTGGGCCGCACCGAGGTCGCCCGTCGGCACCGGTTTCTCGCCGAGTACTCCCGGGACGGAACCCTCCACCAGGACCTCGGTCTGGCTCGGGACGAGGCGCGCCGTCGCGAGTCCGGCAGCGGGAAGGACACCTTTGCCGCGACTCCCTTCGAGGCCAAAGGCGAACTGGCCCTGGCCGCGAAGTCCCTGCAATCCGCCCTCGCCGCCGCCTGGAGCGACGAAACCGCGCACCGTCTGGCGTCGCTGCAAGTTCGTCTCGGGGATCGTCCGCGGGCCTTGGCCACCCTCGAGGACGCGGCCCTTCGCTCGGGCGAAACCGCGGAATCTCTCGATCTGCTCGGCGACCTCCACCTGGCCGAGGGAAGGACCAATCCAGCCATTGCGGTCTGGCGTCAGGCTGCCGAGTTCCGGTTCAGCCGGAAACCGTTTCTGAACGCCGCCGTGCAGGGAAAGCTGGCCCGCGCTCTCGGGGCCTCCATCGCGCCGGCGTCGCTGCGTCGCATCCAGGCCAGGGGCCGCTTGGAACTCGCGCGGACGGCCGCCGGGCAGGCGAATTTCGGGGTCGCCCGGCAGCAAGCCAACCAAGCCCTGCAACTGGATCCCGAACTCGCCGCAGCGTGGGCCCTGCTGGGGGACCTTGCCTGCCTGACACGGGACGACGCCGGCGCCCGCCGGGCCTGGACCCGCTCCTCGGAATTGGCTCCCCAGCGCGGATCCATTCGCGAAAGGCTGGCCCAACTTCTCACCCCCGACGACTCCGCGGCTCCACCTCGTCCCGAATTCTGACCTCGGGTCAGAACTGTCGCACGTACTCCTTCGCCGTGGCGGGCACGTCCACGCGCGAGATCCAGGCCTCCGCCCCCGCCGGGTCCCGAATTTTCCAGGCCTGTGCGATGGCGTGAAAGGTGGATTCCAGCAGCCTGGCATCCCCGGTCCCTTCCACCCACGCCGCCGCCGCGGCGGGATCGCTGCCTGCCCAGGTGTTCGCCGTCGCCGTCGCCGCCCGCTCGCGGTATTCGCCCGGCGGAAATCGATTCACCCACTCCCCCGCCCGGCGTGGGTTGTCCGCTGCCAATCCGGCCGCAATCGCGACCAAGGCCGTCCCTTGCTCCGCAGGCTGCGTCAGCCCGCTCGCCCATTGAACGGCTCCCTCGGCATCCACACGCCCCCAAATCCTCCCGGCCGCCTCGGCAAGCTTGCCGCCATCCGTCCTGGACGCAACGTGACGGGCCCATTGTCGAATGGTCTCGGCGTTTCCCGCGCTCTCCACCACCTGGCCCATGACGCGCAGCAAACCCAGCGCCTCCCCCCCGGGGCCCAACCCCTCGACCCAGCCCAACGCGCTGGAGAGGTCCGTCCCCGCCCATCTCCGGGCTACCGGCGTCAACGCGATCTGCCTCCACGGGCCGGACAATCCCTCCCCCCAAACCGCCGCCGCCGCTGCATCGCGGGCCGCGAAGGCATCCTGAAAGGCCTCCAGAAACGTCACGGCCTGGATTTGGCCTTCCCGCCCCCTCACCTTCATCAAACGCTCCAGAATCCTCCGAGCCACGACGGGATCCGCGCCCGCCAAATCCAAGGCCAGATCGCGGAGCATCCGCTGCCGTTCGTCGAGATCGGCCCCCCCCAAGGCATCCTCCAACCGCGCCCAGAAGGCGGCTTCCCCGTCATCCCGGGGTCCTTTGGCGCCCGCCCCCATCACCGCCACCGTCCCCCGCGCCGCGGGAGCAACCTCCGCGACCGAATCGCCGTTTTTGGTCCCGCCTCCCCCGGACGAACGGGGGCCCGAAGGTTGAAGCCGTCGGACCGCCAAGCCGGCCGCGACCAGCAACAGCAAACCCCAAATCCACGTCCGTTTCATATGCAGCAGCGCCCCTGGCTCGGTCCCTGGGAACTTCCCCAGTCTGACTCCACGCGCGGGGAATGGACAGCCTCTCGTGCCAGTTTCGGCGTGCCCAATCGCGCCCGACACCTCAGTCTCCTCCGACGCAACCGCCGCCAACCCCTCAGCCCGGACGCCTATGCCGACCTCCCGCCGCCGTTTCCTTCTCGCCTCGACCTTGCTGGGCGCCGCCCCCGCCCTCCGCGCCCTTGAACCGTTCGCCCGCCAGGGCCCGCCCCGTCTCCATCTCAGCCTCGCTGCCTATTCCTTTCGGGATCACTTCAAGGATCAGCCCAACGGCAAGCCGGGAAGTCGGTCCGCCGATCACCCCATGGACCTTCCCGGGTTCATCGACTTCTGCGCGGCGCATGGCTGTGCCGGGGCCGAGCTGACGGCCTATTATTTTCCCGCCAACGTCGGCCCCGACTTCCTCCTCGACCTCCGACGCCACGCATTCCTCCGCGGCGTCGGTATCAGCGGCACCGCCGTCGGCAACACCTTCACCCACCCCAAAGGCGAAAAGCGCGACCGCGAAATTGCCCAGGTCAAGCGCTGGATCGAAAACGCACGCATCCTCGGCGCCCCCCATATCCGTGTCTTCGCCGGCGAACTGGCGGGCCAACCCGAAAACGTCGCCCGCAGGAACTGCATCGAAGCCCTCGAGGAATGCGCCGAAGCCGCTGCCCGGGCCGGCGTTTTTCTCGGCATCGAAAACCATGGCGGCATCGTCGCCGAGGCCGACCAACTCCTCTCCATCATCCGCGAGGTCCGCAGCCCCTGGGTCGGCATCAACCTCGATTCCGGCAACTTCCACTCCGAGGATCCGTACGCCGACATCGCCCGTTGCGCCCCGTACGCCGTCAACGTCCAGATCAAGGTCGAGATCCGCCGCCGGAACCGCCAAGCCGAGGCGTCCGACGTGCCCCGGCTCGCGAGAATCCTCCGCGAGGCCCGTTACCAGGGCTGGGTGGCCCTCGAATACGAGGCCGCTCCGGATCCCTTCGTCGCCGTTCCCCGTCATCTCCGGGAGCTCGAGATCGCCCTGCGCGGTTAGACCGCCCATCCGCGCGTTCCGTCGCCGGCCTCCCCGCGGCCCTGCCCAAGGCCGTTTCCGCGCGGGCCCCGCGCACGATCGACCCCTTGTCCGATGTCACCGCTTCTGGTCCTGATCTGCGTCGGTGCCTACTTCGCCGGCCTGCTCCTCATCGCCTGGTTCACCGGACGCCGCGCCGGCAACGCGGCCTATTTCCTCGGGAACCGCGCCTCGCCCTGGTACGTCGTCGCGTTCGGCCTCATCGGCGATTCCCTGTCCGGCGTCACCTTCATTTCGGTCCCTGGTCGCGTTCGGGACGTCCAGTTTTCCTATCTGCAAATGGTGCTCGGCTACGTCGCCGGATACGTTGTCATCGCCCACGTCCTGCTTCCGCTTTACTACCGGCTCCAGCTCACTTCGATCTACACCTACCTCGAACGCCGGCTGGGCACCGTCGCCCAGCGCACCGGGGCCGCCTTCTTCCTGCTCTCCCGACTCCTCGGCGCCGCCGCCCGCCTCTACCTTGCCGCCGGCGTGGCCCACGCCTTCATCTTCAAGCCCTGGGGCATCGACTTCTGGGTCTCGGTCTCCGCCATCATCCTCCTCATCCTCGTCTACACCTACCGTGGCGGCATCAAGACCCTCGTCTGGACCGACACCTTCCAATCCGCGTTCCTTCTCCTCGGCCTTGTCCTTTCCGTCGGCGCCATCGCCTCCGCCCTGGACCTCGGCCCCGCGTCGCTCTGGACCGTGATCCGCGAGAGCCCGCATTCCCGTGTCTTCGTCTGGGACTGGGCACCCGCCTCCAGCTTCTGGAAGGAGTTCATCGGCGGCGCCTTCATCACGATCTGCATGACCGGCCTCGACCAGAACATGATGCAGAAGAACCTCAGTTGCCGCTCCCTCCCCGAGGCCCAACGCAACATCCACTGGTTCTCCCTTGTCGTCGTCGCCGTCAACGCCCTCTTCCTCGCCCTCGGCGCCCTGCTCTACGAATACGCCCGCGCCCGGCAGATCCCCGTCCCCGGGCGCACCGACCTCCTCTTCCCCACGCTCGCCCTGCAACACCTCGGCCCCCTCGCCGCCGTGGTCTTCCTGCTCGGCCTCACCGCCGCCACCTTCTCCAGCGCCGATTCCGTCCTGACCACCCTGACGACGTCCTTCTGCATCGACATCCTGGGCATGGAACGACGTCCCGACCTCGACGAGGCCCGCAAGACCCGCTGGCGCCACGTCTCGCACCTCGTCTTCGCGGCCCTGCTCCTGCTCGCCATCCTGATCTTCGAGGCCGTCGCCAGCACCGCCGTCATCGGCCTCGTCCTCAAGATCGCGGCCTATACCTACGGCCCGTTGCTGGGCCTCTTTGCCTTCGGCCTGCTCACCCGTCAGGGCGTCAAACCCGCCGCCATCCCCGTGGTCGCCCTGCTCGCCCCGCTGGTCTGCTGGGTCCTCGAAGCCAACTCCCCCCGCTGGTTCGGCGCGTACCGCTTCGGCAACGAGCTCCTCATCCTCAACGGCGCCCTCGCGTTCGCCGGCCTGTGGCTCGCCCGTCAACCCGCCCACGGCCAGCCGAACCTCTCCCCGCCCGGCTGAGGAGCGCGCCCAGGCACCACGACGAGAAACGGTCGTGGCAAGGATCCGAGAACCGCCGCGTGCACCGGGCATCGGTACCACGGATCGGTTCGGCGCGGTGGGCGTCCGCCTCGTGCGACTTTCAGAAGCGACGCCCCACGCTCAGTCCGTAGACCACCGTCTGGGATTCCGGGGTCAAATCCCACGAAATCTCCGGGGCGAGATTCCATTTCCCCAACTCGATCTCGTACGCTGCCGCCGCCCGCAGCACGATCTCATGGTCGCCGTGCTCCACCAACTCCACCCCCGGCGCCAGCGACAGCTTGAGCCACTCCCACGGATGCCAGTTCAGCGGCACCACCAGGATCGCGTCACGCGCGTGATCCGTCGTCACGCCTTCCCACAACAGCCCCACGCCCCAGGGACGCGCGAACCGATACTCATACTCCAGGCCTGCCGCAAAACCGGTTTCCTCCTCCTCGTGATCCGGGGCGCGATACCGAGTGGCGCCCCCCGCGAAAACGCCGACGTGATGATGGGGAATATCGGCCTCCATGGCGGGTTCGTCGTAGCGAACCCCGGCCGCCGGATCGTCCGCCGGCACGGAGTACGGGGCCAGGTTCAACAGGGCAACTCCGCCCGCCAAGGCGAGCGCCAGCTTCGGGGATGTCGTGGATTGCATGGATGCGCGTTTGGTTCCGACGGCGGGCATCCTGCCCTCCCCCCCGGCCTCCCGTCATCCCCATTGGGGCGGGCGCTTCGTTCCCCCCTGCGGATTCCCTCGGGACAATCCGCGGACCACCGTCCCGTCCGGCTCGAACACCCGCGGACGGCCCGCGACGCGGGGCCGGCGAGCGGCTCCCCGCCACGGCGTCATCGCGAAGGAGGACCCAGTCGCCGGCTTCACCTCGCCCGTCCGCTCCCGCCGCGCTCGCGCGCGGCGTCCGACGCGGGCCCCGACCAACTTGGAGCATCGCGCCGAGGCCGGCGGGGCGCCCCGCCCGGGGAGATTGCGTTTGACACCCCTTTCGGGCGCGGGCTGTGATCTCCCGCATTCCGCCACGTCAGGCTCCGGGTCGGGCGCATGTCGTTTGCCGCCCGCCGGTCGCCCCATCCGGCGGCCACCTACCCAGCACATGAGCGAGCGCAAAATCAACGTCGCCATCATCGGCCTCGGTTTCGGTGCCGAGTTCATCCCCATCTACCAGCGACATCCGAACGCCCACCTCTACGCCATCTGCCAGCGGTCGCAGGACAAACTCGATGCCATCGGCGACGCCTTCGGAATCGAGAAGCGCTACACCGACTTCCGCGACCTTCTCCGCGATCCCGACGTCGACGCGATCCACATCAACTCTCCCATCCCCGACCACGCGGCGATGTCCATCGAAGGCCTCAAGGCCGGCAAGCACGTCGCGTGCACCGTCCCCATGGCCACCTCCATCGCCGACTGCAAGAAGATCGTCGAACTCCAGAAAAAGTCCGGCCTCAAGTACATGATGATGGAGACCGTCGTGTACGCCCGCGAATTCCTCTACATGAAGGAACTCCACGAGAACGGCACGCTCGGCAAGATCCAGTTCCTCCAGGCCAGCCATCAGCAGGACATGGACGGCTGGCCCAACTATTGGCCCGGCCTGCCCCCGATGTGGTACGCCACCCACTGTGTCGGTCCGGTCTGCGCCCTGACGAACGCCACCGCCGAGTACGTCTCCTGCTTCGGCTCCGGCACCATCCGCAAGGAGTTGATCAAACATTACAACTCCCCCTTCGCCGTGGAGACCACTCACATCAAGTTCAAGGACAGCGATCTCTCCGCCCGCATCTACCGATCCCTCTTCGACGTCGCCCGTCAGTACCGGGAGAGCATTGATGTCTACGGTTCCAAGGCCTCCGTCGAATGGCCCCTCGTCGAGCACGAACCCCTCGTCCTCCATCGTGCCAAACTCCCCGAGTCGAAGATCCCCAAGCCGGTCAAGGCGCCCGATTACGCCAAGCGCCTTCCCAAGGCCATCCGCCCCTTCACCACCAAGGGCGTGTACGACCTCGGCAAGAAGACGCACCTTAGCTTCACCCAGGGCGCGGGCCACGGCGGCAGCCATCCCCATCTCGCCCATGAGTTCATCTCCGCCTTGATCGAGAATCGCGAGCCATTCCCCAATGCCCGCCAGTCCGCCAACTGGACCTGCGTCGGCCTGTGCGCCCACGAATCCGCCCTCAAGGGCGGCGCCCTGGTCAAACTCCCCGGGTTCACCCTCTAACCCAGCTTTCGAACACCTGATCCCCAAACAACGACCCTTATGGAAAACGGAATCGCACCAAACGCAAAACGCCTGCTCTGGGCTGGCTTCATGGCCATTCTTGCCGCCGGCGTCGGCTTCTCGGTTCGCGGCGGCATTCTCGGACAGTGGGCCGAACAGTTCGGATTCACGATGACGGAACTCGGCACCATCACGGGTGGCGGGCTGACCGGATTCGGCATCGTCATCATCATCACGAGCCTCTTCGCCGACCGCATCGGCTACGGGAAGCTGATGATTGCCGCCTTCCTGCTGCACTTCGTCTCGGCCGTGCTCACTCTGGCCACGCCGGCATTCTTCGCCTCGGGAGGGAAGTCCGCCGCCTACTGGTGCCTGTTCGCGGCGATGTTCATTTTTTCCATCGGCAACGGCGTCTGCGAGGCAGTGGTCAATCCCCTCGTGGCCACCCTCTTCCCGAAGGAGAAAACCCACTACCTGAACATCCTGCACGCGGGTTGGCCCGCCGGGCTCGTCCTCGGCGGTCTGGCCTCCACCTTCATGGCCGCCTCCACCGACGCCGCCGGCAAGGTCCTCTCGCCCGCCATCGATTGGAAAATCCAGATGTCCCTCTTCCTCATTCCGGTCGTCCTCTACGGCGGAATGCTCTTCGGCCAGCGCTTCCCGAAATCCGAGGCGGCCTCCGCTGGAGTCACCCTTGGCCAGATGCTCGGGACCGTGGCGGCTCCGCTCATGCTCGTCCTGCTCGCCATCCATGCCTTGGTCGGCTACGTCGAACTCGGCACCGATTCCTGGATCAGCAAGATCACCGGAAGCATCATGGCCAGTCCCGCAAACGGCCTCAAACTGTTCGTGTACACGTCGGTGCTCATGTTCGTGCTTCGCTTCGTCGCCGGACCGATCGTCCACCGCATCTCGCCCTTGGGACTGCTCTTCGTGAGCGGCATCCTCGGTGCCTTGGGCCTGACCATGCTCGGCGGCGCCGGCAGCGTGGTGATGTGCGTCGTGGCCGCCACCGTCTACGCACTCGGCAAGACCTTCCTTTGGCCGACGATGCTGGCCGTTGCCTCCGAACGCTTCCCCAAGGGCGGCGCCGTTGCCATCGGCCTCCTGGGCGGCGCGGGCATGCTCTCCGCCGGACTCCTCGGCGGACCCGCCATCGGCTACAAGCAGGACTATTTCGCGTCCAAGAGCCTGGAAGCATCGGCCCGCGAAACCTACGCCCTCTACTCGGTCAGCGAACCGAAGGGTTTCCTGTTCCTGCCCGCCATCAAGGGCCTCGACGGATCGAAGGTCGGCGTCCTCGCCGACACCGGCGTCGAACTCGCGAAAGTGGGCGAAGTGCTGAAGAAGGAAGGCAAATCCGACAAGAACCACGAGGCGCTCTCCGCCTGGTGGCAGTCGGCCAAGGCAACCGCAGAACGGGACCGGGGACCGGTGAACGCAGCCACCTTGGAGGGCGGACGCATGGCCCTCAAGGTGACGGCCGCGGTTCCCGCCCTCATGGCCGTCCTCTACCTGCTCCTGATTCTCTACTTCAAGTCGCAGGGCGGATACAAGGCGCTCAACGTGGCCGAGGAGGAAGCCCTCGAGAAGTCCCACTGACTCGGTCCAAGCCTGCTCCTGGTTCCATGTTCCCACGCAAGGCGGCCTCCGGGCCGCCTTTTTCCTTCCCCCGGCTAAGCCTCGCTCGAGGCGGCTCCACACCTCGTCCACACCGGACCGCGCGCCCCCGGTCGCCCAGGCCGCCCGATCTCCTCAACGACCCCCTGCCCCCGTCTTCCGGTCGCATACCCCGATTTCCCAATGTCCCGATTTCCCAATGTCCCGATTTCCCGGTTCTCATCCCAGCCCCGCCCATCTAGGCTTCCAAGGATGCAACCCCGTTCCCTGCCTTGTCGTGCCTTGGTTCTCGGGCTGTTTCTGGCCTCGCTGGGCGCCGCCTTCGGCGGGAGCCACGAGTTCAAGCTGACCCTCCAGAAGCGCGCACCGAAACCCGGCGGCTCCGAGCATCGCGTCGTGCGATCCCGCGAGACCTGGGCTCCTCCGCGCACGGCGGTCATCGTTTGCGACATGTGGGACCTGCACCATTGCCGGAACGCCGTGCGGCGCGCCTCCGAAATGGCGCCCCGGATGAACGAGTTCCTGGTCAAGGCCCGCGCCGCCGGCGCCCTCGTCATTCATGCCCCAAGCAGTTGCATGGCGCCCTACGAGAACCATCCCGCCAGGCTCCGCGCCAAGGCCGCCCCCAAGGCCGCCAACCTGCCGCGGGACATCGGAGAGTGGTGCAGCAAGATCCCCGCGGAGGAAAACGGCGTCTACCCCATCGACCAATCCGACGGCGGCGAGGACGACGATCCAGCCGAGCACCAAGCCTGGGCGCGCGAGCTCGAGGCCAGGGGACTCAACCCCCGCGCCCCCTGGACCCGCCAGATGGCCACCCTCGAAATCCATGACGAGGACGCCATCAGCGATTCCGGTGTCGAGATCTGGAACCTCCTCGAACAGCGCGGCATTACTCATGTCATGCTCCTTGGCGTTCACGTCAACATGTGCGTCTCCGGTCGCCCGTTCGGCCTCCGGCAAATGGCCAGGAACGGCAAGCACGTCGTCCTCGTCCGTGACCTGACCGACGCCATGTACAACCCCGCGCGGTGGCCCCATGTCGACCACTACCGCGGCACCGAACTGTACATCGAGCACGTCGAGAAATTCATTTCCCCGACCGTGACCTCGGACCAGATTCTCGGCGGAAGGCCGTTCCGATTCTCGTCTGATCCCCGGGCCAGGCGCCGTTGACCGGCCATGCCGGTACCCGCCGGACCGCTCCGCGGATCACGCCACCTCCGGACTTGGGTCCCGGGAGGACTGCCGATAGACTGGACCTGTCCCCTGTCCCCGACATGCCAAACACGCCGGACTACCCCCAGATCGGTCAGCCCTCCGCATTGGTCATTCATCGGCTGCTGGAGCGCCCTCTTTCGTGGGCACCCCGGCAGAAAATCGTCTATCGGGATCTGCGCGAGCTGACGTATCTCGAGCTCGGCGAGCGTGTCCATCGCCTCGCCAACGTACTGGCGGGACTGGGAGTTCAACAGGGAGACCGGGTCGGCGTGATGGATTGGGACAGCCATCGTTACCTCGAGTGCTTCTTCGGCGTCCCCATGTTCGGAGCGGTGTTGCATACCATCAACGTGCGACTCGCCCCCGAACAAATCCTATACACCATCCATCATGCGGATGACCAGGTCCTCCTCGTTCACCCGGATTTTCTGCCGCTGATCGAGCAACTCCGCCCCCACCTCGCCTCGGTGCGCGCCATCGTCGTGATGAACGACGGGCCCCTGCCGGCGCCGCCCCCGTTCGAGATCGCCGGACTCTACGAGGACCTGCTAGCCGCCGCCAATCCGGTGCACGCGTTCGTCGATCCGGACGAAAACACCGTGGCCACGCTCTTCTACACGACCGGTACCACCGGCGATCCGAAGGGAGTCTACTTCACCCACCGCCAGATCGTCCTCCACACCCTCGGTGCGGGACTGGCTCTGGCGTCCGGCCTCCAACCGGTCGCACTCCATGGGCACGATGTCTACATGCCCCTCACTCCGATGTTCCACGTCCATGCGTGGGGTGTCCCCTACATTGCCACCCTCCTGGGTCTCAAGCAGGTCTACCCGGGCCGCTACGAACCCGCGCTCCTGACCCACCTCCTGGCCCAGCATCAGGTCACCTTCTCCCACTGCGTGCCGACGATCCTCCAGATGCTCCTCAGCTACCCGGGTGCCGCGCACACGCAGTGGACCGGGCTCAAGGTGATCATCGGCGGTTCAGCACTCCCCAAAGGCCTGGCTCGCCTCGCCCGCCAGCGCGGCCTTCAGATCATGGCCGGTTACGGCATGTCCGAAACCTGTCCCATCGTGGCGGTCGCCCAAATCAAACCCGAGGAGGAATCCGACGACGACGAACGAAACGTCGACATCCTCACCCGTGCCGGCTTTCCCGTACCCTTGGTCAGCGCCCGAATCCTGGATGCCGACGAACAACCCGTTCCGCCGGGTTCCTCCCACCAAGGCGAACTCGTCCTTCGCGCCCCCTGGCTCACCCCCGGTTACTTCCGCGACCCCGAACGCTCGCGCGAACTCTGGCGCTCGGGCTGGCTGCACACGGGCGACATGGCCTGCCTGGATCCCTCCGGATACATCCATATCACCGACCGCATCAAGGACGTGATCAAGATTGGCGGCGAATGGATCTCCTCCCTCGAACTCGAGAATGCCCTCAGCCAGCATGCCGCGGTTCGCGAAGTCGCCGTGGTCGGCGTCGTCGACCCGAAATGGGACGAACGCCCGCACGCCGATGTCGTGCTCAAAGAGGAGTCCAAGGGCACCGTCTCTCCCAAGGATCTCTTTCATTTCCTCCACGAATTCATCGATCGCGGCGCGATTCACAAACGCGCCATCCTCACCGAGATTCGCATCGTCGACGCGCTCCCCCGCACAAGCGTCGGCAAGGTCAACAAGCGTGAAATCCGGTCCCTGCTGCGCGCCGCACGGCCAGCACTTTGAAGACTCCGGACACTCTCGGCGTTGGCCGCCGGGGAACCCCGGTGCAGGCCCCCGTCTGCATCTCCTTCAATCCTCCGGCAACGGACGCCCCTTCGTCTCGGGCAGGAAATAGAGGGCCACGAGGCCCAGCAGGAAAATCGCGCTCATGTACGTGGTCGCATTCCGGAAAGCCTCGATCTTCGCCTCGGGCGTCGTGGCCGAGGCCCGCAAAGCCGCCTGCAAATGACCCAGCGTGAAGGGTCCGCTGGCCGCCACGAATCGCCCCACGTTGTAGCAAAAGCTGGTCCCCGTGCTCCTCAACCGCAGCGGGAACAGCTCGGGAAGGTAGATCGCGAAGCCGGCAAACAAGGCCAGTTGGCAGGCACCCATCACCCCGCTCATCCAGATGTCGCCGCGTCCGTTGAACAGCCGGAAGTAGCCCACCGTGGCCACCATTGCGGCCAGGAACGCGATGCAGAAGGCAGGCTTGCGCCCCATGCGTTGGGCCAGTTGCGTCATGATCAGCATTCCGAAAAAGGCCCCGATGTTGAAGACAATCGAGTTGATCCCGATCCAGATCCCCCGCTGCCCGGCAATCATCTCCTCCGACAATCCGGCCTGACGCAGGCTGCGTTCGATCACCGGCCCGACCAGCTCAGGAGCGAAAAAACCGATGCCCCAAAGCCCGATCACGCCCGCCACGCACAATACCATCCCCAGCAGGGCCGAGGAACGCCATCGCTGGTCGGTGAACAGCGAAACGTACGATCCAAACGCCACGCCCGTACGCCTTCCCGCCTCCCGCGCCTTCACCCACTTCTCGGGTTCCTTGAGCCGCCACTGCAGAAAGACACAAAGGAAAGCCGGCAACGCTCCCAACAGGAACATCAACCTCCACGAGTTGCCCGGCGTGAGCGTCCCCTTCGAAACCATCTGTCCCACCCCCATGCTGATCAATCCGGCGGTGATGTTCCCCACCGCGGACAACGCCTGCAGACTCCCCAGCGCCCCCGTCCTGGCCTGCTCGGGCAGGGAATCCGCAATCAGTGCCACCGCCAGTCCGAAAACCCCGCCCACCCCAAGCCCCGTGACGAACCGATAGGCCGCAAAATCAAGCCACCCGGTCGACAACGCCGACAGCCCCGTGAACACCGAATACATCAATACCGTCAGCGTCAGCGTACGCGCCCTCCCGATCCGGTCACCCACCGCTCCAAAGATCAATCCCCCCGTCGCCCATCCCGCCACGAAAATCGCCGTCGCGTACCCCCCATACTTTCCTGCATCCCAACCCGGCGGAAGCAGGTCCTTCATCGCGGCCGGACGTGCGAGAATGAAAAGCTGCTGATCCAGGCAATCAAACAGCCAGGCCATCGAGGCCATCGCAAAAACAAACCAATGCTTTGCGTCCAGATACGTCCACCAGGGACGCGCCAACGACGGAGCGGATGCAGGAGCGGACATGGTACACCACGCTCAGTACCCGTATCCCGCCTCGAAACCAAGCCGGAACTCGTTTCGCGGAAAAAAATACCGTACTCCGAGGTTCCGGCGCGCCCGGGAACCAAATCCAAAACCTCCCTCGTTCCTCGCCTCCAACCTCGGCGCACTTCGATCTACCAGTAGAACCGCCGACATCGCACCCGGCATCGACGACCGCTGGCAAAAAGAAAGGGGCCCGCCGTTGCCGGCAGGCCCCCGTCAAAGCGTTGTCGTGGTCTCGAGCCCCTAGCTCTTCGCCTCGGAATCGGGCGACGGCGCCGTCGCCGCTGGGCCGCCGGCCTCGGCAGGCAGGTCCACCCATTGGAGGATGGCCCGGGCTCCGGCATCGCCCCGGCGGGGAGCACTCAGTTTGATGATGCGCGTGTAACCCCCGCGACGATCCTTGTAAACAGGTGCCAGTTTGTCGCACAGAATGTGCACGACATCCTCACTCTCGCGCCACTCCAAGCGTTCGTCCTTGCTCTTGAAATGGGAACGGGCCTGGCTATGCAACCGTGCAGCCACCAAACGACGGCAGTGCACGTTCTCCGCCAAGTGTTTCGCCTTGGACTTCTCGTCCGCGGAACCCGCCGCCGACATAGCGGCATGGGCTCGCTTCCCCAAGGTCAGCATCCGCTCCGCAACCTGCTGGGCCGCTTTGGCCTTGGCGAGGGTTGTCGTGATGCTGCGATGTTTGATGAGACTGTTGACCAGATTGGCCAGCAACCGGTTCCGGTGCTCGAACTGGCGCCCCAGTTTGGCGGTACGCTTCAGGTGACGCATGGATCAGGCTTTCGTGAGATCTTCCTTCGGCGCCTCCAACAATGCGGGATCGATGTTCATCCCCAACGACAAACCGAGCGCCGTCAGTTTGTCCTTGATCTCGTTCAACGACTTCTTGCCGAAATTCCGGTACTTCAGCATTTCGCTTTCCGACTTCATCGCCAACTGCCCCACCGTGGTGATGTTGGCATTGTTCAGACAGTTCGCAGCCCGCACGGAGAGCTCGATCTCGTTCACGGACATCATCAACAGCTTCCGGAAATGCTCGCGTTCCTCGTCTTCCTTCCCTCGCTCCTCCTCGAACTGCACCGCGTTCTCGTCGTAGCTGTAGAAAGGTTCCAAGTGCTTCTTCAAAATCGCACTCGACTGCACCAGAGCCTCCTGTGGCGACAGCCTTCCGTCCGTCCAGATTTCCAGCACCAGCTTGTCGTAGTCCGTCTTTTGTCCGACACGGGCAGGCTCCACACCGTAACGCACTCGCAATACCGGAGAAAAAATCGAGTCAATCGCGATCACTCCAATCGGCTGATCGACGCGCTTGTTTTCGTCCGCGGGACAAAAGCCGCGGCCAACCTTCACCTCGAGCTCCATCTCGAGTTTCTTCTTCTTGTCCAACGTGCAAATCAACTGCTTGGGATTGACCAACTCGAGTTTGTCCGTCGCGTCGATGTCCCCGGCCGTTACGGCTCCATCCTTGTTCACCGCCAACCGGAGCACCTGCGTCTCCCGGGTGTGATGCTTGAATTTGACCTTCTTGAGGTTCAGCACGATCTCCGTCACGTCCTCCACCACGCCGTCCACCGTGGTGAACTCGTGCATCGCGCCGTCGACCTTGAAAGAAGTGATCGCCGCACCCTCCAACGAGGACAGCAACACCCGCCGCAGGCTGTTGCCAATGGTATACCCGTACCCGG
Organism: uncultured Verrucomicrobiota bacterium; assembly: GCA_964608505.1. Classification (GTDB taxonomy): domain Bacteria; phylum Verrucomicrobiota; class Verrucomicrobiia; order Limisphaerales; family CAIMTB01; genus CAIMTB01. The sequence continues at coordinate 25,081 of CAZSOV010000031.1, forward strand.
TCTCGAACGGCTCCGCCGTAAACCGGGCATAGGTTTCCGTCGCGCCGGTTTCTTCCTTCACCAAGCGCTTGGGCATCTCGAAACGACCTAATCTGACTGGCATGTTTTCCTCCTGGCAAATGTAACCTGCCCGCCACGACACTCCCCGTCCCGGCAGGCCCTATATTCGCCATGGCCGGGCGTACGCGCCCGACCTTAGGTTCTGGTTTAGCGGGAGTAGAATTCGACGACGGCCTGCTCGTTGGCAATGGGTTGGATGTCCTCCCGGCTCGGCAGGCGAACCATCGAACCCTTAAGACCGTCCTTGTTCAACGTCAGCCAGTCCGGCACCTGCCGACTGGTGGAAAGCTCCATACCGCGGGCCGCCAACTGTCGCGAAACCGCGTTCCCCTGAACCTCGATCACGTCGTTCACCCGAACGCTGAAGGAGGCCACGTCGACTTTGCGTCCGTTCACTTTGACGTGCCCGTGCGAAATCATCTGCCGCGCGGCCGGGCGGGTGCTCGCCAGGCCCAAGGAATAAACGATGCTGTCCAACCGGGTCTCGAGAATCTGAAGCATCTGCTCGCCGGTCACACCACGACGCCGCAAAGCCTCCTCGTAGACACCGCGAAACTGCCGCTCCTGCAGTCCGTAATAATAGCGCAATTTCTGCTTCTCCAGCAAACCCAGCGCGTAGTCCGTGAACTTCCGGCGGGCCTTCGGGCCGTGCTGACCGGGAGCATAGTTTCGCTTCTCGAGGGATTTCGAGTATCCGAAGATGGGAACTCCCATTCGGCGGCTGATGCGCGCCCGGGGTCCGGTATATCGTGCCATGAGCTTGGTCTCCTAAATTGTTCGGGTTTAGACGCGACGCTTCTTCCGCGGCCGGCACCCGTTGTGCGGAACCGGTGTCTCGTCACGAATCGCACTGATCTCCAACCCAATCGCCTGCAATGCGCGAATCGCCGATTCCCGACCCGAGCCCGGGCCCTTTACCCGCACCTCGATTTCCTTCAACCCGTGCGCCATCGCCTGTCGCGCCGCGTCTTGAGCCACTTGCTGCGCGGCAAAGGACGTGCTCTTGCGCGACCCCTTGAAACCCACGCGCCCGGCGCACGACCAACCGATCACATTACCCTGCACATCGGTGATCGAAACCTGGGTGTTGTTGAACGTCGCGAGAATGTGTGCCACGCCCACGACGATGTTCTTGGCACCCTTGGCCTTGATGATCTTCTTGGTCGCATTGGCGTCGCCGAGCAACTCGGCCGCCGTCGGAGCGGTCCCGGCAACCGGACCGGCAGGGGCAGCCGCAGGCGCCGCGCCTGCCGCACCCGTTCCCGGCACTCCAGGAGCGGCGCCCGTTCCGGACGCAGCGACTGCCGCGCCGGCGGTTCCCCCTTCCCCGGACGCTTTCTTCGCCTTGGGAGCCTTGACTTCGGTAGAGCCGGCTTTCGCGGCTTTCGGAGCCGCCTCGGCGGCTCCTGGTGAATTGGATTTCTCTTCGGCCATGGGGTGATGAGATTAGTGGATGCCCGTCTTGGCGTTGGGGTTGCGCTGCACGCCGACCGTCTTCCGCGGCCCCTTGCGGGTGCGGCTGTTGGTCTGGGTGCGCTGCCCACGGACCGGTAGTCCGCGCAGGTGCCGAATGCCGCGATAGCATTTGATGCCCTGCAATCGCTTCAAATTCAGGCCGATTTCGCGCCGTAAGTCGCCCTCGATGACGTACTTGCCATCTTGGATCGCGTGCACGATCTGCGACAATTGCTGCTCGGTGAGGTCGCGCGCCCGAAGTCCAAGCGGGATGTTCGCACGCTCCAAAACGTCCAAAGCGTTTCGCGGCCCAATGCCGTAAATATAGCGCAGCGAGATCTCGATGCGCTTGTCCCCCGGAATTTCGACACCAATGATGCGTGGCATGGGATTCTCTATCCTTGGCGCTGTTTATGGCGCGGGTTGGAGCAGATGACGCGGATCACGCCTTTTCGGCGGACCACCTTGCAGTTCTCGCACAATTTCTTGACCGAAGCCCGAACTTTCATGGCAATTCACTTCTGTCGATATGTAATGCAACCTTTCGAAAGGTCGTACGGCGACATTTCCACGACGACCTTGTCGCCGGGAAGAATGCGAATGTAATTCAAACGCATCTTCCCGGATATATGAGCCAAAATCCGATGTCCGTTCGGCAACGCCACCCGAAACATCGTATTTGGCAACACTTCCATCACCGTTCCTTCCACCCTTATCGCGTCCTCTCTCGACACGTCAAAATCTCCGGCTCGCCCTCGGTAATCAATACCGTATGCTCAAAATGGGCGGAGAGCTTGCCATCGGACGTGACCACCGTCCAGCCATCATTCATAACTCGTACCTCCCGCCTCCCGGCGTTCACCATGGGTTCGATGGCGATGGTCATGCCCGGTCGCAGACGCGGCGACCGGACTCCGATTTCGACAAAATTGGGCACCTGCGGCTCCTCGTGCACGCTGCGACCGACTCCGTGCCCCACAAATTCCCGGACGACGCTGAAGCCGGACGCCTCGACGCACTTCTGTACGGCTTCCGAGATCGCGCGCACGGCGTTCCCCCCGCGAGCGGCAGCAATCCCCAAGCCTAGTGCCTGCTCGGTGATCTCCAGCAGACGCTGGGCCGCTGGATCGCATCCACCGACCGGATACGTTGCCGCCGTGTCCCCCACGAACCCACGATACGACACGCCGACATCCAGACTCACGATGTCCCCGAACTGCAGCCTCCGGCCCCCGGCAACCCCGTGGACGACTTCCTCGTTCACCGAGATGCACGTGTTCCTCGGAAAATCACGGTAACCCAGGAATGCGCTGCGAGCCCCACGGGCCTTGATCTGTTCGCCCGCATAGACGTCCAAATCGAGCGTCGTCATTCCCGGTTCCACGACTTGACTCATCTCGCGGAGGACCTCGTTTGCGAGTCGACACGCCTCGCGAATCGCCGCGATTTCGGCTTGGCTCTTGATCAAGCCCATCGTGGTGAATCCTGCGTGTTCTCCGTCTCCGGCCAACGAATCGGTTTTGTCGACCAATCTTTCAATGAACAGTCCGAATCAGAAGCGACCCCGCACCCGTCCCTTCTTCAGAAACCCATCATAGTGTCTCATCAGGAGGAACGATTCCAGCTGGCGCATCGTGTCCAGAAGGACTCCCACCGTGATCAGAATGCTGGTTCCTCCGAAGAAGCTTGCCACCTCAAATGGAACACCAAGCATCCGGTAAAGGATGACCGGAAAAATGGCGATGGCGGCCAAAAACACCGCACCAGCCAAGGTGATCCGTGACATGGTCCAATGCAGAAAGTCGCTGGTCGCCTGCCCGGGTCGCACGCCGGGAATGTATCCGCCATACTTCTTGAGGTCGTCGGCGATCTGAATCTCGTTGAAGATGGTTGCGACCCAAAAATACGAGAAAAAGATGATCATTGCCCCTTCCAGCAGCAAATACATGGGACGTCCGTATCCGATGCCGATCCCCAGGGTCTTGAGAAAACCCAACTGGTCAAAGCGGCTCCCCAACGACATCAGCAATTTCTCGGGAAACATCAGAATCGCCTGTGCGAAAATGATGGGCATGACGCCTGCCGCGTTGACCCGCAGGGGCATGAAAGATGAACCTCCCGGGACAACCTTCCGTCCAACCGACCTCTGAGCATACTGTACCGGAATCTTCCGTTGGGCCTGCGTTACCGCGATGACGGCGGCGATGACGCCCACCAGAAGAAGCACCAAAGCAATTCCGTGGAACAGGTGCTTTCCGGGCCCCGTCGGCGGGTTGAACATGTAGTAAACCCCCTGGGCGGTGGCTGGAAGTCGAGCCAGGATCCCAATGGTGATTATCAACGACACTCCATTCCCGATACCGCGCTCCGTGATCTGCTCCCCCAGCCAGACCAACAACATGGTGGCCGCAGTCAAAAGTATGACCGTCTGAATCCGATACCACCAGATCGGCTTCATGATCACCAGATCACCAGGGAAATTCTGGAATCCCGGAATATTCTGGGGGTGCTCCCACCCAAGGGTCATCGCGAATCCCTGACCAAGGCACAAAAGAATCGTAAGGTATCGGCTGTATTGCACGATCTTCGTCCTGCCGCCCTCTTCCCGGGATAGCTTGCTCAGCGTGGGAACAACCGCGCCTAGCAACTGAATGATGATCGTGGCACTGATGTAGGGCATGATCCCCAGCGCGCCCAGGGCACACCTCTCCAGGGCGCCGCCCGTGAACAGGCTGTACATGCTCACCAACGAGTTACCCCCGCTGTTGCGCTGCACTTCCTTGAGGAACTCGCTCAGCGCGCCGCCGTCCAATCCGGGCAAGGGAATAATAGCCACGACCCTGCAGACGGCCAGGAGTCCCAGCGTGAACAAAAGACGCGACTTGAGTTCCGGAATCCGGAAACAGTTCGCCAAGGTGGAAAGGATCTTCGAAAACATTTCGGCCTCGATGTCGATCAGGCCTTGGCCCGGGGCGCGACTTTTGCCTTTGCCACAACGTGACATTCACCCCCGGCGGCCTCGATCTTGGCACGGGCCGTCGCACTGAAGGCGTGCGCATGTACCACCAAGCGACGGTCGATTGCCCCATCACCCAGAATCTTGACGCCATCGGCATCGCCGCGAAGAACGCCGGATTCCCTCAGCACGAGTTCGTTCACGACGCTCCCCGGAGCAAAAGCCGCCAAGCTCTCCACGTTGACCGGAAGATACGCGACTCTGTGGCGTGCATTGTTGAATCCCCGCTTCGGAATGCGGCGGATCAAGGGCATCTGTCCACCCTCGAATCCAGCGCGCAAGGTTCCCCCCGCCCGTGCGGATTGTCCCTTGCCGCCGCGCCCCGAGGTCCGACCCAGCCCGCTGGACTCGCCGTGACCGACCCGTTTGGAATACTTGCGGGCGCCCGGCCGATTCTTGAGATTGTGAAGTCGCATGGGAATAACCGATCAGATGGTGGACACCGCTGCCGTGGTCGCCCGCGGGGCGAGCACGATGTCACGCGCCCGGAAGATCGCCTCCCGTGTGCGGAGCTGCACGAGGGCACTGAGGGTGGCCTTGGCAACGTTCGCGGCGTTCTTGGACCCGAGTGACTTGCTCAGGACGTTTCGAATGCCTGCCGCGTCGAGCACCGCGCGGACCGTCTTGCCGGCGATAACGCCGGTACCCTCGCTCGCAGGCTTCAGCAGAACCCGAGCGCCGTCGAAATTGGAAATCACTTCGTGCGGAATGGTCGTCGAGGCAAGTGATACCTCGAGCATCGACTGCCGTGCTACCGCGCCGCCCTTCTTGATGGCCTCCGCGACTTCACCTGCCTTGCCCAAACCCAGCCCCACGCGCCCCTTGCGATCTCCGACCACAACCAGCGCACTGAAACTGAATCTGCGCCCACCCTTGACGACCTTGGCCGAGCGGTTGATGTAGATGACCTTCTCGGCGAGTTCGTTGCCGTCCCGGTTGTCGCCGGAGCCATCCTGCTGACGAGGGCGACGACCCCGCTGCGGACGCCCGCCTCCGCCGCCGCCGCCACCTCGACCATCACCGCCACGATTCTCGATGGGACGGATCTCGGGTGCAGCCTTGGGTTCCACCGCACGGATCTCGGGTGTCACTGCCTGTTCGGATTCTGCCATAGCCAGGGTACGTTATTCAAAACACCAATCCAGCCTCGCGCGCGGCATCCGCCAACGCCTTCACCTTGCCGTGATAGCGGGCACCACTCCGGTCGAAAACCACCTTCTTGACCCCCTTTTCGAGGGCCGCCTGAGCCGCCAGCGTGCCAATCTTCTTCGCGGACTCCACGTTCGCCTTGAGCGTTCCCTGTTCCCGAAGCGCCTTCGCCCGGGTGGAGGCTGCGGCGATCGTCGCGCCGACGGAGTCGTCGACGAACTGGACATAAATGTGCTGCCCCGTGAACTTGACGCTCATCCGGGGACGATCGGGAGAGCCGACGACCTTCTTTCTGACCCGAAGGCGCCGAAGATGCGCGAGGCGCTGCTTGTTCTGAATGTTCATGCTGCGAAGAAATGAGTGTTGCGCGGCCGAAGGCCTCGCGTGTCCTACTGAACCGTCTTGCCTTCCTTCCGGCGGACCTGTTCGCCCACGTATCGTACGCCCTTGCCCTTGTATGGTTCGGGCGGATAGAAAGCCCGAATCTCGGCTGCCACCCGACCCACGACCTGCCGATCAGGCCCCTCGACGCGAATCTTGGTATTCTCCTCCACCGTGACCTTGATCTGGTCCGGAATGGGGTAGTTGATGGGATGCGAATACCCCAGGCTCAAATTCAAATTCTTGCCCTGCACGGCGGCCTTGAATCCGACCCCTTGGATCTCGAGTTGCTTGCTGAAGCCTTCAAGGACCCCTTGGATCATGTTGTTGACAATCGCCCGAGCCAAGCCGTGAAAGGCCTTGGATTGTGCGCTGTCGTCGGGTCGTCGCACGAGGATCCTATCCTGCTCGACGTCCACCGCCGTCCGACCGGGAAGCGCGAACTCGAGATGACCCTTGGGTCCCTCAACCTTCACGACGCCTGAATCCATCCTGACCTTGACCTTGGCAGGAATGCTGATGGGAAGTTTTCCGATACGAGACATAATTGGTATCCCTCGGTACGCAGCCTACCAAACCGAACACATCAACTCCCCACCCACGTTCCGCTTCCGGGCCTCGCGGTCCGTCAGCAACCCGGCAGGCGTCGAGACGATGATTACCCCCAGGCCACCGCGAATCTTGGGAATCGACCCGCAGTTCGAATAAACCCGACGACCTGGCGCGCTGAGTCGACGAAGCCCTTCGATGACGCTCTTGCGACCCACGTACTTAAGTTTCAGTCGAAGGGCCTTCTTGCCTGCACCCTCCACGGAAACCTCGGCCACGTAGCCCTCACGTTTCAGCACGTGGGCAAGGCCCTCCTTGAGTCGAGAATGGGGAATCACCACCTCGGGATGTAACGCGCGGGTCGCATTGCGCACCCGGCACAGAAAATCGGAAATCGGATCGCTCAACATAGGCTTACCAACTGGCTTTGGTGACACCGGGAATTAGGCCCGCCAGGGCCATCTCGCGGAACGTGATGCGGGAAACCCCAAACTTTCGAATGTAACTGCGCCGGCGTCCGCTGATGCGGCATCGGTTGATCAGGCGAACCGGACTGGCGTCCTTGGGCAGTTTGGCAAGGCCCTCATAATCACCCTTCGCCTTCAACTCGGCACGCTTCGCGGCGTACTTGGCGACGGTTGCCCTTTTGCGCTTGTCGCGCTCCCTCCAGGATTTCTTCGACATACGGGTTCCGGTTGGACGACAAATCAGTTCAGCGTTCGGCGAAAGGCATGCCCATGAGTTTGAGCAATTCCCGGGCATCCTCGTCCTTGCCCGCGGAGGTGACAATGGTGATATCCATCCCCTGATGCCGCTTGATCTTGTCGAGGTCAATCTCGGGGAAGATGGTCTGATCGTTGACGCCCAAGGTGTAGTTTCCTCGACCGTCGAAGTGCCGCGGATTCAGTCCACGGAAGTCGCGGATGCGGGGCAGTGCGGTTGCAACGAGCCGGTCAAAGAACTCGTACATCCGATCCCGGCGCAGCGTCACTCGACAGCCGACGGATTGTCCCTTGCGGAGCTTGAAGTTCGCCACGCTTTTCTTCGCCTTGTTAATCACTGGCTTCTGCCCGGTGATCGCCTGCAGATCCTTCGCGGCGTCATCGACAGCGACCTTTTCCAAGGAGGCGCTAACCCCCATGTTGATCACAATCTTCTCCATCCGCGGAACCTGGTGGACATTCGCGAAACGCCCTCCGGCCAAAAGAGCCGGCTGCACCTCGCCCACGTACTTCTCGTAAAGCCTCGAATTCATCTTGGATCCTCAAACGGAGCTCAAACCTGCGCGGCACCCTGCCGACGCGCCGCCCTTTCATCGAACCGTGTCGCCAGCATGACCTTGGACAAATGGAGGCTGCCCTCCCGTTCCAAGATCGCTCCATTCGGATGCTGCTGGGATTTCCGGGTGTGGCGCTTCACGATGCGCACCCCCTCGACCAGAACGCGTTGCGAGTCCGCGAGCACAGCAAGCACCTTGCCGCGCTTGCCGCGTTCCGTCCCGCCGATGACGACCACGTCGTCGCCCTTCTTGACATGTGATTTTGTAGCCATGGTCAGACGACCTCCGGGGCCAGAGAAATGATCTTCATGAACTTCTTGTCACGCAATTCGCGCGCCACCGGGCCGAAGATGCGCGTTCCGCGCGGGTTGTTTTCCTTGTCGATGATGACCACCGCGTTGGAATCAAACCGGAGATAGGAACCGTCGTTGCGCCGGATCGCCTTCCGCGAGCGCACGACCACCGCATTCACGACCTCGCTCTTCTTGACCGTGCCGTCCGGAGCCGCCTCCTTGATGTGCACCTTGATGATGTCGCCGACAAAGGCGTACCTCTGGTTGCGACCGAGCACGCCAATGCAGGCTGCGCGACGCGCACCGGTGTTGTCCGCCACATCGAAAATGGATCTTACCTGAAACATGTTGGGGTCCTTTGGTTCAACTGCCGGCAGGGGTCGACGCCGTCGACGCCTTCTGGACCACCTCCACCAGCGTCCAACGTTTAAGGCGCGACAGGGGCCGGGTCTCCCGGATGCGAACAGTATCCCCGGCGCCGGCGGCTTCCATCTCGTCGTGAGCGTAATGCTTGCTGTAGCGCGTCACGATCTTCTTGTACTTGGGGTGGGCAACACGGCGCTCAACCTGGACCACGATGGTCTTGGTCATCTTGTCCGAGATTACCTCGCCAACACGTTCCTTACGGAGCCTGATCGAGCTCGAATCGGTTTCGGTGGGGTGGATCATACGGCAGCAGACTTGGGGTTCCGGCGGGCGCTCAGGGCCGTTTCGATGCGTGCGATGTCACGGCGCAGGGCGCGCAGCCGCGCCGTTTTCTCCAGCTGAGCGCTGGCCTTTTGCATGCGCAGGTTGAACAGCTCGTGGCGGAGCTCATTGCCCCGAACGGAGAGTTCCTGGGGCGTCAGATCCTTGAGTTGGGCGAACTTCATGACGGGAGCGATCAACCGAGGTGATGACGCGAGACAAAACGCGTGCGAATCGGAAGTTTGTTGGCTGCCAACCGCATGGCCTCCCGTGCCAAGGCCTCGGGAACACCGTCAACCTCGAAGAGGATGGTGGCCGGCTTAATCACCGCGACCCAGGATTCGACGGCACCTTTTCCCGTTCCCATCCGGACCTCGAGCGGCTTCTTCGTGTACGATTTGTCCGGGAAAATCCGGATCCACATCTTGCCGCGGCGCTTCATGTGACGCGTGATCGCGATACGTGCAGCCTCGATCTGCTTGGCATCCATCCAGCATCGCTCCAACGCCTGCAGGCCATACTCCCCAAATGCGACCGCATTGCAGCGCGTGGCGATGCCGGAACGGCACCCCCGCTGCATTTTGCGGTACTTTACCCTCGCGGGCATCATCGCCATAAGCCTCTTGTTCTCCTAATAAAGGGTTGATGTCGAACCTAGACGCGGGCCGAAGCCACACCGGAAGCTCCGCTGCCGACGGCACCGCCCGAGGTCGCCGACGAGGGTACCGGGGCGGTCACGGGGCGCTGCTTCTCAGGCTTGCGTTCCCCGCGGCAGACCCAGCATTTCACTCCCAATTTGCCATAGACGGTCTTGGCCTCGGCAAATCCGTAATCGATGTTGGCGCGAAGCGTGTGCAAGGGAACTCGTCCCTGGTGGTACGTCTCGACTCGTGCGAGTTCGGCTCCGCCCAAGCGTCCCGCGCAGCGGACCTTGATGCCCTCGGCGCCCATGTCCATCGCAAACTGGATGGCCTTCTTCATCGCGCGCCGAAACGAGATGCGTCGCTCCAGCTGCAGCGCCACGTTCTCGGCAACCAATTGGGCGTCCGTCTCCGGCTGCTTGACCTCCTGGATTTCCACGTAGACATCCTTGCCGGTCATCTTGCTCAGGTCCTCCTTGATCTTGTCGATCTCGGCTCCCTTCCGCCCGATAACCACGCCAGGTCGGGCGGTGAAGATCGTGATGCGGCAGCGATTGGCGGCGCGTTCGATGGAAATCCGAGGAACCGAAGCGCTTTCAAGACGCTTCTTCAGCAGTCTGCGGATGTCGGCATCCTCAACCAGCAGCTTGCCAAACTCCTTCTTGCCGGCGAACCACTTTGATTGCCAGTCCTTGTTGACGGCCACGCGAAGGCCGACCGGGTTGGTTTTTTGACCCATAGGAAGAGTTATTCGTCGCTAAGAACGATGGTGACGTGACAGCTGCGCTTCAGAATCGGCCCCGCGGACCCGCGGGCCTTGGGAATGAACCGCTTGATCGTGCGGGCAGTCCCGGCGAGGGCCTTCTTCACCTTCAGCGCCTCCGGCCTCATCGAATTGTTGTGCTCCGCATTCGCGATGGCGGACCGGAGCGTCTTTCTGACCCAGAACGCCGACTTTCGCGGCACTGCCTCCAGAATCGCCTGCGCTTGCAGGGCGTTCAGGCCTTGGATCTGCCGGGTTACCTCGCGCATTTTCTGCGCGGACATCCGAATATTCTTCGTGACAGCTTGGACTTCCATGACTACTTGGCCTCCGCCTTGGCGGTATGAGCGCCGTGTTTCTTGAAAGTGCGCGTCAGAGAGAACTCGCCCAGGCGATGGCCGACCATGTTCTCGGTCACGAACACCGCGTTAAAAACCTTGCCGTTATGAACCTGTACGGTGTGCCCGACGAACTCCGGCGTGATCATCGACCGCCGAGACCACGTTTTGATCGGCTTCTTCGAACCGCTGATGTTCATCTTCCGCACCTTTTCAAGTAGCGGTAGATCGACGAACGGACCCTTCCTGATTGAACGTCCCATGAAGATTTGGTGGTTTGAGGTCTTACTTCAGCTTCGGCGGGCGCCCGTCGCGACGCACCACAATGAAACGATCCGAAGGTTTGGTCTTCTTGCGCGTCTTAAAGCCCTTGGCCAGCACGCCCCAAGGCGATTTGACCTGCTGCCAACCGCCACCACCCTTGGATTTGCCCTGACCGCCGCCGTTGGGATGGTCGATGGGGTTCCGCGCCATGCCACGCGTGATCGGGCGTTTGCCCAACCACCGGGATCGCCCCGCTTTGCCCAGTAGAATGTTCTCGTGCTCCAGATTTCCGACCTGCCCGATCGTCGCAAAGCAAACCTCGTTGACCCGGCGAATCTCGCCCGACGGCAACCGCAGCTGCGCAAAACCTCCGTCCCGTGACATGAGCGTTGCCGCGCCCCCCGCCGCCCGCACGATCTGGGCGCCGCGTCCCGGAGTGATCTCCACGGCATGTACCGCCATGCCGATGGGTATATTCTTGAGCGGCAGACAGTTCCCCGTTTCGGGCGCGGCGTCGGCGCCGTTGCGGATTTTCTGGCCCACCTGCAGTCCGTTGGGCGCCAGAATGTAGCGCTTTTCGCCGTCGGTGTATTGAACCAAGGCGATCCGTGCCGAGCGCCCAGGATCATATTCGATGCCGACCACCACGGCATCCATGCCCGTTTTCCGGCGGCGGAAGTCGATGAGTCGAATCTTCTGCTTGTGACCACCGCCGATGCCGCGGGCCGTGACGCGCCCGTAGGAGTTTCGTCCGCCAGTCTTCTTGCGAATGACGACAAGGGACTTCTCCGGCTTCGATTTGGTAATCTCGGCGAAGGACGCGACGGTGTAGAACCGGCGCGAAGGTGTAAGGGGTCTGTAGGTCTTGACCGGCATAGGTTCAGGTCAGCTGAATTTTGTCGCCTTCCTTCAGAGTCACGAGAGCCTTCTTCCAATCGCCATCCTGTCCGGCTGCCTTCGTGAACTGCCTTCGGAGTTTGCCGTGGGCATTCAACGTGTTGACCTTGACAACCTTGACCTTGAACAGCCTTTCGACGGCATCCCGAATCTGCACTTTGGAGGCCCGCGGGTCGGCCTCAATCGTGTATCGATTGTGCTGCGCGGAGAGTCGCGTGCTCTTCTCGGTCAAACGCACCGTTTTGACGATTTGAAAAATGGTCATGCGACCTCCTTGCCACCGAGTCGTTGTTCCACCTTTTGAAAGGCCTCCTCGGTGAAGACGATTTTGTCCGGCCACAACACGAGGTAGGTATTGAGATCCTCGCCGCTGATAACCTTGACGTTCGGGACGTTGCCCGAGGCAAGCAGCAGGTTGCGGTTGGCCGAGGAAACAAAGAGCACCGAACCGGATCCGACGCCCATGCTCGCGGTGGCGGCCACAAAGTCCTTCGTGCGATGGCTGCCCAAGGTGAGGTCCTTCACGACGACGACATCACCGGCGGCAAGACGCTCGCTGATCGCCTTGCGCAAAGCCAGCTTCTTCACCCGGGCATTCACCTTCACCGAGAAGTCGTGGGGACGCGGCCCAAAGACCACGCCGCCACCCACCCAAAGCGGCGACTGATAGGAACCGGCGCGCGCTCGGCCCGTACCCTTCTGACGCCAAGGCTTCTTGTTGGTACCAACGACCTCGCCGGCGGTCTTGGCGGACCGGGTGCCCTGGCGTCGAGCCGCCATGTGAGCGACGACGGTGTCCTTGACTGCCTGCGTGCCGCGCGCGTTCTCGATGACCTCGAAGGTCACCGGACGCTCGGCAACCTTGTTGCCCTGCAGATCCGAAATCTGGATATTCACGAGAGTGGTTCCTTGCTACTTCTTGGCCGTCTTCGGGAGTTTCTTGGACTCCCTGATAATCACGAACTCACCGTTGGCCCCCGGGATGGCGCCCTTGATGAGCAGGAGCTGCTCCGACTCTATGATTTTGACCACCTGCAGGTTCTGAGTGGTACGACGGACTTGTCCCATGTGCCCGGGCATCTTCATGCCACGCATGACGGTGCCGGGAAAGAGACGCTGCCCAATGGCGCCCGAACGACGATGCCAGCCCTTGGCCCCGTGCGTGGAATCGCCGCCCCGAAACCCGTGTCGGCGAACGACACCCTCAAAACCACGGCCCTTGGTCGTGCCAATGGCGTCAATAAAGTCACCCTCGGCAAACAGGCTAACGCCGACCTGATCGCCCGCCTTGACCTCCGCGGTGAAATCACGAAATTCACGGAGCCGACGCACCGGAGGGGTCTTGGACTTGGCCAGATGTCCTGCCTCCGGCTTGGTGAGCCGGGCCTCTTTCTGGGGACCAAATCCAAGTTGGACGGCGTTGTAGCCATCCGACTCCACGGTCTTCTTTTGGACGACGTAGTTGGGTCCAGCAAGCACCACCGTTACCGGTACTGCCTTCCCGGACTGGTCATAGATCCGGGTTTGTCCGAGTTTTTTGCCGATGAGGCCGATCATGTGGGTTAGATCTTGATGGTGATGTCGACTCCGGCGGGCAGATTGAGCTTCTTCAACTCATCCACCGTCTTCGCCGTCGGCCCGATGATGTCCAGGAGCCGCTTATGTGTGCGCATCTCAAAGGTCTCTTGAGATTTCTTGTCGACGTGTGGCGAACGACCGACGGTGTACCGTTCGATCTTGGTCGGCAGCGGAATGGGTCCCGCCACGCGTGCCCCAGAACGTTTCACGGTTTCGACGATGTCCGCGACGGACTGGTCGATGATCCGATGGTCGAACGCCTTCAGGCGGATGCGAATACGTTGTCCAGACATGATAAAGTCTCCGTTTCAGGTCCGGGCGGCCGGTTTGTTTTTCGCCGACTCGAGAATCGTTGCAGCGACGCTGGCCGGGACAGGTTCAAAGTGGGAGGGTTCCATCGAGTAGGCAGCACGCCCCTTGGACAGCGAGCGCACCGCGGTGGCATAACCGAACATTTCAGCCAAGGGCACGTCGGCCCTCAAAATCGTGGCATCGGCCTTGTTCTCGATGGCGGAGATCTTGCCCCGCCGGCGATTCAAGTCACCAAGGATGTCGCCCTGATACTCGTCGGGGGTCGTGACTTCCACCTTCATGATGGGTTCGAGGATGATGCCATTGGCGGCGCGAACGGCTTCCTTCAGGGCAAAGATTCCCGCCATCTTGAACGCCAACTCGTTGGAGTCGACCTCATGAAAGCTTCCGAAGGTGATGGCCACTTTCACGTCGACGAGGGTGTACCCGGCAACGACACCGCCTTTAATGGCCTCCTCGATGCCGTCGATGACCGCGGGAATATATTCCTTGGGAATCACGCCCCCGACGATCTTGTTCAGAATTTCGACGCCCTTACCACGCTCGTTGGGTTCGATGTCGACTTCGGCATGACCGTACTGACCGCGCCCACCGCTCTGGCGGATGAATTTTCCGACGCCATGGGCGCGCGCGGTGATCGTCTCGCGATACGCAATCTGGGGAGCGCCCGCGCTCGCCTCGACCTTGAATTCGCGGAGCAACCGGTCCCGGATGATCTCGAGGTGGAGCTCGCCCATGCCGGCGATGATCAACTGACCGGTTTCCTCGTTCGTGAAGCACCGGAACGTCGGGTCCTCCTCGGCGAGCCGCTGGAGTCCGCCCGACATCTTGTCGCGATCCGACTTGCTCTTCGGTTCGACGGCCATCGAGATCACCGGCTCCGGGAAGGTCGGCGGTTCCAGCAAGATTTCCTCGTTCTCGTCGCAGAGGGTATCACCGGTGGTGATATTGCGAAGGCCTACCAGCGCCGCGATGTCTCCCGAGTAGACTGTTTCGACATCCAAGCGTTTGTCGGCCTGGATCATCATCACGCGAGAGACGCGTTCCCGCTTGCGCGTGCGGGGATTATAGATGGTGTCGCCCTTGCTGAGTTTGCCGCGATAGACGCGGAAGAAGACCAGCTTTCCAACAAAGGGATCGGTCCAGAGCTTGAAGGCCAAGGAGCAGAACCTTCCCGCGTCGTCCGGGCCGATGGAAATCTTCTCACCATCGGTAGCACCCGGCAGCTCCCCCTGCACCGGAAAGGCCTCCAGAGGCGACGGCAGGTAATCAAGGACGGCATCCACCAGCGGCTGCACGCCCTTTTTCTTGAACGCAGATCCGCAGAGAACCGGAACGAATCTCAGGGCACAGGTGAGGCGCCGGATCGCGTTCTTGAGCACGAACGAAGGGATTGGCTGCTCGTTCAGGACGTACTCGGCGATTTCATCGTCCCGATCCGCAACGCCGTTGACGAGTTCCTGATACGCCTCCTCGGCGCGTTGTTTGAGATCCTCCGGGATCTCGGTGACGGTGTAGCGGAGCCCCACCTCGTCGGTCTCATCGTAAACGATGGCCTTGCGGCTGATCAGATCGATGACGCCCTTGAGACCGTCCTCCTTGCCGATGGGCAATACGACGGGAAAGGCATACGCCAGGAGCTTCTTCCGCATGTCCGACAGCGCGTTTTCGAAATTCGCGCCGATGCGGTCCATCTTGTTGACGAAGGCAATGCGGGGGACCTGGTACTTGGTCGCCTGACGCCAGACGGTTTCCGATTGCGGCTGGACACCCGCGACGCCGCAGAACACAGCGACGGCACCGTCGAGCACCCGCATCGAGCGTTCCACCTCCGCGGTGAAATCCACATGGCCGGGGGTGTCGATGATATTGATCTTGTTTCCGTTCCAGCTGCAGGTCGATACGGCGGAAGTAATGGTTATCCCCCTTTCCTGCTCCTGGGGCATCCAGTCCATGGTCGCCTGGCCGTCGTGACCCTC
>CAZSOV010000032.1:0-40253 GCA_964608505.1 uncultured Verrucomicrobiota bacterium
GCACGCTGTGGGAGGACCGCTTCAAGAGCGTGCTGGTGGAGGGGGCGGGTCAGGCGTTGACGACGATGGCGGCGTACATCGATCTGAACCCGGTGCGGGCGGGCATCGTGCAGGACCCCAAGGATTACCGTTGGAGCGGGTACGGGGAGGCGATGGCGGGTAGGCGGGGGTCGCGGCTGGGGATCCAGACGTTGGTCACGGCACTGCAACGAGGTCGGGAGGAGAGCGTGAGCCGATCGTTGGAGGTGTACCGGAGCTGGTTGTATCGAGAGGGGGACGAGCGACGCCAGGGGACGGGACCGGACGGTCGGGCGGGGCGTGGGGCGGTGGATGCAACGGCGGTGGCGGAGGTGCTGGGGGCGAAGGGGCGATTGCCTTTGAGGGAGTATGTGCGGTGTCGGGTGAGGTACTTTTGCGATGGGGCGGCTTTGGGCAGTCGTGAGTTCGTGGAGGGGATCTTCCGGCAGCACCGGGAGAAATTCGGGAGGAGGCGGAGGGACGGGGCGCGAAGGATCAAGGGGCTGGCAGAGGCCGATCTGTACACGCTCAGGGATCTGCAGAAACGACTATTCGGGTGAGCGTGCCGCCGAATTCATTGCCGACATCGCCTCGGGACACCTAGTCTTCCCGGGACAAATACCCGGTCAGCGGCAGGAGTCCAAAGAGGCTCCTGCGGCTTCGTCCGGTCTCCCTCCATGACCCTCCGTCGCATCCTCAAGACGTGCCTTCTGGCCATCGCGGCCGTGCTGCTCCTTGCTCTCGGTTTGGCAGCCGGGCTGTGGCTCTACTTCCACCCTGAAGTCCAACGCACCGACGGCGTCGTCTACGGAAAGCGCGGCGAGAAGAACCTGACCTTGGACATTCTACGTCCGGCCCGTCCCAATGGTTTGGGCGTGGCCCTAATGGTCAGCGGGGGCTGGAAATCCGGCAGCGCCGGGCAATTCCCCGCCTGGATGGCGACCCCGCTTCTCCGCGCCGGATACACCGTGTTTCCCGTCTGCCACGTCTCCCAGCCGGAATCGACCGTCATGGAGATCATCGACGACATGCACCGCGCCATCCGCTTCCTCCGACATCACGCGAAGGAGCATGGAATCGATCCCCGGCGGATCGGGGTCACGGGCGGAAGTGCCGGCGGTCATCTATCCCTCATGCTCGCGACCCGTGGCGGACCCGGTCCGGCCACGGCCCCCGACCCGGTAGACCGCGAGAGCAGCGCCGTCCAAGCCGTCGCGATCTTCTATCCCGTCACCGACCTTCTCAACCTTGGGGCGTCCACGGAGAACACCGGGGACGGCGGTCCACCCAGAAGTTTCGTCAAGGCCTTCGGGCGGGAATCCACGAATCTGGCCATTTGGAAGGTAATCGGACGGGAGAGTTCACCGATCTATCATATCACGACCAACCTCCCGCCCACGCTGATCTACCACGGCGACGCCGACACGCTCACGCCGCTGGAACAGTCCGAGTGGTTTCGCGAGAAGGCGCGCGCGCAGGGACGCACGGTGGAGGTCGTGGTCCATTCCGGGGGCCAGCATGGCTGGGTCAGCATGGTATTCGACATTCGCGCGTTCGCCGACTGGTTCGATCGGCATCTCGCCCGCGCGCCAGAACCTCAACCGTAGCCTTAGCCTCCGGTCGCGGTCGATCTAGGGCTTCACGAGGGCGTTGGCCGAACCCACGGCCTCGCCCAAGGCCTCCAGCACGGGCCCGGGCAGGACGCCCAATCCCACAATGCCGGCGATCAGGAGCAAGCAGAGCACCCGGGTGGGCAGGTCCAGAACGATGTCGCTCCGCTCGCCCGGATCACGGAACACGGCCTCGCGCACGACCGAAAGATAGTAGTAGATGGCGATGGCCGTGTTGATCACGGCGAGGATCACCAGGGGGAGATGCCCCTGCTGCAACGCGGCGGTAAAGAGCGAGAGCTTGCCCATGAACCCGGCCAGCGGGGGAATCCCGGCCAATCCGAAGACACCCACCAGCAGGGTTGCGGCCAGCAAGGGGGAGCGCCGGTGCAATCCCGCCAATTCCTCGACCCCCACGTTGTCGCCTCCCATCGACACGCGGCTGATCACGGTGAAGCAGGCCAGGACCATCAGCATGTAACCCGTTAGATAATAGAGAGCCGCGGCGAATCCCGCCCGTTCCAGCGCCACGAAGCCCACGAGCACGTAGCCCGCATGGGCGATGCCCGAGAAGCCGAGCAACCGCTTGAAATCCTTCTGTCCGAGCGCGATGAGGTTGCCATAGAGCATGGATGCCCCCGCCAGCAAGGTCAGCAGCCACGGCACCGCCGCGCCACCGTTTCCGGCCATCGACGCCAACCGGAACATCACCAAACCCGCGCCCACCTTCGGCAGGGTCGCGATCATGCCCGCCGTTTCGTTCGATGCCCCCTGGTACACGTCCGGCGTCCAGAAATGAAACGGGAACAACGCCATTTTGTAGAGCACGCCCGAGAACGCCAATCCCAGCCCCACCACCATCAGTCCGCTTCCCGCGACTGGCTGCAGCCGCTCGATCATCAGCGGAATGGAGGTCGTCCCGGTCAGCCCGAACAAGGTTCCGAGCCCGAAATACATGATCCCGTTGGCCGCGACGCCGAACATCAGGTACTTCAGCGCCGCTTCCATCTGTGCCCGCTGCCCCGCCCGCTCACGCCGCATCGCGACGACGAGATACAGGGGGAAGGAGGACAACTCCAGGGCCACCACCAGCGTCACCCACTCGATCGCGCTGGCCAGCAGGACCAATCCCAGCACCGAGAAGGTCAGGAGCAACTGGTACTCGGCCCGGATATCCTCGCGGATGTCCGGGGTCCCGTTCCCGTAGAGCGTCACGAGGAGGAACCCGACGCAGACCACCAGTTTGATGATCTGGGACAGCGCATCGACCTGATAGGCTCCGTCGAACAACACCGTCTTCTGGCCGAGGGCCAGCAGCGACGCTCCCGAGGCCACCAAGGCCGTCACCCAGGCCACCCGTTGCGCCGTGGCGGCGGCCCCCTCGCCCAGGGACACGAAGAACAACACCAGGGCCCCGCCGAGCAGCACCAATTCCGGAAGAAAGGCAGTCGTGGTCATGGCACTACTTCAACGCTGGACCGTCATCGCCGCCGTGGCCTGGGCATGAATCCGTTCGATGCTGCCCTTCAGCAATCCGACCACGGGCCCCGGCTGCAGACCGATCCAGAACACCAGGATCAGGAGCGGTGCCAGCGTCACGATTTCGCGCGCTCCGAGGTCGCCGATGCCGGCGTGCTTCGGGTTTTCGGTCCCGCCGTAGGCCACCTTCTGCAACAGCCGCAGATTGTATGCCGCGGCGCCGACCACGCCGGGAACCGCGAAGATCATGAGCGTTGCCGACACGGCGAAGCCGCCGGCGAGCACGAGGAATTCACCCACGAAACTGTTGGTCCCCGGGAAGGCCAGCGACGACAGGCAAAACACGCCGAGGAAGGCGGCAAAAACCGGCATGCCCCGCCCGAGCCCTGCCGCCTGGCTCAGTTCCCGGGTGTGCAGACGCTCGTAGATCATGCCCACCACGATGAACAACGCCCCGGTCGTCACCCCGTGGTTGATCATGACCAGCGTCGCGCCCTCCAACCCCTCCTTCGTCAACGTGAAAATCCCCAGCGTCGCGAACCCCATGTGGCCGACGCTCGAGTAGGCCACGAGCTTTTTCAGGTCGCTCTGCATCAGCGCCGCCATCCCGCCGTACACGATGCCCGCCACGGACAACGCCAGGATCCAGGGCGCAAACAGCCGGGTCGCGTACGGCGTGATCGGCAGCGCGAACCGGACGAACCCGTAGGTGCCCATTTTCAGCAGCACGCTGGCCAGGATCACGCTCCCGGCCGTGGGGGCCTCCACGTGTGCCGCCGGCAGCCAGGTGTGGAACGGAAACATCGGCACCTTGATCGCGAACGACAGGAAGAAGGCCCCGAACACCCAGCACTGCATTTCCGGAGACAGCGCCCCCCCCGCGAGCTCGGGAATCGCGAACGTTCCCAGCCGCAACCGCAACGCGATGATGGCCACGAGCAGCAGCACCGAGCCCGCCATGGTGTAGAGGAAGAACTTCAGCGCCGCGTAGATTCGGCGGGCCCCGCCCCAGACGCCGATCATCAGGCTCATCGGGATCAGCATTCCTTCCCAGAACACGAAAAAGAGCACGAAATCCAGGGCGCTGAACACCCCGATCATCGCCGACTCCATCACCAGGAGGCAGATCACGAATTCCCGCACCCGGCTGGTGATGTACCGCCAGGACGCCAGCACGCACAGCGGCATCACCAGGGTCGTGAGCAGCACCAGCAACAGGCTGATCCCGTCGATTCCCAGCGAGTACTCGATCTTCAAGGGCGCGATCCAGGGGCGCCGCTCGACGAACTGGTACGCCGTCGAGGCCGGATCGAAACCGGGCAACAGGCCCAGCGAGAGGAGCGCCAGTGCCGTCGTGGCGGCCAGCGTCCAGACCCGGAGCGCGCCGTCCCCCTTCAGGAACGCCGCCACCAAGGCCGCGGCCAGCGGCCCGAAGATCAGCACGCTCAGCCAGGGAAAGCTCGCGGCGGCATTTGGATTCAGGGGAGGCATGGGCATCACAGGAAAACCAGGAACAACACCAACACCAGCGCCGCGGCGGCCAGGCTCAGGGTGAGGCTCTCCTGGATCGACCCCCGTTGCATCGACTTCAACCGCGTCCCCAGGCGCCCGACCAACGTCGCGAGTCCGTCCACTGCCCCGTCGATCACCCGGTTGTCGAACCGTCCCACCGCCCGTGCCATCCGCGCCAGCGGCACCAGGCCGCCCGCGGTGTAAATCCGTCCGATGAATCCATCGAACGCCTGCATCGGACCCCGCGCGAGCGCCAGGAAGACCCGCGCGCCCTTTCGGTAGATCCAGTCCAGGTCGAGACTGATGGTGTTCGTCGGTTCGAGCTTCTTCAGCAGCAGGAAGAACCCGGCCGCGGTGAAGAGGAGGATCTGCAAGGTCTCGGACACATGGTACGAGGTGTAGGGATGGTATTCCACCGGGTACGGCAGCATCCGGTACAGGAACGACGGATAGCACCCCAGGAAGATGCAGAGGAACGACGCGAGCCCCATGGCTGCCATCATGTTCCAGGGTGGCTCCTTCGCCTTCGCCCAGGTCTCCTCGGTGCACTGGCGGCGCCCGAACCAGATGAAATAGGGCACCTTCAGGCCCGTGTGCAGGAAGGTCCCCGCGGAGGCCAGCATCAGCAGGAACGCCGGCCCCAGGCGATGCTCCTCGAAACCCGCGGCCACGATCATGGACTTGCTCACGAAACCGCTGAACAGCGGGAACGCCGAGATCGAGAGCCCGCCGACGAGCGTGAAGAGGAACGTCCACGGCATCCGCCGGTACAATCCGCCCAGCCGCGTGAACCGGCTCTCGCCGGTCATGTGCAGGACCGCGCCGCAGCCCATGAAGAGGAGCCCCTTGTACAGGATGTGCGCGAACGCGTGGGCGCAGGCGCCGTTGATCGCCATCGCCGTGCCCAGGCCGACCCCGGCCACCATGTACCCGACCTGGCTGATGATGTGATAGGCCAGCAGCCGCCGGCAGTCGTTTTCGAGCACCGCGTACACCACGCCGTAGAGCGCCATGGCCACGCCCAGCGGCACGAGCACGTCCATGCCCGCGAAGCCCCGGCACAGCGCGTACACCGCCGTCTTGGTCGTGTAGGCGCAGAGGAAGACCGACCCGTTGAAGGTCGCCTCCCCGTAGGCATCCGGCAGCCAGGCGTGCAGCGGGGGAACCGCGGCGTTGAGGAGGAACCCGATCAGCACCAGCCAGGCCGACAACCCCGCGTTCGCGACGTCGAACCCGGTGAACGTCAGATCACCGCCGGTCTCCTTGGCGCGCAGGATGATGCCCGCCAGCAACGAGAGTCCGCCCGCCGTGTGCACCAGGAAGTACCGCAACCCGGCGGCGAGCGACTCGGGCCGCCGCCGGAACCAGACGAGGAAGACCGACGACAGTGCCATGACCTCCCAGAACAGGAACAGGGTCAGGTAGTCCCCCGCATAGATGGCGCCGATGGATCCCGCGACGTAGGTCCAGGCGGCCGCGTGCTGCGCGTCCTCCTTCACGTGGAGTCCGTACAACGAACCCACGATGCACATCAGGGCCATGATGTATCCGAACACCTGGCTCAACCCGTCGACCCGCCCGAACACGAGCGTCCAATCCCAGACCGTCACGTGACCACTCACGCCATGAGCCATCCCCGCCACGCGCAGGAAGAGCAGCACCGGCACGGCGACGAGCCAGGCCTTTTTCAGCGCCGCGGGGACGAGCGGCAGGACCGCCGCGCCCGCGAGCAGGATCAGCGAGGGATGCAGCCACCACTCACTCATCGTAGTAATCCTCCCGGGTCATGATCCCCGCGTGCCCGAACGCCTTCGACGCCACGATGATCAACACGCAGCCCACGAAACCGAACACGGCCCAGAATCCCGGCAGGTGCTCGGGACGGGTGTGAGCGTGTTCCTTGTCCACGACGAACGGCATCGCGTCCGCCACCACCAGCAGGCCCAGCACCGCCAGGCCGGCCCGCAGCAGCAGGGTCCGCCGCGCCACGCACCATTCGAGGATTCCCAGCAGGCTCATGTCGTTTCGCCCTCCCTATTTCAGCACCGCACGGGTGAACTGCAGAAAGAGATCGGGGTACAGCCCGATCGCCACCGAAATCAGGGCGGTCACCGACAGCGGCACCACCATCGACCATGGCGCCTCGCGCGGCGGGTGGCCATGATCCGGGGCCGCCGGGCCGAAGAAGCCGGTATAGATCACCGGCACGAAGTAGGCCGCGTTCAGGAGCGTGCTTGCCAGCAGCACGCACAGGATTCCGATGGAGCCCGCGTCCCAGGCCCCCAGCAGCAGGTTCCACTTGGTCACGAACCCCGCCACCGGCGGCGCGCCGATCATGCTCAACGCTGCCAGCGCGAAGGCGCCGAAGGTAAACGGCATGGCCCGCCCCAGCCCGCTCATCTCCGAGATGTTCTTGCGATGCGTCGCCACGTAGATCGCCCCGGCGCAGAAGAAGAGCGTGATCTTCGAGAAGGCGTGATTCGCGATGTGCACCAACCCGCCCTCGATGCCGCGCGGCGTCAGCAGCGCGACGCCCAGGATCACGTAGGACAACTGGCTCACCGTGGAATACGCGAGGCGCAGCTTCAGGTTGTCCTTGGTCAGCGCCAGGATCGACGCCGCGAGGATGGTGATCGACACGAACCATGCGGTCGGCAGGCCCAGGTTGAACGCCTGCATCAGGTCGATTCCGAACACGTGCAGCATCACCCGCACGGTCGAGAACACGCCGACCTTGACCACCGCCACCGCGTGCAGCAGCGCGCTCACGGGGGTGGGTGCGACCATCGCGCCGGGCAGCCAGTGATGGAACGGCATCACGCCGTTCTTGGCAAAACCCAGCAGGAAGCAGGCGTACAGGGCCGTGGTGACCCACCGGTTCCCGCCCTCCGGCAGGATGCCCCGGTGCACCTCGCGCGCGAAGTCCAGGTTCCCGACCAGGACGAACACCATCACCATCGCCGGCAGCACGAGTCCCTTCGCCGTCGTGGTCAGGTAGGTCAGGTACTTGAGTCCGCCCTCGTACCCTTCCTTGTCCTGATGATGGGCCACGAGGGGATAGGTGACGACGCTGACGACCTCGTAGAAGAGATACAGGGTCAGGAGGTTGTCCGCGAACGCGCACCCGATGGCCCCGAAGAGCGCGAGCGCGAAGCACGCGTTGAACCGGGTCTGCGCGTGTTCCTGCAACCCGCGCATGTAGCCCGCGGAATAGAACACCGCCAGGATCCAGAGGAACGAGGCCGAGGCGGCGAAGATCATCGACAACGCGTCGGCGCGCAGCGTGACGCTCAGGCCCCGAACCATCTCGAACATGCGATATTCGAGCACCCGCCCGGCGCGGACGTCGGGCAGGAGCGAGGCGGTGATCAGGAACAGCGTGACCGCCGCGAGGAGGGAGCAACCCTCCCGCAGGTTCGGTCGCCGCCCGGTCGCCATCACCAATCCCGCGCCGACCAGCGGAGCGAGCAGGGCCAGGAGAAGTCGAAGGTCACTCTGGGGCGTCATGGCAGCAGGTCAGCCGTTCAGGTCCGACAACTCCTTCGTCTTGATCGAGCGGTAGTTGCGGTAGACGGCGATGATGATGCTGAGGCCGATGGCGACCTCCGCGGCCGCCAATCCCATGATGAACAGCACGAACACCTGGCCCGTCACCGGATCGGGCGAGTGGAAGCGGTTCAACGCCATCAGATTGAGGGAGGCCGCCATGAAGATGATCTCCCCGGCGATCAGCATGCCGATGAGGGTCCGCCGTCGGAGCAGGCCGTAGATCCCCACGCCCAGGAGGAAGGCCGCGAGCACGAGATAGAGCCCGGGTCGATCATGAAGCGGCATGGGGTTCATACGTGGGTCCTTCCGCCGCGCGCCACGGCGAGGGCGCCCACGATGGCGACCAGCAAGACGAGCGAGATCGTCTCGAACGCCAGGCTGTAGGTCGTCAGCAACTCGATGCCCATCGCCTTCAGCGACCCGTCGTTCACGCGCTCGCCCAGCGCCCGCCACGGCCCCTTGACGTCCAGCCGGGCGATGCCCCAGCACACCAGCGCCCCCACCAGCATCGCCACCGCCGCCCACACCATCACGTGGCTTTCCGTCGGCTCCCGCGGCGGCTCGTCCGGCTCCGCCAGCATGACCGCGAAGATGATCGTGATGCAGACCGCCCCGACGTAGATCAGGATCTGCATCAGCGCCAGGAAGGGGCTGCCCAGGAAATAGTACATCCCCGACAACCCGATGCTGCAGATCGCGAGCCCGCACACGCTCCGGATGATCCGCTGGGTGAGCACGGCGATCAGCGCGCCGCCCGCCGTCACCCCCACCGCCAACACGAACAATGCATCGAGGACCGAATTCAACCCGGGAAACCCGTTCATGGCTTCCCCTCCCCCTGCTCCACGCCTTTCTCCACGCCCTTCGCCGCGTCCTTCTCCACGCCCTTCATCAGGTCGATGCGGACGAACTGCTCCTTGCTCGTGCTCGCGAGGTTGTAGTCCTTCGAGAATTCCAGGGCGTCCGCCGGACACACCTCGACGCACGAGCCGCAGAGGCTGCACTTCGTGAAATCGAGATTGAACTCGGTCACGGATTTCTTCTTCTCGCCCTCCTTCTTCAACCCGTCGACGACGATGCACTCGCTGGGACACGCCTTCTGGCAGGACTTGCAGGCCACGCAGAGGGACTTGCCGGTCTCGGGGTCCCGCACGAGCACGACATGGCCCCGGTACCGCTTGGGCATCTTCAGCACCTGGTGCGGGTAGCGGACCGTCACGTCCTTCTTGAAGAACTGCTGCAGGGTGATCCGCATGCCCGTCAGCAGGCTCGCGAATCCCGTCCACAGCTCGATGAGCGCGCGTTTCATGGCGTCAGTCAGAGTCAGAAGATTTTCATCATCACCGCCGTCAACAGCAGCGTCCCGAGCGAGATCGGAATGAGGATCTCCCACGAGAGGTTCAGCAGCCGGTAGAACTGGGTCCGCGGAAAGGTCCAGCGCACCCACACCACCACGAAGATCAGGAAGTACAGCTTCAGGAGGAACCAGAACGTTCCGGGCAGGATTCCGATCGGGCTCTGCCATCCCCCCAGGAACAACACCGTTGCCAGGCTGCACCCCACGACGATGTTGGCGTATTCCGCCATGAAGAAGACCCCGAAGCCCATGCCGGCGTATTCGGTGAAGGCGCCGGCGACCAGTTCGCTCTCCGCCTCCGCCATGTCGAACGGCGCCCGGTTGGTCTCGGCGAGCATGCAGGTGAAGAAGATCAGGAACGTCACGGGCATCATCGGGTTCGAGAGCAGCCGCAGCACGTTCCAGTGCCAGAACCCGCCGTCCTGCTGCCGCACGATTTCCTGCAGGTTCGTCGTGCCGGTCATCATCAGGACCGTCACCACGACCAGCAGCATCGGGATCTCGTAGGCCACGTTCTGCGACACGATCCGGGCCGCGGAGATGATGGCGTACTTGTTCCGCGACGCCCAGCCGCCCAGCATGATTGCCATCACGTTGATCGAGCCAAAGGCGAACACCATGACCAGGCCCAGATCGAGGTTCCGGGCGGTCAGCGTTTCCCCGAACGGAATCACCGCCAGGCACATCAGCGCGGGCGCCAGCACGATCACCGGCGCCACCCGGAACAGGATGCGGTCGGCGTCCGGCGGCACCAGCACCTGCTTCGAAATCAGTTTCACCGCGTCCGCAATCGGTTGCAGCAGCCCCGCGGGCCCCACCTCGGTCGGTCCCGGACGCCGTTGGAACCGCGCCGCGCCCTTCCGCTCCACCCAGACGAGGTACGCCGCGTTCAGCCCCACGAAGGCCATCGTGCCCAGCAGGAACGCCAGCAGTCGGAAGGGTTCGGGAAGGGTCATGTCGGTGCGGCGCTCCTAGCGGTCGATGTCGGGGATCACGAGGTCCAGCGTGCCCATCAGGGCCAGTGCGTCCGGCAGCATCATGCCCTGGCTGGCCTCCTCGAAGAGGCTCAGATTCGCGAACGACGGCGTCCGCAGCTTCACGCGGTACGGGATCTCCCTGCCGTCACTCACGATCCGCACCCCGAAGCGGCCCCGGGCCGCCTCCACCGCGAAATAGTAGTCCCCGGCCGGGACCTTCACCGTCCGCGGCGCCTTGCCCATCACGGGTCCCTCCGGAATGCGGTCCAGGGCCTGTTCGAGGATGCGCAGGCTCTGGTTCATCTCCTCCATCCGGACCAGATACCGGGCCATGCAATCGCCCTGCGGACAGACGGGGATCTCGAAATCCAGATCGGGATAGACGGAATAGGGCTCCGCCCGGCGCACGTCGTAGGCGACCCCGGAACCGCGCATCACCGGCCCCGTCGCGCCGTATTTCCGGCACATCTCGGCGCTGATCGGGCCGACGCCCTCCAACCGCTTTTGGAGGATGACGTTGCCCGTCACCAGCTGCCGGTACATCTCGAGCCGCGGACGCATGTACGAGACGAACTCCTTCGCGCCCGCGATGAACTCGGGGTCGACGTCGTTGCAGACCCCGCCGAACCGGTAGTAGCAGTAGGTCAGCCGCGCCCCGGTGACGCTTTCCAGGAGATCCAGGATCTTCTCCCGATCATCGAACGCGTACAGCAGCGGCGTGAACCCGCCCAGGTCCAGGAGGAACGCCCCGAACCAGACGAGGTGACTCGAGACCCGGTTCAATTCGGACGTGATCACCCGGATGTATTCCGCCCGCGGCGGCACCTCGATCCCGGTGGCCCGTTCCACCACCGCCACGTAGGCGTGCGTGTAGTGCATCGCCGACAGGTAATCGATGCGGCTCGTGTTCGGCAGGAACTGCGCCCAGTTCCGGTTCTCGCCCATCTTCTCGTGCATCCGGTGGATGTAGCCGGGCACGGGCTCGGCCCGGGTGATGACCTCGCCGTCCATCGTCAGCTTCACGCGCAGGACGCCGTGCGTGGCCGGATGCTGCGGACCGAGATTCAGGACAAACGTCTCCGCTCCCGGCGCCGAACTGCCGCTGGCTTTCTCAAGAAGCACCGGCGAAATCCTTTCTCAATGGATGGTAGGTCGCGTCCTCCGGCAGGAGGAGCGGCGACAGATCGGGGTGCCCCAGGAAGACGATCCCGAAGAAATCATGCGTCTCGCGCTCGTGCCAGTTGGCCCCGGGAAAGACCCGCGAGATGGTCGGGAGTTCGGGCTTGTCCCGCGGTACCCGCGACCGCAGCACGACCCGCCAGCCGGCCTCCGGATGAAAGAAATCGTACACCACCTCCATTTCCCCCGCCGCGAGCCAGTCCACCCCCGTGATGGTGTCCATCGCAAATCCCCGTTCGTCCAGCAGGCGCGCGGCCGTCTCCAACTGGACCGGCGCGACTACGGCGTCCAGGTGCCATCCCTGCTTCCGGGGATCGGTCAAGCGGCAGGGAACCACCGCCCCGGGCACGGCCTCCGGCACCGCCAGGAGCTGGGTGAGGACCTCGTTCACTTCGTCCAGGGTCGAGGTCATTGGGGTGTCACGCGCGGCCAGCGGCGTTTGCCCGTGATCTTCTCCTCGAGCGCCAGAATCCCCTCGATCAGGGCCTCGGGACGCGGCGGACAACCCGGCACGAACACGTCCACGGGGAACAGTTTCTCGACCCCCTCCACCACCGCGTATTGTCCCGGAAAGACGAACGGCCCGCCCGAGATCGCGCAATTGCCCATCGCGATGACCCACTTCGGCTCCGGCATCTGGTCGTAGAGCGTCTTGACCGCCTGCGCCATCTTCTTGTTGATCGTGCCCGCCACGATCATCACGTCCGCCTGCCGCGGCGAGGGGCGGAACACCTCGGCGCCGAACCGCGAGATGTCGAACCGCGACGCTCCCGCCGCCATCATCTCGATGGCACAGCAGGCCAGACCGAAGGTCAGCGGCCAGAGCGAATTCGCCCGGCCCAACGCCAGCAACTCGTCCAGCTTCGCGAATCGCACGATCGACGAGCAATCGGGCGAAACGCCTCCTAGCTCCGGACCGGAGCAGGTGCAGACGGGATGGACACCGCCGCCG
Source organism: uncultured Verrucomicrobiota bacterium (assembly GCA_964608505.1). GTDB lineage: Bacteria > Verrucomicrobiota > Verrucomicrobiia > Limisphaerales > CAIMTB01 > CAIMTB01. The sequence continues at coordinate 12,634 of CAZSOV010000032.1, forward strand.
GTGCCGGATCCCGGTGCGAGGCCGGAGCCGGTCCCGGTGTCGTGGCCGGGTCCGTGATTGGGGCTTTGCGCTTCCATTCGAATATTCCCTTCTTCCAAGCGTAGAGAATCACCAGGGAAAGCATCCCGACGAAAATCCCCACTTCCACGAGATCGCGAATGGGGAACACCCGGTCATAAACCAAGGCCACGGGAATCAGGTACAGCACGTCCACCGCGAAGGCCACGAAGACCAGGGCATACAGGTAATAGGCCGCGCAGTACCGGATCCAGGCGTCCCCGATCGGATCCATCCCGCACTCCACGAACTGTTCCGTCTTGTGCGCGTAGGCCCGCGTCCGGCGGGCCGACAGGAGGTGTACGGCGGCGAACGGCGCCATGGCGAAGAACAATCCGCCGGCACAAAACGCCGCGATGTACACCAGATCCACCATCAGTTTTTCTTCCATGGCGGTTGGGGCTCTTTCCTAGTCCGGCTTCAAGTTCCGGCAACCCCCCCTCCGCTGGCAAGGGTTTCGTGGGAAAAGTTTTCATCCACTCCTTGATCCCTATCAATGCCCCGCCCCCTGTTCCGATTCAGGACAAAACTCGTCCGATTGGCCCTATTCTCGCGCTTTCCGTGCCCCGCACTCGCTCCCCGACCCCCGCGCCCCCCGCGCGCCCGCCGTCCCCCCGCGCGCTTCGTCCGCCCGCGACCGATCACCACGGTTCTTTGTGAACAAGAATAAGGATTCCTTTTCCTGCGCGCCGTCGTCCGGACCTCGACGCCGGCAACAGGCGCTCCGGGGGAGGCGCGGAGTCGCGAGGTTGCACCGCTGCCGGCCCGGTTGCCGCGCCGCTTGCCAGATCCGGCCCGGGCGGGGGAGGCTGCGGACGCGTCGCGCGTCCCACATGAGCCTGGAAGATCGCTTGTATCCCCTGCTGTCGCTCTACGAGCGGCTGCCCGACGGCGTCAAACGGGCGGCGGGGTGGACGTATCGCCAGCTTCCGGCCTCGCTGCGGCTGGGCGCCCGGTATCCGGAGTTTCGCCGTTTGGCCCGGGACTGCGAGGGTTGGTCGGTCGAGCAGATCCAGGAGTACCAGTTTCGCCAACTGCGGCAGACGCTGGTCCACGCGGGGAATTACTGCCCGTTCTACCAGAAGCACTTCGCGCAGGCCCGGTTCCAACCCGAACTGCTGCGTTCCCCCGAAGATCTCGCCCGCTGCCCGACCCTCGAGAAGGAACATCTGCAACGGCATCTCGCCGAAATGACGTCGGTCTCGGTGCCGGCGAAGGACCGGCTGTACATCACGACGGGGGGCTCGACGGGCGTTCCGGTAGGCTTTCACTTGCAGAAGGGCGTGAGCCGCCCGAAGGAACAGGCCTTTCTGGAAGCTCAATGGAGCCGGGCCGGCTGGGCCCCCGGAGCGCGCCTGGCGGTGATCCGGGGACACGTGACGACGGACCAGGCCGGCGGTCGCATCGCCACGTACGACGCAACCCGGGACTGGCTGATGCTTTCGAGCTATCATCTGACGGAGGAACGTCTCCCGGAATACCTCGCGGCCATCGAGCGCTTCCGCCCGGACATCCTCCACGCCTATCCCTCCGCCGCCCTGCAGCTCGCGGAATTCCTCGAACGCGCGGGGCAGTCATGGCGCATCCCGTTGCGCTGCGTGCTGGCCGGTTCCGAACGCCTGAACCTGCCCCAGAAAAGCCTCCTGGAACGCGTCTTCGGCTGTCGGGTGTTTCGCTGGTACGGACATAGCGAACGCGTCGTCCTTGCCGCCGAAGGCACCCGTTCCAACCTGTTCCATTTCTGGCCCACCTACGGGTATGTGGAGTTCGGCGAACCCGACGCCGAGGGTTTCCGCGAAGTGATCGGCACGAGCTTCCACAACCTGGTCATGCCGCTGGTCCGCTACCGCACCGGCGACTACGTCCGACTGGCGGATCCGCAGCGGGACGGCGATCTGGAGTTTCCGTGGCCGGCCGTCGCCGAGGTGGCTGGACGCGAGCAGGAATTCCTCGTGAGTGCCCAGGGGCGGCGGATCTCGCTCACGGCGTTCAACATGCACGACGCGATTTTCGACGGGCTGTACGCCGTGCAGTTCTACCAGGAAGAACCCGGAGTCGCCGAGTTCCGGTACGTAGCCTCGCCCGCGTTCCAGGTTTCGCGCCTCGACGCGATCCAGGCCGGCGTCCGGCGCAAGCTGGGGGACGATTTCCGGATCGAGTTCCGCCCGGTGCGGGAAACCGAACGGACGGCCCGCGGCAAGCACAAGTGGCTGGTCTCCCGGCTGCCGGTGCCCGGAGCGCGTCCTTCTCCATCTGGAACTGCTCCCGGACCATGAACCAACGCCCCCGATGCGAGGTCCGTTTCTCCAGGGAACGCTGAAGCGCGCCTCGCGATCCGCGCCACCCGGCAAAGGCACGGGGCCTACACGCGGATGGTCGCGTGCGTTCGCGCCCGGCGGACGGGGATTTCGTTCGTGTCCATGGGTGTCCCTTCGTGGTTCCCTGTGCCGCCGTTAGGCCCTTCCGCGACATGCTGCAAATCGCCCAGTATCAGGACGGACGACTCGAACTTCAGGAGGTGCCCCGACCGACGCCGCCGCCCGGCGGACTCCTGGTCCGGGTCACTCACTCCGTCATCAGCGCCGGCACCGAGAAGATGAAGGTCGAGCAGGCCAAAATGAACCTGCTCCAGAAGGCCCGGGCCCGACCCGACCAGGTGCGGAAGGTCCTGGACACCGCCCGCAACCTGGGCTGGCGGGCCGCCTACGACAAGGTGCGCAACCGGCTCGAAACGCCGACGCCGCTCGGCTACTCCGCGGCGGGTGTCGTCGAGTCCGTGGATCCCGGCCATACCCGGTTTCGCGTCGGCGACCGGGTCGCCTGCGGCGGGGCGGAATGCGCCTTCCACGCCGAGTTCATTGCCGTGCCAGACCTGCTGACGGCCGGGATTCCCGACGGCGTGCCCAGTTCGGATGCGGCGTACACCACCATCGCGTCCATCGCACTCCAGACGGTCCGCCAGCTCGAACCGTCGCTGGGGGACCGCGTGCTGGTGATCGGACAGGGCCTCGTCGGGCTTTTGGTCACGAATCTCCTGGCGGCCAATGGTTGCCGGGTGATGGCCGTCGACCTTGCCGAGCCCCGGCGGGCCGTCGCGCTGAACCTGGGGGCCGAGCGCGTGGTCATCCTCGGGACCCAGAGCCTCCCCGACGAGGTGCGGTGCTGGACGCAGGGATTCGGCGTCGATGCCGTCGTCCTCGCCACCGCCAGCTCCGGCAACGGTCCGACCGAACAGGCCATCGACGCCCTGCGGGATCGGGGGCGGATCGTCGTGGTCGGCAACACGCACGTCGAACTCCCCTGGAAATCGACCTACGAGAAGGAGCTCGAAATCCGCTATTCGCGCAGCTACGGCCCCGGGCGGTACGATCCCTCGTACGAATGGGCCGGCGTGGATTACCCCATCGGGCACGTCCGCTGGACCGAGCAACGGAACTTCGACGCGTGCCTGCACCTCATGGCCCGGGGCAGGCTCCGGGTCGATCTGCTGACCACGCGCACGGCCCCGTTCTCTCGGAGCATCGAGGTTTATCGCGAGCTGGCCGCCGGTTCGCCCGACATCGGGGTCGTCCTGGAATACGCCGCGGGAACCCCCGGGGCACAACCGTCAGGCCCCGCCCGGGACCCTGCCCTCACCGAGCCCGGCGCGGCACCGGCCGCACGGTCGGCCTCGTCCGTCCGGGGATCAGCCCCGACCCGGCTGTCCACGCCGGTCTCGCATCTCGATGTCATCGGGGCCGGCAACTTCGCGCGCACGATGCTGCTGCCCTCGCTGCACGGGAAGGTTGCCCTGGGCACCATCGTCAACCAGACCGCCCTGAGCGCCACCCACGTCCGGACCAAATTCGGCTTCGCCTCAGCCTCGACCGACGCCGAGGCCGTCCTGGCCGCGCGAGGCACCGGACCGGGCGCCGTCCTGATCGCCACCCGCCATCACCTCCATGCCCGGTTCATTCTGGCCGCGCTGGGCACGGGACGGGAGGTCTTCGTGGAGAAGCCGCTCTGCCTCACGCCCGGGGAGTTGTCCGAGATCGACCTCGCCGTCGCGCGGACCGGGCGCTCGATTCAAGTGGGGTTCAATCGGCGCTTCGCACCCGCGAGCCGGGACTTGAAGGCGCTCGTCGACGCCGCACCCGGCCCCAAGACGGCGAGCTTCCGCGTGATGGCCGGGCGGCTCGATCCCGCCCACTGGTATGCGAACCTTGCCGAGAGCGGCGGACGCGTGCTGGGGGAGGCCTGCCATTTCCTCGATTACTTCTGTTACCTCTTCGATGCCCCGCCGGTGCGGGTCACCGCCCAACCGGCGTGGGAAACCGGGGGACGCCTGCCCTTCCCGGACACCGTGACCGCCCAGGTCGAGTTTGCGGACCGTTCCTCGGCGCAGCTGATCTACACGTCCGAGGGCGATTCCACCTGGCCGAAGGAAGTCTGCACCGTGTTCGGAGCGGGATTCGTGGCCGAGATCGAGAACTTCCAGACCCTCACCGTGCACCAGCGGCGGAAGACCACGACCCGGAAGTACCAGGGCAAGGGCCACGCCGAACAAATGGCGGCGTGGGCGGCATTTTTGCGCGCCGAGGCGCCCCATCCGCTGCCCTACGAGGTTACCCGCCGGAGCATGCTGCTCACGTTTGGAACCCTCGAAGCCCTCCACCGCGACCAAGGCGTCCGCCTGGCCGGAGACTAGGTTGGGGGATCCCCCCTTTCCTACCGTTCCTCGCCCCGGTCCCCGGGACCAGCGGCTTCCGTCCGGCTACATCATTTTCAACAGGGTATCCGCCATGTCCGACGGCGTGACGGCCACTCCGATGCCGGCATCCTGGAACGCCTCGATCTTCGCCGCGGCGGTGCCCTTGCCCCCCGAGATGATGGCGCCGGCGTGACCCATGCGGCGTCCGGGAGGCGCCGTCGCACCCGCGATGAACCCGGCCACCGGCTTGGTGCCATGGGCCTTGATCCATGCCGCGGCTTCCTCCTCCGCCGAGCCGCCGATCTCTCCGATCATGATGATTCCGTGCGTGTCCGGGTCCGCCATGAACATGCGGATCACGTCCAGATGGGAGGTTCCGTTCACGGGATCCCCGCCGATGCCCACGCAGGTGCTCTGTCCGACGCCCCGGCAGGTCAACTGCCACACCGCCTCGTAGGTGAGCGTTCCGGAGCGCGACACCACGCCGACATGCCCCTTTTTGTGGATGTACCCCGGGGAAATCCCGATCCGGCAGCCGCCCTTCGATCCCGGTCCCTCGCCCGGCGTCACGATCCCGGGACAATTGGGCCCGATCAGCCGCGTCCGCGCCCCGGCCATCGCCCGCTTCACGCGGATCATGTCCGTGACCGGAATGCCCTCGGTGATCGCCACCACGAGGTCGAGCCCGGCATCCACGCCCTCGAGGATCGCGTCGCCGGCGAACCCGGGCGGGACGAAGACCGCGCTGGCGGTCGCGCCGGTCGCGGCGACGGCCTCGGCCACGGTGTCGAAAATGGGGACGGACACCCCGCCATGGGCAAAGGCCTGACCGCCCTTGCCCGGGGTCACGCCGGCCACCACCTGGCTGCCGTAGTCGATGGAAAGCTGGGCGTGCCGGGCGCCGAAGCTGCCCGTGATGCCCTGGATGAGGACCTTGGTCTGGGGAGTTACAAGAATGGCCATCGAATGATCTCCTGCGGGCTGGATTGCGCCGGGTTGGGTTGAGTGGGGTTGGGGGGTGGCTGGGGGGAGGTCGCGGGGCGCATGGAACGGCTCAGGCCGCCACCGCCGTCACCACCTTCTTCGCCGCGTCCGCCATCGAGTCGCCCCCGATGATCGTCAGTCCCGATCCCGCGAGGGTCCGCTTGCCGGCCTCCACGTTGTTGCCCTCCAGGCGCACCACCAACGGCAACTTCAAACCCGTCTCCCGCACCGCCGCCACGATGCCCGTCGCGATCACGTCGCAATCCATGATCCCGCCGAAAATGTTGACCAGAATGCCCCGGACATGCGGGTCCGCGAGAATGATTCGGAACGCCGCGGTGACCTGTTCCTTGCTGGCGCCGCCGCCGACGTCCAGGAAGTTCGCCGGGGAACCGCCGAAGTGCTGGATGATGTCCATCGTGGCCATCGCCAATCCCGCGCCGTTCACCAGGCACGCGATGTTGCCTTCCAGCTTGATGTAGTTCAGCGCGTGTTTGCTCGCCTCGATCTCGAGCGGCGCCTCCTCCCCGAGGTCGCGCATCGCCAGCAGTTCCGGACGGCGGAACAGCGCGTTGTCGTCCAGCCCGACCTTCGCGTCGACAGCCACCAACTGCGGCTTCCCGTCCTTGCCATCGACGATGCAGAGCGGATTGATCTCCATCAACGAGGCGTCGTTCTCCCACCAGGCCTGGTACACGCCGCGCAGCAGCTTCACCGCCTGGTTCATCAGGTCGCCCCGGAGCCCCAGCGCCGATGCGATCTTACGGCCCTGCCACGCCTGGAAACCCATCGCCGGATCGACGAGCTCGCGAATGATCTTCTCCGGCGTCCGCGCCGCGACCTCCTCGATGTCCACCCCGCCCTCGGTGCTGGCCATGATCACGGGACGACTCGCGGCGCGATCCAGCAACACCGCCAGGTAGAGTTCCTTCCGGATGTCCGGCGCGGCGGCCACCAGCACCTTGCGCACCAGGCGCCCCTCGGGCCCCGTCTGCTTCGTCACCAGCACCTGGCCCAACATCGCCGCGGCCTTTTCCTCCACCTCCGCCGCGGACCGGCAGAGCTTCACCCCGCCCTGGAACCCGCTCTTGAACGTGCCCTTGCCCCGGCCCCCGGCATGGATCTGGCTCTTGACCACCACCAGCTTCTCGCCCCCGGCGAAAAGCCGCTCCGCCAACGCCCGCGCCGCCGCGGCCGTATCGCAGACCTCCCCCGCCGGCACCGCGACTCCCGCGCGCTGCAAAAGCTGCTTGGCCTGGTACTCGTGAATGTTCATTCGGTCTTCCGTTTCTTCGTTGCACTCGCCCGCCCGCGTCTCCGCCCCCGACCCCCGACTCCTTCGCTCACCCGCGCTGCGCCAAAGGCATGAACTTCAGGCCCACCGGCCCGGTATAGGCGCTCTGCGGACGAATCAGCCGGTTGTCCGCCAACTGTTCCAGCACGTGCGCCGTCCAGCCCGCCGTTCGCGCGATCGCGAAGATCGGCGTGAACAGGTCCGTCGGAATGCCGAGCGAGTAGTAGACCGTGGCCGAGTAGAAATCGACGTTCGCGTGAAGGCCCTTCTTTTGCAGCATCAACTCCGCGATCCGCTCGCTCATCTGGATCCATTTCGCGTCGCCCAGCTTCGCACTGAGGACCTGGGCCATCCGCTTGAGATGCGGTGCCCGAGGGTCGAGCACCTTGTAGACCCGGTGGCCGATGCCCATGATCTTCTTCTTCTGTTCCAGCGCGTCGTCGATGTAGGCGTCCACGTTGCCTGGTTCGCCAATCTCCTGGAGCATCTTGATCACGCCCTCGTTCGCACCCCCGTGCAGCGGGCCCTTCAAGGCTCCGATGGCCGAGGTCACCGCGGAATACATGTCGCTCAGGGTCGCCGCCGTCACCCGCGCCGCGAAGGTCGAGGCGTTCATCCCGTGCTCCGCGTGCAGCACGTAGCACACGTCCATCGTGTTCTCCGTCTCCACGCTCGGCTTCTCCCCCGTCATCATGTACATGAAGTTCGCCGCCTCCCCCAGCGTCGGGTCGGGCTCGATCAACGGCAAACCCTGCCGGTGCCGGTGGAAAAAGGCCGTGATCACCGGGATCTGGGCGATCAGGCGCAAGGCCTTCCGCCGCTGGGCGTACATCGAATCGTCGTCGGCATTCGTGTCGAAACAGCCCAGACACGACACCGCCGACCGCAGCGCGTGCATCGGCGCCGCGCCCCGCGGAAATTTCTGGATGATCTGTTTGATGCCCCGCGGCAGGTCGCGGAATCCGGACAGGGTGACCCTGAGTTCCACCAACTCCTTCGCGGTCGGCAGCCGGTCATGGTGCAGCAGGTGCACCACTTCCTCGTAGCTGGCCTTGCCGGCCAATTCGTCGATCTCGAAGCCGCAGTAGATCAACTGGCCGATGTCGCCTCGAACATCGCTCAGGCGCGTGCTCGCCGCGACGACGCCTTCGAGCCCGCGGGCCGGTGAAGTGGGTGTGCTCATGACGCCGGGAGAAGTGTTGGTTCGAATGAAAAAAACTGACGCGGCAATCTAGAAACCACCCCTCGCACGCGCAACGGTTTTCCCCGGAAAACCGAGAAATTCCCGCTCCAACACGCAGAAATCAACCTCCCAATGAACCCCATTAGTCATTAGAATGATTCAACCTTCCCGGCGCCCGTTCCCCGGATCCGGGATCCAGGATCCCGCCCCGGGCCTCCCGCCAGGGCGATGGCCAAAGTCGATTGGGGCCCGCGACCCGCTCCCCGCCCTGGCGTCCGCGCGACGGCGGGCCGCGTCGCGGGGCGATCGCAGCCGGCGACTCGGCAGTCGCTGGCCCCACATCGCAGGTCCACGCAGGACGTTGTCAACGGCCCTGGGCCTCCCGCATCCACGTTACGTTTGGAATCCGCATTGATCCTTCCCGCCCCTCCCGCCCATCCTCCGGCCCGTTGAATCCGGCGCCCTTGCTGCTCCTGCTCGGTCTCGCGTTCGGCGTGTCGAACGTCGACGCGACGGCGGCCGCCCTCCGCGTTCCGCCCCGGGATTACCAGCGCCTGGATGAATGGGCGCGGGACCATGACTTCACGGTCGCCCGGGCCCCTGGCTCGCGGGACGTCCTCGTCGCGGGGGGCAGCACCCGCATCGAATTGCAGGTCGACTCCTCCCGCATCGAGGTCAACCGCGTCGGGGTCTGGCTCTCGAGTCCCGTGACCGCCACGGATCAGCACGTCTACGTGGCCGCCCAGGACATCCGCGGCGTGCTCGAGGCCCTTTTTTCCCCCCGCCGACTCCCCCCCGGCAAGCGAGTGCGGGTCGTCTGCCTGGACGCGGGCCACGGCGGCAAGGACCCGGGCCATCGTTCCGGCAACCGGCTCGAGAAGCACTATACCCTCCTCCTCGCCGAGGCGGTCCGCGAGCGCCTCGTCACGGCGGGATTCTCCGTGGTCCTCACCCGGCGCGACGACTCCTATCCCGAACTCCCCGAGCGCGCCGAATTCGCCCGCCGCCAGGGTGCGGATCTCTTCGTCAGCCTCCACTTCAACGCCACGCCCGACGGCGGCTCCGACGCGTCCGGCATCGAAGTCTACGCCATGACGCCCGAGGGCTTTCGCTCCACCAACCACAGCAACGACATCGGGTCGCTCCGCGCCGGTGCCGGCAACGAGTTCGACTCCGAGAACCTCCACCTCGCCTTTCAGATCCAAAAGGCGATCCTGCGCAATTTGTCGGGGGTGGAGGATCGCGGCGTGCGACGGGCCCGTTTCGTCGTCCTGCGGCTCGCCGAAATGCCCGCCGTCGTCGTCGAGGGCGGGTTCATGTCCAACCCCTCGGATGCCCGCTGGATTTACAGCCTGACCGGACGTCGTCGCATGGCCGAGGCCATCGCCGACGGCATTTCGGCCTATCGTCGGCTGGTGGAGCGGCCCGCGCTGGTTTCGGCCCCGCGGACTCCGGAACGCGCGACCGACCGGATCTCCAAGCCCGCCGCGGGCGTGGTTGCCGCCCCCAACCCCGCCGTGCGCGCCCGGGTCGAGGAACCGGCCCGCAAGCCGCCCGTCCCGACCGCAAAGCCGGTCCCGGTGATCGAGTTGCCCCCGCCCGAACCGGGCCCGGTGGAGCAAAGCACTCCGCCCAAGGAATCGCTCCCCCCTCCCACGGCCCCGGGAACGGCTCCGACCCCGTCCCCGACCCCGCCGCCGGCTCCGTCCCCCACCAACTCCATTGTCTTCCAGTTGCCCCCTCAGCGGAGCACCAACTCCAAATCGTCCAGCAACACCGCGCCTCCCGAGTCGCCGAAGAATTGAAGGGTCAGCCAGTCCACCCAATAGGGCCGCAGCCCGACGAAGGCCTCGACGGGCACCTCCAGGCGTTGCCAGGCGGGCAGGACCCGGAATTCGCCGCGGGCCGGGTGCACCGCGAGATCATCGGCCCCCGCCCGCGCCCGGCTATGCAACACGCATCCCAGCCGCCCCTCGCCTGACTCCGTACGTGCCGCCACCCGGATGGCCTCCACCGGATGTTCCGTGAGCATCCAGCCGCGAACCCGGACCGTGCCCACGGTCACCGAACCGCGCCCCGGTGGAATCTCCACCCTCAGGGCGCCGCCACCCGAGAGGGCATTCGTCGAGAGCCGGAGATGGCGGCCCGGGCTCGCGTCACCCACGGCGGTGACGAGTTCCCACCCGGACGCCCCGTCCTCGAAACCTTCCACGAACCCCCGAAACGGTTCCGTCGGCTCCGTCATGCCCGCGAGCCGGGGCCAGAATTCCCGCACCGGCGACGCCTCGGTCGCCTCCCGAAGCTCCCGCGAGAGGAAGTACGCCGTGGGCACCTCCACCGAGGGTACGGGAATCCGCGCCTCGAAAGCCCCGCCTTCGGTTCGCTTCATCGGCCAGGGGCGCCAATCCCGCAACACCCTCTTCCCGGGGGTGTCGGTGCTGGCCCGCACGACGGGGATGGGCCCGGTCGCCGCCACCGATCTCGGCGGAGTCCAGCGGACCACCATGTGCCGTTCGGCGACCCGCGCCGTCAGGTTTCCGTAAATTCCCGTGGCGCCCGCGACCCGCCGCCTTCCGAACTCGGACGGCGGGCGCACGTCGCTCGACCACCCATCCCCTCCGTCCGGCGGCGCGTTGGTGCTGCCGGGCGAAAGAATCGCGTTCGTGAGGGCCATGGACAGCACCAACCCGACCCGCAGCGACTTCGGCAGGAGCTTGGAATTCATGAAGGGAAGGGCACGACGGCGGGAGGGCAGCCGAGGCCCGGACGCGTCAGGGTTTGAACCTCGCCTCCGTCGCCTCCTCACCCGGCAACGTGCCTGGCGGAGGCTCCGACCATACGCTGGGCATCGACATCCCAGACCTTGAGCCTCAGGCAGCGGAGGATCTCGACCGGGTGCAGCGAGGTGGTCTTGGGGTTCTGGAGTTCGGGGATCGCGCGCACGGCTTCGGGCAGCCGGTAGAACGGGATGCGCGGATTGAGGTGGTGCAGGTGATGGTAACCGATGTTCGCGGTGAACCAGCTGAGGATCGGCCCGGCCTTCAGGAAGCTCGAGGATTCCAGCGCGGCACCCTCGAGGGTCCAACCCGCGTGGTGCTGGAAGGTGACGCCCGGGAAATTGTGTTGCGCGTAGAAGAGGTAGGAGCCGATGGCGCAGGCGACAAAGAGCGGGGCAAGCAGGGTCAGGACCAGCGCCTGCCAGCCGAAATATTGAACCAACGCGAACCCGATGGCGCCGTGCACCACCAGGGCCAGCAGGGAATCCAGATGCTTCACGGGACTGCGCAGGAACGGGTAGAGGCACATCCCGAGGAGGAAGACGAAGACATAGCCGAAAAGGATCGTCAACGGATGCCGCATGAAGAGGTATTTCCACCGCTTCAAGGCCGGCGTCTTGCCGAATTGCTCCCGCGTCATGATCGGGAACGACCCGATGTGCGATCCCCGCAGGCGCGAATTGTGGGCGTGATGATGGTTGTGGGAACTCCGCCAGATGCTGCTCGGGCTCAGGACGAGGATCCCGAAGAGCCTCATGACCGCCTCGGCGAGTTTGGAGTTCGAGAGAATCGCATGGTGCTGCTGGTCGTGATACAGGACGAAGAACCGCAGCACCAGCAGGCCCGCCGCGAGACTGAAGAGGGAGCGGAGCAGCCATGGACCACCCCAGAGGGTGCCGGCCAGGGCCGCCAACAGCAGGGCCCCGGTGGAGCCCACGCACCACCAGCTCCGCAGCGGGCGATCCGACGCAAACGGTTTGGTCGCCAGAAACAGTTCCTTGCCGGTTCTCATACTCACCTGCGCAAACCGAAACCACCACGCTCAGTTTCCATCGGAACGAGACCGAGACACTCCCCACCGATCCACCGTTGCTTCCCGGCTTTCCACCCGCCGAGGAAGACCGTCCCGAGGGGGGACCCCCCTGCCAAGCCGGAGGGCCCCGCCACGGTAGGCGTCGAGGTAGGGCTGTCAATGCAGGGATCGGGTTCATTTTGGGGCATCCCTGCCCGACGAATGGGTTGCGCCGGCCGTGGGATGCGCGCCCGGCGGACGCGCATCCCGCCCCTGTCCGATCCGCGCGTCCTACCAGTGGCGCATTCCCGTGTTTGGGTCATACTGCCGCCCCCGGCACCGTCCGGACCCCACCCACCGACAACCTGATTTCAACCGCAATTCCGGACCGCCCCCCCCGAGTTCCAGCTTCCATGAGCATTGCCACCCGCACCGGCGACAACGGCACGACCGGTCTGATGTACAACCGGCGCGTCTCCAAGTGCCACCCCCGCGTCGAAGCCTACGGCACCGTCGACGAACTCAATGCCGCCCTGGGCCTCGCCCGGGCAACCACGGCACACGAATTCGTCCGCGACGCTCTCCTCCCCATCCAGGTCGACCTCGTCACCGTCATGGGGGAACTCGCCACGGCCGTGGATGATCTCCCCAGGTACGTCGCCGACGCCTACCCCACCGTCTCCCCGGCCCTCACCGCCAAGCTCGATCAACTGGTCCGCCAGATTGAGACCCAGAACATCACCTACCGAGGCTGGGCCACGCCTGGCGCCACCGCGGACGCCGCGGCCCTCGACGTCGCTCGCACCACCGCCCGCCGGGCCGAACGCCGCGTCTGCGCCCTCCAGGAAGCCGACCAACTGCGCAACGACGAGATCATCATCTTCCTCAACCGGCTCAGCGACCTCCTCTGGCTCATGGCCCGCTGGGTCGAAACCCGGCGGCCCAATCCGCCCGCGGATTGACCATCACCGCCTCGCCGTCGCGCCCCGCGCTTTGGCAATCGCCCGGCCCCCTTGACCGCAGGCACCGGCCGGATATTTGACTAAACGGTCAACTTCCAGCAGAGTGCCGGCGCGAAAGGTCCGCCATGGGACGCACCAGCGATGCCAGAGAACGCCTGATGGAGGCCGTGACGGAGCTGTTCTGGACCCTCTCCTACGACAGCACGACGATTGACCAGATCTGCGAGCGCGCCGGCGTCCGCAAGGGCAGTTTCTACCACTTCTTCGAAAGCAAGGCCGACCTCGCCGCCGCCGCCCTCGATGCCGAATGGGAACGGTATCGCCCCAAACTCGACGCGATCTTTTCCCCGACGCGCCCGCCCTTGGACCGGATCCGGGCCATCTGCGAGTTCCAGATCGAGGAACAGCTCGAACTGAAGGCCCGGTTCGGCTGTGTCCTGGGCTGTCCCCTCTGCACCCTGGGCGCCGAGATCAGCACCCAGGACCGGCGCCTGCAAACGCGCATCCGCGCCCTGCTCGACCACGGCGAACGCTACCTGGAGTCCACGCTCCGGGACGCCCATGCCGCCGGCTTGATCCACGCCCCGGACGCCCGGACGAAAGCCCGCTTCATCCACGCCTACCACCTCGGGCTCCTGACACAGGCGCGCATCTACGACGATCCCACCCTGCTGCGCGAAATGACCCCGGGCACCTTCGAGATTCTCGGCCTGACCCGACCTGACCCGGCGCCGGCCTCCTGAAAGGCGGCTGCGCTTTCGTATTCTAGTCCAAACAGTCAACTAATTTGTCATGACCCCTGCCTCGTTGTCCCCCGCTGCGGCATCCGAGACCTTCCCAGCCCACCTGCTCCGCCTAGTGTCGAGTCTGGGACTGGCCGTTCTCGGCGCCTTCCCCGGTGGCTGTCGCCCTGCCTCCCCCGAATCCGCCCTCCCGCCTCCGCCCCAGGTCACGGTCGCTCCCGTCGAGACCCGGGAATGGATGGAATGGACCGAACTCACCGGACGCACCGCTCCCGTCGAGTTCGTCGAGGTCCGTCCCCGCGTTTCCGGACACATCCACGAAATCCTCTTTCAGGCCGGCCAACTCGTGAAGAAGGACGAGGTCCTGGTTCGCATCGATGCCCGCTGGCAGAAGGCCGAACTCGAGCGGCGGGAGGCCGAGCTTGCCATGGCCCGCGTTCGCGCCGACCAGGCCGAGCGCGAGGCCGGGCGCAACGCCCAACTCCTCGCCAGCCGCGCCGTGTCCCATGAGGAAGCCGAGTCGCGGGAGGCACGTCACGCGGAGGCCCGCGCTGCCTTCCTCGCCGCCCAGGCCGCGCGCGACTCGGCACGACTCGATCTCGACCACACCGAGATTCGTGCCCCGGTCGACGGACGCGTCGGCCGGGCCCTCGTGACCGTCGGCAACTACGTCAGCGGGCTGGCGGGCGCCGCCACGATCCTGACCACCGTGGTTTCCGTGGACCCGATCTACGTGTATGCCGACCTCGACGAGCGGACGCTGGTCCGCCACCGGCAACTCGCGGCGGCGGGCACCCTGCCCAAGGACGAGGCCGGCCACCTTCCCGTCGAACTGCGCATCGGCGACGAGAACGCGCCGATCCGCCGCGGTTATCTGGAATCCCTCGACAACCAGGTCGATGCCAGGACCGGCACCATCGTGCTGCGGGCCGTCGTGCCCAATCCGGATGGCAGCATCATCCCCGGGTTGTTCGCCCACCTCCGCATCCCGGCCGGCGCCAAGTCGCCCGTCCTGATGGTGGACGAGGTCGCCATCGGGACCGATCAGGCCCAGAAGTTCGTCCTGTCCATCACGTCCTCCAACACGACCGCCTATCGCCCCGTGGTCCTGGGACCGCGGGCGGGCGAGAAGCGGGTGGTCCGATCCGGCCTCCAGGCCGGCGAGAAAATCGTCGTCAACGGCCTCGCCCGGGTTCGACCCGGCATGGCCGTCACCCCGTCCGACGCGCCCGCCTCCGCCTCCCCGGCGGCCACCGGCGGACGCTAGGCCAGGCCCACCGGTTCCGGACCCTTCGTCACTCCGACCTGCCATGAGGTTCTCCCACTTCTTCATTCACCGCCCGATTTTCGCCGGGGTGCTGTCGATCCTCGTCTTTCTGCTCGGCGTGATCGCCATGTTCCGGCTGCCGATCAGCGAGTACCCGGAAGTCGTGCCCCCGACCATCGTCGTGATGGCCAACTATCCCGGGGCCAATCCGCGGATCATCGCCGAGACCGTCGCCGCCCCGCTCGAACAGGCCGTCAACGGCGTCGAGAACTCGCTGTACATGTTCTCGCAGGCCACCAGCGACGGCACCATGACCCTGACGGTGACCTTCAAGCTCGGGACCGACATCGACGAGGCCCAGGTCCAGGTCCAGAACCGCGTCGCCCAAGCCCTCCCGAAACTCCCCGAGGAAGTCCGCCGCCTCGGCATCACCACCACCAAGCAGTCCCCCGACCTCACGCTCGTCGTCCATCTCACCTCGCCCGATGGACGCTACGACGAAATGTACCTCCGCAACTACGCCACCCTCCAGGTGAAGGACGTCCTTGCCCGCATTCCCGGTGCCGGCTCCGTCCAGCTCTTCGGCTCCGGCGATTACGCCATGCGCGTCTGGATCGATCCCGACCAGGCCGCGGCCCATGACCTGACCGCCGGCGACATCGTCGCGGCCCTGCGCGAACAGAACGTCCAGGTCGCCGCCGGCGGGGTGGGCCAGCAACCCCTCGATCACCCCGGCGACGTCGAACTCCAGATCAACGCCAAGGGGCGACTCGTCGATCCCGAGGAGTTTGCCGACGTCATCGTGAAGGTCGGCCCGCACGGCGAGAAGACCCGCCTCGGCAGCGTCGCCCGCATCGAACTCGGCGCCTCCGGCTACTCCCTGCGCTCCGTCCTCAACAACCGCGCCGCCGTCGCGATCCCGATCTTCCAGTCCCCCGGCGCCAATGCCCTCCAGCTTTCCACCGACGTCCGCCAGGCGATGGACGAACTGAAACGGAGCTTCCCCGAGGGGGTCGACTACGCCGTGGTCTATGACCCCACGGTCTTCGTCCGCAGCTCGATCCAGGCGGTGGTCAAGACCCTGCTCGAAGCGGTCCTGCTCGTCGTGGTGGTGGTCATCCTGTTCCTCCAGACCTGGCGTGCCTCCATCATCCCCCTCGCCGCCGTGCCGGTCTCCCTCGTCGGGACCTTCGCCGTCATGCTAGCCCTCGGCTTCAGCATCAACATGCTCACGCTGTTTGGGCTCGTCCTCGCCATCGGCATCGTCGTCGACGACGCCATCGTCGTCGTCGAGAACGTCGAGCGGAACATCGCCCTCGGACTCCCTCCCCTCGAGGCCACCCGCAAGGCGATGGACGAGGTGACCGGTCCCATCATCGCCATCGCACTCGTGCTCTGCGCCGTGTTCATCCCCACCGCCTTCATCAGCGGTCTCACCGGCCAGTTCTACAAGCAGTTCGCCATCACCATCGCCATCTCCACCGTCATCTCGGCCTTCAATTCCCTCACCCTTTCCCCCGCCCTCGCCGCCGTCCTCCTCCGCTCCCATCACGCGCCCAAGGACCCCGTCGCCCGGACGATGGAACATCTGCTCGGCTGGTTCTTCCATCCCTTCAACCGCGCCTTCAACTGGGCCAGCCACCGCTACGGCCTCGCCGTCGCCGGCGTCCTCCGCAAAAGCGCCCTGGCCCTCGTCGCGTACGCCGCCCTCGTCGGCCTCACCGGCTGGTCCTTCCTCAAGGTCCCCACCGGCTTCGTCCCCACCCAGGACAAGCAGTACCTGATCGCCTTCGCCCAGCTCCCCGACGGCGCCTCCCTCGACCGCACCGACGCCGTTCTCCGACGCATGGGCGAACTCGGCCTCGCCGTCCCCGGCGTGCTCGACGCCGTCCAGTTCCCCGGCCTGAGCATCAGCGGGTTCAGCGTCGCCGCCAACGCCGGCATCATCTTCTTCGCCCTCGACCCCTTCTCCGAGCGGAACACACCCGACCGCAGCGGACCCGCCATCGCCGCCGCCCTGAACCGCGAATTCGCGGCCATCCAGGAGGCCTTCGTCCTCACCGTCATGCCCCCGCCCGTCAACGGCATCGGTTCCATCGGCGGGTTCAAGATGTTCGTCGAGGATCGCGCCGGGCTCGGCTACGACGATCTCTACCGCACCACCCAGGGACTCATCGGCCAGGGTTACCAGTCCGGCCAGCTCGCCGGCCTCTTCTCCACGTTCACCGTCAACGTCCCCCAGCTCGACGCCGAGATCGACCGCGTCCAGGCCAAGGCCCAGGGCGTCCCGCTCCAGAATCTCTTCGAAACGATGCAGATCTATCTCGGTTCGCTCTACGTCAACGACTTCAACCGGTTCGGACGCACCTGGCAGGTCATCGCCCAGGCCGACGCCCGGTTCCGGGACCGTCCCGACGACATCACCCGCTTCAAGACCCGCAATGCCTCCGGTCAGATGGTCCCCCTTGGCGCCCTGGTCCGCGTCAAGGAATCGTACGGACCCGACCGCGTCATGCGGTACAACGGCTATCCGGCCGCCGAAATCAGCGGTGGCCCCGCCCCCGGCGTCAGCTCCGGCGAGTCCGAATCCGTCATGGCCCGGCTCGCCGGGCAGGGACTGCCGAAGGGTTACGCGTTCGAATGGACCGACCTGACCTTCCAGCGCGTGCTCGCCGGCAACACCGCGGTCTACATCTACCCGCTCTGCATCCTCCTCGTGTTCCTCGTCCTCGCCGCCCAGTACGAGAGCTTCCGGCTGCCCCTGGCCATCATCCTCGTCGTGCCCCTCTGCATCCTCTTTGCCCTCGCGGGCGTCTGGCTCACCGGCGGCGACAACAACATCTTCACCCAGATCGGGCTCATCGTCCTCGTCGGCCTCGCCTGCAAGAACGCCATCCTCATCGTCGAGTTCGCCCGCCACCAACACGAGGTCGCCGGCGCCTCCCCCGTCGAGGCCGCCATCCAGGCCTGCCGCCTTCGCCTCCGTCCCATCCTCATGACGAGCATCGCCTTCATCGCCGGCGTGTTCCCCCTCGTCATCTCCCACGGTGCCGGCGCCGAAATGCGCCATGCCATGGGCGTCGCCGTCTTCGCCGGCATGATCGGCGTCACCCTCTTCGGACTCTTCCTCACCCCCGTGTTCTACGTCGCCCTCGCCCGTCGCGGACATCCCCGTCCGCCGCACGACGACCCCCACCCGGGTGCTCCCCTCCCGCCCGCGGGCCCGCGGTCGCCCCACGCCGCGGGACACCTGACCTCCGTCGCCACCGCCGTGCTCGGCACCCTCCTCGCCGGCGGCATCCTCCTCGCCCCGCCCTCCGCCCCGTCCGCGATCGTCACGGTGGGGCCCGACTATCACCCGCCGACGAACGCCATCCCCGCCCAGTGGAAGGAGGCCTCGCCCTCCGACACGCTGCCCAAGGACTCGTGGTGGGTGCTCTTCGAGGACGCGGAGCTCGAAGCGCTCGTGGCGCGAGCCGACGTCGCCAACGAATCGCTCCGCGCCGCCGCCGCGCGCTTCGATCAGGCCCGGGCGGCCGCCCGCCTCGCCCGCAGCGAATACCTGCCGTCCCTCGACCTCGCCCCCAACGCCCGGCGCGAACGGTTCTCCAACAATCAGGATCCCTATTTCGGCATCTCGCATGCCACCACCCTCCGGGCGCCGCTCGACCTCTCCTACGAAGTCGACCTCTGGGGCCGCATCCGCCGCTCGTCCCAGGCCGCCCGCGCCGATGCCCAGGCCCGCGCCGCGGATTTCCATCATGCCCGCCTCGGCATCCAGGCCGAGGTCGCCGACCTCTATTTCCGCATCCGTACCGTGGACCGCCAGCGATCCGTCGTCCGGCGCTCCCTCGGCCTCCGCCAGGAAGGCCGCGCCATCCTCCAGGGCCGCGTGGAGGCCGGCCACGCCCCGGAATTGGACCTCGCCCGTGCCGACACCGAGGTCGCCGCCACCGAAACCGAACTGCTGCGCCTCGAACGCCAGCGTCAGTCCCTGGAAACCGCCCTCTCCATCCTCCTGGGCATTCCGGCCCCGGAATTCCGGCTGACCGAAGCCACCACCCCCTCCGCTCCGGCCCGCGTCCCGATCATCCCGGCGGGCTTGCCCTCCCAACTCCTCGAGCGCCGCCCCGACATCGCCGCCGCGGAACGCCAGATGGCCGCCGCCAGCGCCCGCATCGGCGTCGCCAAAGCCGCCTATTTTCCCGTGCTGCGCCTCACTGGATCAGCCGGGTTCGTCAGCGCCGAGCTCGATTCCCTGTTCGAATGGGACAGCCGGGTCTGGAGTCTCGGTCCCAGTCTTTCCCTGCCGATTTTCGCCGCCGGTCGGACCAGGGCCAACCACGCCCGGGCCCGCGCGGCCTTCGAGGAATCCATCGCCCGCTACCGCCAGCAACTGCTCGTCGCCTTCGCCGAGGTCCAGGACTCCCTGTCGTCCGCCCGCCTGCTCGCCGGGGAGGCCGCCGCGCTCGAACGCACCCTCGACGCCGCCCGACGCACCCAGCAGCTCGCCCGGGCCCGCTACGACGGGGGCATCCTCGACTACCTGGGCGTCATCGAATCCCAACGCACCCTGCTCGCCACCGAACTCGACGCCGCGCGGCTCCTGGGCGAGCGCCAGTCCGTGGCCGTCCGGTTGGTCCGCGCGCTGGGCGGCGGATGGGACCCGACCGCGCTCGAACCGCTCCCCGCCTCGACCGCGACGGCGACCGCTACTGGTAATGCGGGGGCTTCGGGTTCGTCGCCTGGATCCGATCCCGCTCGGCGTTCTCCAGCGACTCCCCCACCCGCCGAAGCTGGGTCTGGAGCTTCGCAATGACCCGCCCCTGCTCGATCACCACGCCGTTCAACTCCTCGTTCATCCGCTCCACGTGGACGAGGTGCGCCTCGATCCGCGCCAGTCGTTGATCCAGTTCGGGGTCGAGGTTCATGTGCCGGCACGCTACCGCTCCGCCCGCCGCCACGCCATCACGTCGTACGCCCATTCCTCGTAGAAGGGCTCGCGGCCTCCCAACTCCTCCCGCAGCCACGAATCCACGTGCACCGCCTGCGTCCGGAAGCCGCGCGCCTCGAGGAACGCCCGCACCCGACCCAGGCTCAACCGGTTGATGTGGTAGTCCTCCACGGGCCGGATCAGGTGCTCGTCCTCCTCGTGCATCTGGAAGAAACCCAGGAACAAGGCACCTCGAGCGACCCGCGTCACCTCCCCCATGGCCACCTCGAGTCCCTCCTCCGAGAGGTGCTCGAACAGGTCGTGCACGATCACCGCGTCGAAGCTCCCGTCCCCCTGCGCGATCTCGTAGGCGTTCCCGACCTCGAACCGCGCCCCTGGGAACAGCGACCGCGCGTTCGCCACGTTCCGTTCGCACAGGTCGAACCCGACATAATCCACGTGCCGCGCAAGCCCGAAGGCGTCCCAGACCCGGAAGTCATTGGCCGAACCGCAGGCGGGTTCCAGCACCGAAAGTCCTGCCGGAGGAAGCCCTTCGAGCGCCGCCTTCCACACGGGCGCGAACCAGGACCGGGCCTCCTCGAACGTTCCCCCGGCCAGTCCCGCCTCGCACGCGCGTCGGGCATGGTTCGGCACGGTCACCCCGTCAACCTCGCACGGCAGCGCCGCGAAGTCGTCCCGTACGTACCGGGGAATCTCCGTCCCTTCCGCATCGTCCGCCCCGCGGTTCAACGCATGCCCCACCGCGGCGAACCAATCCCCGTCCCCGTCCCGCCGTCCCCCATCCCACAGCCACCGGATGCCGGCCGCGAACCGCGCCTCCCGCGCCGCCCAACCCGCGACTCCCCGCCCGAGGACCCGTTCCGCGAGGAAATGCCGGGCCTGCATGCTCTGCGGATTCAGCCACGGGTCCTGCACCCCGCTCGCCAGGTAGTCCCGCAGCATCCCGTCCTCGTGCCGCATCCAGGAGGCCGCCAGTCGCCGCGACTCCTCCGCCAGCGACGGCTTCACGCCCCGGCCTTCCCGCCCAACGCCTCCTTCCGTCGCAGCCACACCTTGCCCGCCTTCACCGCGGTGAGCGTGTCCGCCACCCGTTGCACCCGCGTCTCGGGACGCTTCGCCCCGTTGATCCACAGCACGTACTCGCGCTTGCACGTCGGCGACAACCGATCAAAGCCCGTGGCCGCCTTCGCGTCCTTCTTCAGCGCCGCCGCCAGATCCTCCGGCATCGGCAGGTCCGGACGCGGCACGCGCAGCGGAGGCGGGACGTCGTCGTTCCCGTCCAACGCCGCCGCGGCGCGCACCAGGGCCTTCAGGGCCGCGACGTTGTACCCCTCGAGCTTGGCGATGCGGGCCGTGCGGATGTTCGCCGCGTTTTTGCCCGCCACGAACAGCCCGGTCGGGTCCGGCAGTTCCGCCCCCCGGAAAAAAGTGAGCCCGAGAAACTTCTGGCACCCGCTCAATCCCACCACGCCCTTCCGTCCCGAGTAACACAGCATGTTCCACTTGATCGATTCGGTCAGGTCCGGCTCCCAGGTCCGCATCCACTCCCGCACCTTCTCAGCGATGGGTGCCGAGAGTTCGGGACATGTCCTCACCCACTCCGTCGGATCCGTCGTTCGCGCCCGGCTGCAATCCATGTTGTCCTCGTTGTTAGGTTTGATCGGTTGATCTCGCGCTGCCTGGTTTTCCTTCTAGATCAATGTCCGTGCCTTGGCCAGTGCCGCGTCGAGACCCGCCACATCCTTGCCGCCGCCCCGCGCGAAATCGGGCCGTCCTCCCCCCTTCCCGCCCACGAGGGGCGCGATGGCCTGGATGATCTTTCCCGCCTGCACCCGCTTGCTGTACTCGGGCGACACCGCCGCGACCAGCGCCACCGCCGACTCCGATCCACCGCCGAGGACGATCACGCCCGGGAACCGGGTCCGGAGCGCCTCCGCGACGAGCTGCAGGAAGTCGCCGTCCGTGTCCCCCAGGTTGTGGGTGATCACCGGCACGTCGTGGATCGTGACCGCCCGTCCGAGCAACTCGCTCGCGGCGTTGGACGCGTTCCGCTGCTGCGCGGTTCGCAGCGCCTTTTCCAGTTCCTTCTGCTGCGCCAGCACGGCGTCGACCTTCTTCTCCAGCTCGTGCAACGGCGCGTTCACCTTGCCGGCCAGCGTCCGGATCAGCTCGCGGTCGGCCCGCATGACGTCAAACGCGGTCAGGCCCGCCACCGCCTCGATCCGGCGCACGCCCGCCGCGATGGCCGACTCGGCGGCGATGCGGAACAACCCGATCTCCCCGGTCGCCCGCGCATGCGTGCCACCGCACAGCTCCATGCTGTACCCGTCCAGCGCCGACGGACGCCCCCCGATCTGCACCACGCGCACCATCTCCCCGTACTTGTCCCCGAAGAACTGCATCACGTCCCGACGCGCCTTCACGTCGGCGTACGCCACCTCCGTCCAGCTCACCGCGGCATTCTCCACGATCCGCTCGTTCACCAGCCGCTCGAGGTCGGCCACCTGCCCCGCGGTCAGAGGCGCGCTGTTGAAGTCGAACGTCAGCTTCTCCGGTCCCACGAACGACCCCTTCTGCGAGGCCTCCGCGCCCGCCACCTCGTGCAGCGCCCAGTGCAGCAGATGCGTCACCGTGTGGTGCCGCTGGATCGCCGCCCGCCGCGCCCGGTCCACCGTCAACGTGACCATCCCGTCCACCCCCGGCGCCTCCCCGCCCTCGATGAAGTGCAGCCAGGTGTGCCCCGATTTCTGCGTGTTCGTCACCCGCCACATCCGGCCCGATCCCGTGATCTCCCCGGTGTCGCCCACCTGCCCGCCCATCTCGGCGTAGCACGTCGAGACGTCCAGAATCACCGCCGTCCGATCCTTCAACTCCACGACCTCCACCACCCGCGCCCCGGTCTCAAGGCTGTCGTAGCCCACGAACCGCGTCGGCACCTGGGACTCGACCTGTGACAGCTCGATGACCTGCTTCTTTTGCGCCGCCCGCGCCCGCGCCCGCTGCGCCTCCATCAGGGCGTCGAACCCGGCCACGTCCACCTTCAGCCCCCGCTCCCGCGCCATCAACTCCGTCAGGTCCAGCGGGAAGCCCTGCTCGTCGTACAGCTTGAACGCGAACGCCCCCGTGATGTTCCCGAACAGCGCCGCCTCGTTGAACAGCGCGATGCCTTTGTCGAGCGTCCGGTTGAACGCCTCCTCCTCCAGCCGCAACACCTCCTTCACGTGCCCCGCGCGCGACCGGATCTCCGGAAACACGTCGCCCATCGTCGCCGCCAGCACGTCCGCCAGCTTGAAGAAAAACGGCTCCCGGAACCCCAGCGACCGTCCGTACCGCACCGCCCGCCGCAGGATGCGCCGCAGGACGTAGTTCCGGTCCGTGTTCCCCGGCTGGATGCCATCGGCAATCGCGAAACCCAGCGTCCGGATGTGGTCCGCGATCACCCGGAACGCCACGTCGTTCCGTTCCTGCTCGGTGTCGCCCGTGCTGCCCGACCGCGGCAGCGTCGACCCGTACCGCTTCCCGCTCAGGCGCTCCAGTTCGTCGAAGATCGGACGGAACACGTCGGTCTCGTAGTTCGAGATCTTCGCGTTCGCGAAATCGGTGAAGCCCTTCGTGCCCTGGATGATCGAGGTCACGCGCTCGAACCCCATGCCGGTGTCGACGTGCCGTGCCGGCAGCGGCGAGAAGGTGCCGTCGGGGTTGGCGTTGAACTGGATGAAGACGTGGTTCCAGATCTCGATGCACTCCGCCGTGCCCCGGTTCACCAGCGCCCCCCGCGTGTCCCCCGCCGGGGTCAGATCGACGTGGATCTCCGAACACGGCCCGCACGGCCCCGTGTCGCCCATCATCCAGAAATTGTCCTTCTTCCCCCCGTTCACGATGTGCTTCGCCGGGTCCAGCCCCGCCTCCCGGAACAGCCGCGCCCAGATGTCGTACGCCTCCTGGTCGAAATCCGCCGGGTCCCCCTTCGCCCGGTCCGGCAGGTAGACCGTCGCGTACAGGCGATCCGCCGGGAACTTCCACACCCGCGTGATCAACTCCCACCCCCACTCGAGCGACTCCTTCTTGAAGTAGTCCCCGAACGACCAGTTCCCCAGCATCTCGAAGAACGTGTGGTGGTACGTGTCCAATCCCACGTCGTCCAGGTCGTTGTGTTTCCCCCCCGCCCGGATGCACTTCTGCGTGTCCGCCGCCCGCGTGTCCAGCGAGGGCACCGCCCCCGCCCACTTCGAGACGTCCGGACGCCGTTCCCCCAGGAAGATCGGCACGAACTGGTTCATCCCCGCGTTCGTGAACAACAGGTTCGGGCTGTCCGGCATCAGACTCGACGACGGCACGAGGGTGTGTTGCTTCGAACGGAAGAAATCCAGGAACGACTGGCGGACCTGCGCGGAGGTCATCACGGACGTGGACATGGATGGTCTGGACTAGATCGGTTTGCCCCTCCGGCCCGGTCTCGCCCACCCGAGACCCCGTCCGCAGGGGCCGTCAAGTCTGCCAGACCCGCCCGCCCCAACGCGAGGCCAATGACCACCCCCTCGCACCGCGAAGCCCCGGCAATGGGGTCAGACATCGACATTTGACATTCAGGGCCGATCCGAAGGCCCCGGGACGGGCACGCCAGGGTGCGAATCCCCCGCCCGGGAGGAATGTCCATCGCTCATGCTGACCCCATTGCCCTGCGCCGCCCCCGCCCCGCCCCTATCCTATCCTCCGTCCGCCCCGTCCCCCCGGGAGTTGCCCTCGCCCTTCTCCCCTTCGATGACAGGCAACGACAGCGCCCAGCGAATGGCGGCCAGTCGGATGCCGAGGATCGCCACCACCCCCGCGATCATCGGCCAGTCCGCTCCGGGCGCGTAATGTTGGGCGACCACGTAAACGGTCGCGCCCATCAGCGCCGCCGTCGCGTACAGTCGGATCTCCGGACGGAACACGAGCGGCAACTCGTTCAGCAACACATCCCGCAACACCCCGCCCGCCACCCCCGTCACGGTTCCCAGAACCACCGCGATCGCGCCGTTCACGCCGAAACCGAGACACTTGCCGGCCCCGACGATGGTGAACAACGCCAGCGCGAAGGCATCCGCGACCTCCAGATACTTCAAAAGCGGGGTCATCCTCCGCACCCATGCGAAGGCCACCATGCCCGTCGCCACCGAGGTCGCGGCATACCGCCAGTCCTGGATCCAGAACACCGGCGTCGCCCCCAGGCAGATGTCGCGGATGGTTCCCCCGCCCAGCGCCGTCACCAGGGCCAGCACCACCACGCCGAACAGATCGACGCGCCGACCCCGCGCCGCCAACACCCCGGCCACCGCGCTGACCGCAACGCCGAAATGCTGGAGGGCGAAGTACAACGCGCCCGGATCGGGCCATTTCACGGTTGCGCGTACAACCCGAACTCGGAGAGCGCCGGGCCCGCCGCCGCGCCCGTGATCCGCAACCGCACCTGGTCCGAGGACACCTTCCCGGGCAACCGGATCAACCGCCGGTTCCCGATGCTCGTGCCCTTCGCGATCTCCTTCCATTGCTTCTCCGACCGCACCTCCACGACGAATGCTTCCACGCGTTGGCCCGCCGGCAGGTACTCGCGAAGTTCGATCACGTCGAACTCCGCCGGCCTCCGCAGGCGGAATTCCAGTTCGGCCTCCCGCACCGCGTCGTCCGTCGCCCAGTACGTCTCGAGCGAACCATCCAGCAACCGGCTCCCGGCATAGGCCCGACCCCGGCCCCGCACCGCGCTCGCCTTGACTTCCGCCTTCGCGGCCAGGTTCTTCCCGAACGTCAG
Organism: uncultured Verrucomicrobiota bacterium; assembly: GCA_964608505.1. Classification (GTDB taxonomy): domain Bacteria; phylum Verrucomicrobiota; class Verrucomicrobiia; order Limisphaerales; family CAIMTB01; genus CAIMTB01. The sequence goes on from CAZSOV010000032.1 coordinate 38,345, forward strand.
GTCCAAAATCCGCCGGAACTCCTTGAGCGCGGCCACGTCATTCTCGTGGATCCACCCCCGCCGGTCGGGCGGGAGATTCAGGTTCAGGCACGCGCCCCGACCCACCGAGGCGTAGTAAATGTCGAGGAGCTGTTTCGGCGTCTTCACCCGCCCATCCTCGCCCGGGTGATAGAACCAGCCCGGACGGATCGACACGTCGCATTCCGCCGGCACCCAGGCCGTCCCCGGGCGATCCCCCGAGGTCAACCCCTCGCTCGTGCCCCCGGGTATCCGCCCCGGACGCGTCATGTCCAGCGTCGCCCAGCAGGGATCGCCCGCGTAACCGCGTTCGTTGCCGACCCACCGAAAATCCGGGCCCGCGTCGCTGAACATCGACGCCATGGGCTGCAATTCCCGCACGATCTTCCACGTGTTCTCCCAGTCGTAGTACGTCCGGTTGTCGATCTGCCGCTTTTCCCTCGCCCCGCCGTAGAATCCGTCGCCCCCGTTCGCCCCGTCGAACCACACCGTGAACAACTCCCCGTAGGAGGTCAGCAATTCCCGCAACTGGTTCCGGTAGTAGGTCAGGTATTCCGGACGCCCGTAGTCCCGGTGGTTCCGATCCCAGGGCGACAAATACAAGCCGAAGCGCAATCCCTGCTTCCGACAGGCCTCCGAAACCTCGCGCACCACGTCCCCCTGCCCGCCGCGCCAGGGCGAATGCTTCACCGAATGTTCCGTGTACTTCGAAGGCCAAAGACAGAATCCGTCGTGATGCTTCGCCGTCAGCACCAAGCCCCGCATCCCGGCCTCCTTCGCCACCCGCACGATCCGGTCCGCGTCGAAGTCGGTCGGGTTGAACACCGCCGGACTCTCGTCCCCGTATCCCCATTCCTTGTCGGTGAACGTGTTCACCGTGAAATGCAGAAACCCGTAAAACTCCATCCCGTGCCATTGCAATTGCCGCGCCGTGGGCACCGGCCCGTACGGCGCCGGAGGTGCCGCCGCCGCCGCCATCGCCCGGCCCCCTGCCACCAGGCACGCCGCCCACAGGCCGAGGGCCATGATCCGTCCCGACCGGAAGTGTCGCGAAAAGCGCATGCCGCATTGGACCGGCCCGCCTGCGGACGATCAACGCTTTTGCCGCGCCGCGCCCCGGTACAGGAACAGGCAGAGCACCGCCGATACCATCGCCAGGACCGCCAGACACTGGAACGCCAGCCCGTACCCGCCCCGGTCCAGCAGCCAGCCGAATTGCGCTCCCGCCAGCCCGGCCGCCAGATACCCCGTCGCATCCACCAGGCACGAAACCGTGGCCACGTAACCCCGCCCCCGAATCTCGAGTGCCAAAACCCCCGCCAGCAGGCTGTAGGGCCCGTACGTCAGGAACCCCACCACCCCCACCGCCATCGTGGCCATGCCCAATCCCTGACGGGCCAGCACCGGCAGCGCGAACAGCACCGTCGCCAGCACCGCCAGAATGAGGAACAGGAGCGTCCGGCGCTGTTGCGCCGTCACCCTCCCGAACACCCAACCGAGCAACAGGATGCCCACCGCCCCGCACACGTCGAATCCCGTCGACAGGAACGCCGCGATCCGGTTCGACACATCCGCCCCGCCCTCCGTCCTGAAGAAGTCCACGGTCCACGTGTTGAACGTCTCGCGCAGCAGGGTGAGCGTGAAACTCAAGGCGCACACCACCCAGAACTGCCGCACCCGGAACAACTCCCGCAACTGTTGCCAGTCGAACCCGGTTCCCCGGGTGCCCGCTCGGACCTGTCCTGCCGGAACGACGTCCTCCCCCTCCCCGCCCGCCGCCCCGCGCGGCAGCACGAAAAAGCACATCACCAGGATCCCCCCCAGCACCAGCGACGGCCCCCCCATCACCCAGCGCCAGTTGTTGCCTGTCGCTTCCGCGATGCTTCCAGCC
>CAZSOV010000033.1:0-40189 GCA_964608505.1 uncultured Verrucomicrobiota bacterium
CCCCCCACAGGCCGGAGTGGGCGGCGAAGGCGACGTTGAGCAGGCCGACCAGGGCGAGGGTCTGCCAGCGCGGGAGTCCGAACAGGACGTTGGCGATCTTGCAGGCCGCGAGGTTGACCGTGGCCATGATCACGCAGTTGAAGAACAGCCCGAGGTACAGGGCCCGAAAACCCCGCACCATGCCCGCGGCCTTCCCCGAGTAGCGGATCTCGTAGAACTCGAGGTCGGTCAGCACCTCCGACCGCCGCCAGAGCCGGGCGTAGAAGAACACCGTCGCCAGGCCGGTGAGCGTGAACGACCACCAGACCCAGTTCCCGGCCACCCCATTGCGCCGCACGATGTCGGTGACGAGGTTCGGGGTGTCGCTGCTGAACGTCGTGGCCACCATCGACAGGCCGGCCAGCCACCAGGGAACGGCCCGGCCCGAGCCGAAGAACTCCGAGGTGCTCCGGCCGGCGCGCCGGCCAAAGAACAGCGCGGGCAGGAAGCAGACCAGCAGGGTGCCGGCGACGATGACCCAGTCGAGCAGCTGGAGTTTCATGGCAGGGGAGGTTCTCCGGGATCAGGCAACGTGGCGCGTCCTTGAACCGTGGGCTGCCCGGTCGGCGGGCGATGCGGTTGCGCTGGGCGGTTCATGGAACGGATCGGACGAGGCGCGCGCGGATTGAACAACGCCCCGACGCCGATGGGAAGCCGGCGACTCGGACGTCGCCCGAAACGCGCCTTGACCCCGGCGGGGCGGTGGCCTAGCGAAGCCCATGCATTCCCCCGTCGGACCGGCCATCCGCGCCCTGCTCGGCGCCCTGGTCTGGACCGTTGTCCTGCCCCCCGCCCCCGCAGCCGAACCCCTGCGCCGCACCGAAATGATGCCGGCGCGCGACGGCGTGGAGCTCGCCACCGATGTGTACCTCCCGGCGGCGGAGGGCCGTTTCCCCGCCGTGCTGGTCCGGACGCCGTACAACAAGGACGGCGCGGCGGGCCTGGGCCGGGACGGCACCCGGCGCGGATTCGCGGTCGTGGTTCAGGACACGCGCGGGCGCTTTGCCTCGAAGGGCGAGAACCTGCCGTTCCACCTCGACGGGCCGGACGGGGAGGACCTGGTGCGCTGGGTCCAGGTGCAGTCGTGGTGCGACGGGAAGATCGGGACGATGGGCGGCTCGGCCGGGGCCATCACCCAGTTTCAGATGGCCGGAACGGGCGTGCCCGGGGTGCTGGCGCAACACCTGGTCGTCGGGGCCCCCAACCTCCACGACGTCGTCTACATCGGGGGCATCTTCCGGAAATCGATGATCGAGGACTGGCTCCGGGGGGTGAAATTCGACACCAACGCCCTGGGGATCTGGGTGGGGCACCCGCGGTACGACGAGTACTGGCGGGCCCGGGACGTCTCGCGCCGCTACGGACGCGTTTCCGCCGCCGGGGTGCACATCGGGGGGTGGTGGGACATCTTCGCGCAGGCGACGATCGATGCATTCGTCGGCTACCAGCAGCGGGGCGCCCGCGGGGCGCGGGGCCGGCAGAAACTGATCATGGGGCCGTGGTCCCATGGGGTCCTCCAGGACAAGGCCGGGGAATTGAAGTTTCCCGAGGGCAGGAATCCTCCGGGCGATACCGAGGACGCCTGGCGATGGTTCGACCGGCAGTTGAAAGGTCTGGAGAACGGGGCCGGAGACGACCCGGCGGTGCGTTACTACGTCATCGGGGATGTCGCCGATCCCACCGCCCCGGGCAACGCGTGGCGGTCCGCATCCACCTGGCCGCCCGTGCCCACCGCGGAAACGCGTTATTATCTCGGAGCGGACCGGACGCTGACGACCCGGCGCCCCGCCTCGCGCGTCGACCCGCTCGCCTACACCCACGATCCCGCGAACCCGGTGCCCACGGTGGGGGGAATCCAACTCACCCTGCCCTCCGGCCCCATGGATCAACGGAAGATCGAAGGCCGCGACGACGTCCTGGTTTTCACCACCGCCCCGCTGGCCGAACCCCTCGAAGTCACCGGCCGCGTCCGGGCGCGGCTCTGGGTGGCCAGCGACGCACCGGACACGGACTTCTTCGTCCGTCTCTGCGACGTGTATCCGGACGGCCGCTCGTTCAACCTCTGCGAGGGCATGCTCCGGACGCGCTTCCGGAACGGGACGGACGTCGAGCGCCCGCTCACCCCGGGGCGGGTGACCGAACTCGACGTGGACCTCTGGTCGACGAGCGTGATCTTCCAGCGCGGACACGCGCTCCGCGTCCACGTGACCTCGAGTTCCGCCCCGGGCTTCGATCCCAATCCCAACACCGGCGCCGGGTTCCGCGTGGGAACCGAGTCCCGCAAGGCCCGCAACCACGTGTACGTGGACGCGCGCCACCCGTCGCACCTGATCCTGCCGGTCGCGCGTCCGTGACCCGGGCGACTGGCAAAGTCCGGTGCGGAACGGCGTCGTGGCACCGGCGACTGGCTCCCCGCCAAAGCGTCCGCGCGACGGCGGGCCGAGTCACCGGTTTCCCTTCTCGTTTCCCCTGCTTCGATCGACCCGCGACTTGGCGGTCGCGGGCCCCAACCGCAAAATCGGGGCCTGAAGGCCCCGGCAACCATCGAACGTCGCTCCGCGACTTCGCTTGCGGAGAGGGGCGGGCGCCCGACCTCCATCGAGCGCGTCGGGGAACGGGGGCCGGCGACCGAGGGACCGCAGCGAGGGCATCACGCCCGAGGTCAGCGGGTGCGCTCGAGGTAGTACTCGATCCCGATGGCCACGCCCTCGCCGGCGGGGCGCGCGCTGATGTAACCGCCGGCCGCCCGGACCTGTTCCTGGACTTCCTCGATGGCGTTGGCCGGGGCGACGAGGCATTTGGCCCGGATGGGATCCAGCATGGGCAGGTCGTTGTAGTGGTCCCCCGCCGCCAGGATCTCGTCGGGCGTGACCTTCAGCCGGCGCGCGATCTCCGCCAGCGCCGTGCCCTTGTTGTAGGCGGCATGGCAGAAGCGGATATAGACGTCGTTGCGCACCACCTCGAGCCCCGCGATGCCCTTCGCGAAACGCTCCAGCTCCTGCTGGATCGCGTCGGCCTCCGTCTTCGACTGTGCCTGCACGCACAGGGGCGAGAAGGCATCCTCGTAGAAGGTGGCCTGCGGATGACGCGCCTGGAGTCCCCCCGCGAGGACGGGCACGTCAGCGGACACCCGGTCGAACAGTTCCTTGTGATCCCGCGCGCACGCGCCGTTCCACGACGCCATCGGGACGTAGCGGCTCTCGCGGTGCACATGGATCTCCCGTTCCACCAGCACCAGGACATCCGGTTGGATGGGAAGCTGCGAGCGCGCCAGCGTCTCCATCAGGCTGCCCAGGTCCCGGCCCGTGTTGATCACCCACAGCACCCCCCGCTTCTGGAGGATCTGCAACAGTCGCACCAACGTCGGCGGGATCGGCGGATCGGCGAACTCGGAGAAGATCGTGCCGTCAAAGTCGGTCGAAATGAGCTTGAGGGGCATACGGATGGATCGGGGCGCGGCACCCTGGCCGGACGGCGTGGCGCGACGTGACGCGGCACGACGGTAGACGGGGCCGGATCGTCCGCCAATGACAAGAACACGGCCGTGCGGACGCGCCTCAGAGCCTGTCTCAGGGGGAGGAGATTCGGAGGAAGCCGGACGGGGCCGCACCCACCGGGGTCTCGAATCGGTATTCGGCATCCGGACGCAGAATCGTCAGCACGGCCGCACCGTCCCGGACCCAGGGACCGGCGTGTGACGGGGCCCGAAGCAGGGAGAACGTCGCGCCGGACGGCAGTGCGCTTCCGGTGAATTCGAGACGGAAACCCGCGCCGGCCCGGGCGGGCGGTCCCCGGAAAGCCACGGTGGGGGTCGTCGAGGGCAGCACGGAGACGCGTTGCGCGGGACCCCAGGCGAGGGGCAGGTTGCCGAACCCGCGCGCGCGGCCACGCACTGCGTGAAGGCCGGTGGTCGGCCAGGCCAGGGTTCCCTGCGGTACGGCTCCCAGTTCCACGATCTCGGTGGCGCCGTAGGTCTCGCCGCCGGCGATCTCGATGTCGTCCAGGAACCAGCCGGAGGTCGCGATCAACGTCGAGGTGAAGGAACCCGAGACCAGCGTGAAGAGGAACCGGATGCGAACCACCTTTCCGGCGAAGGCCGCGAGGGAAACCGTTCGTCGTGCGAACACGCCCTCGGGGGCCGCGGGATTGCCGGGCTGCGTGTAGACCTCGGTCCAATTGTCGCCCCCGTTTTCGGAAATCTGGACCCGGGCCACCTGGTTGGAGGTCCCGCGCGCGAGTCGCGACGCGAACGACAGCGTGGAGCCCGGTCCGGGCACGACCTCGGGACGGAAGGTCAGCACCTGATCCCCGGGCCTCGGGTGCCCGAGGCGAAAGGCGTAGTTGCCCGAAGCCTTGTAGTTCGTCACGCGCACCTCGTACCCCGTCGCGGTCGCCACTTCGAAGCGGCTCAAATCCACCTCGGCGCCCTCGGTGAAGTTCGTGGTCAGGATGCTCTGGCGCTGGAGGGAGTAGCCCTCGGCCCACGGCAACGTTGAGAGGGAGAACGTGACCGGCTCCCCGACCCTGGCCTGGGCCGGACCGGTCACCACGGGGGCGGGCGCGGGAGGGGCGGGGGCGTCGGGATCGAAGACCCGGACGGTGTAACTCACGTCGCGGGATACGTTGCCCACCCGGACGTTTCGGACGGTGACCCCGTACAGCACGTCCGCATTCGGGCGCTCGTGCGTGCCGTAGAGCAGCGGATCGGTGCCCTGCAAGGCCCAGACCAGCGTGGGATCGGCTTTTCCCTCCGCCACCGGAAGCACCACCGTCCCCACGGGAATGCCATTGCTCGTCATCTGGACGGACGCGCCCTGGAAATTCGCGTCGGGCAGGCTCACGGACCAGCGCTGCCAGACGAACCGGTACGGCACGTAACCCGGCGGGGGCCAGGCCACGAACGGCTCCCGCGTCGCCGGGCGGGTCACCACGGCCGTATCGTCGAAGACCCAGATCGCGTTCGCGGGCAGCCCCCCCGCGCCGAGGGGAACGTCCCCGGTGCCCATGGTCCGCGCGTTCGGGTAGAAGAGTCGGCGGCGATGGCCCACCGCCTCGTTGTTGTTGCCGTGATCGCGGATATAGATGTCGACCGCCTCGGGACCGAAGGCGCTGACCACGATGTTGGCACGGGCCGCGGCTTCCGCGCCCTCCGGCGAATAGCAGGGAGCCGAAGGGGGCGGAAAGTGATCGATCCTGCCCAAACCGCTCAGGATCAGCGCGGCCGCCTGGCACTTCGTGTTGTAGACGTCCGAGAACGCGATCCAGGCGGGCACGCCCGCCATGGCCCGCATGTAGTTGATGCGCTGCACCACCGACGCCTTGAACTCCGCCGTCGTGGTACCCGGCGTGCACGTGGCCTGGCTCCCCGTCCAGCCCGACGGCACGCCTTCCGACGCGAGATACGCGCTCCGGTAGGCCGCCCGCACCCACTCGCGATTCCCGATGTCGATCACATACCCGCCGGTCTCGGTCCCTGCATTCAGCGGTGCCGGAACCGGCTCCGATGCCGGCTGGGCGCCCACCCAGCCTCCGGCCAGCAACACCCAGCCCGTCACCCACCAGTCCCGGATCGTGCCGGGCCAAGAGAAATCGTTTGAAACTCGCATGCGCGCCCGTCGTACGCCTCCACCTCCTGGCTCGACGAGCGACGGAACTTCGCGTCCCGGCCCCGGCCTGTCCAGCGGCGTGATGACTCGCCATGGGGCGGGCGACTGCCGGGTCGCCGGCTTCTCCTCTCCTTTCGCCTGCGTCGATCGCCCCGCAACTCGGCCTGCCGACGCGCGGACGCCATGGCGGGGAATCCGTCGCGGGCCCCAAACGACCGCAGTTCAGTCCCCCGCGACGACCCGGAAGAACAGGCGGTCGTGCTCCGCGAGGTCGACGGTGACCGTGGAGTCGGATCCGTTGGCGACCTGGTCCTGAATCGTCGTCCAGGCCCCCGCGGAACCCAGTTCCGCCGCGGATTCGAGTCGGTACCGGAACCCCGGCACCGTCGACCACCGGAGCTGCAGGGCATGGGCACCGGGATCGGCCACGGCGGTCAACTCCGCCGCCAGCGCGGCCCGCGCGGCCGCGTTGGGCATCCCGGGCGTCGGTCGCAGCAACTGCCCCGCCCAGGGCGCGCCGTCCGGGAATCGTCCCCCGGCCACATCCGTCTCCTGCGGTCCGAACGTCACGCGGTCGAGCAACAGGCCCGCCGGGTTGAAGAACGCGATGGTCTCGCCGTCGCGGTCGAGCCGGAATCCGGCATGCAATCGGCCCACGCCGGCGGTCTGGTTGGTTTCCCCATCCGCCCAGACCCGGAGGAAGCCGCGGGCGGGGACGATGGACCCGCCCGGGAACCGCCAGTGGGTCCGGTTGGTGGGGCTGTCGGAGAGGACGTAGTTGGCGAGATTCAACGGGACGCCGCCGGTGTTGTGCAGTTCGATCCAATCGTCGAAGTCGTCGTCGGCCGGATCCCGTTCCGCCGTCCGGTTGTCGGCGAGCCATTCGTTGATGAACACGACGCCCAGCGCGGGATCGGGGGTGCCCTGGAACTCGACGGTGACGGGGACCTCGAAGTCGGGCAAGGGCACGCCCCGCGGGTCGACGGCACCGAGGACGAGGGAATGGACGCCCGGCGCGAGCGGGAGGCGGAGGGTCCAGTTGGTGACCGTGGTCCACTGGACGGACCAGGGCAGGCCGTTGACGGTGATGGCGCCGACCTCGGGCGGCGCGACGCCGGCGAGGACGACGGGATTGGCCGTGGTAACGAGCGAGTTCGTGGTGATCAGGCGCGGGGAGAAGCGCATCCGCGCCAGCTGGCCGGCGAGGTAGGTGCGCCGCCCGGTGAGGAAGGTTTTGATGGTCTGGGGGGATTCGGGCGCGAACCCGGCGGCCCGGAACGCGTTGTATCGGGCATCCAGATAGGGCGTGGAATACGCGGCGGACAGCGGGCCGTCCAGGGCCTCGCGGAGCGCGCGGTAATAGTACCGGAAGAACGGCGGGTGACGCAGGAACCGCTCCAGGTCGCCGCCCCCGAACGTGAAGACGGACGTGGAGGGCGTCTCGACCTGGAACGCGAAGTCGATGTCCCACAGCAGGAAGCTCCAGCGCCCGCCCTCGGGCTTGTACACGAACATGTTCTGGCCGCCGCCGTACGCGAAGCTGTCGGGGTTGCCGATGAGATGCTCGACGGCGACGGTGCGCGCCCAGTTGTCGGCGTCCACGACGGGTTCGAGACGCTGCGTGTAGTTCGTGCCGGTCCCGGTGTAGAGCATGGCATCGTGCAGCGCGAAGAGGTTCGTGTAGTTGTGGATGTCATGCTGCGCGGCCCGTCGCGGCCAGTTCCAGCGATAGCGCGCCAGCTTCTTCCGGCCCCCGGACACGAAATTGCCGAAGGACGCGCCGACGGGTTCGAACGAGGTCACGGCGTCGTTGAACTCGAACCACAGCGCGATCTTGTGCAGGTCGCCGTCCCCGACCCGGGCCGCGTCGGGCCACCACTGCTTCACGAGGTCCGAATTGGCCTGCTGGGAATCGATCATGAGCATCGGCGCCCGGCGCAGGCCGTTGAGGAAGACGTGGACGTGCCGCGTGTGGTTGTACGGAATGCCCAGCTTGCGCGCGATGGCATACGACATCTGCTCCCGCAGCAGCGTGCCCTCGCAGCAGCCGTTGCCCGCCTGCACCAGGTTGATGTCCGTGTCCCCGTACGCGACGTCGTCCTCCGGAAACGTCAGCTGGTAGTCGCAGAAATTTCCCGTCGGCGAATCGTACCCGGGGGCGTGGTACGGACTCCCGCTGTACCGGGCCCCCACGTTGTACACGACCCGCTCCCGGCCCAGGACGACCGTGACGTCGAGCAGATCGTTGCTCAGCTTTTCCCGGCGTCGCCATGCGTCAATCGTGGCCTGGGTCGCCCAGATCCGATACGAACCGAACGAGGCGTGCGCCGCCGGCTCGCCCCAGCGCACCAGCGCCTCCCGGCGCGGCGCGTCCGCCGGAAACCGGCGTGTGGCCAGGGCGGATTCCCCGGCATCCGTGGCTTCGAGATACCAGGCCGCCAGCACGCCGTTGGTCTGCCCGGGGATCGTGGCCGAATACAGGCCGGCCCCGCGATGCACCAGGTTCGTCGTGACCCAGTCCGGACGCGGATCGATGCGGTATCGCAGCAGCAAGGCGGAGAGGCCGTCCGGATCGTCGATGCGCGCCGTCACCGTCACGTCCTGGCGACTGGCCGGCAGGGCCGGATGATGGCGCACCTCGGAGATCGCGGGCGCCGCCGCGCGACCGAGCGAGGGGTTGCCCCGCCCCGGCGAGCCGAGGGCGCGCACGGCGAGCACGTTCGTCACCGCCTCCAGCCAGTTCCCATGCAGGCGCAGCAGCAACTCGGGACTACCCCTGAGCCACCGGGCCCGCGCCGTCAGCGTGACCTGCGAACCCGAGGGAATCGACGCGGTCAGCGGCGTCCGCACCCGGTTCGCCGTGTCGCCCCGTCCCGTCGCCCGCAGCAGCAGGCACGCGGAATCCCCGAAACCACCGTCCGCACGCCACTCGGACCGCGACTGGTTGCCCTGCGGCACCCACGGAGCCAGTCCGGTTTGGAAGGTGCCGTTGGTGACGCGATTGCCCTCGTTCGCCCGCACGACCCGCACGTCGTCGATCAGGCACTCGCCGGCGCCCAGCAGGAGGAGTTCGAGGGAATTCGCGGTCCCGTTCCCGAGGTCGGCGGTGCCCGTCGCGGAAACCGTCACCCAGCCGGACCGCGTCGATTCGTCGCTGTCCGCCCAGGCCTCCGGCAGCCGCCCGTCGAGGCGCGGGTCCACGCGTTCCATGCTGCTGCCCCCGCCCGCGGCCCACCGCGGCCACCGCCCGCCGGGCCGGTAATCCACCTCGTCGACGACGATCCGCAGCACCCGCGTGGTCACGGCCCCGGCGGCGTCGGTGGTCACGATGGCCTCCGGCCTCGAAAGCACGACGCGATCCCCCGCGTTGGCCAGCGCGCCGTCGTAGGGTCCGAAGCTGTTCTCCGTGCCGAGCGCCGAATGCAGGCCGCGCAGTCGGACGGGGTCCCTGGCCACCACGACGTACCCCGCTGCCGGCAGGAGCGCGCCGGGCGGAAACTCGAACCCGATGCCGCCGTCCAGCCGCCACCCGCCCAGGGGAATGGGGCGCGCGGTGAGGTTGCGCAGCTCGACGAACTCGGCGGCGGTTTCGCCTCCGGGCGGTTCGTACATGATCTCGTTCAACACCACCGCGCGCTCACGAGCCACGGCGTTGGCCTCCCCGGGCGTCGGCTCCGCCAGGGCCGAAAACCATGGCGCCCCGTCGGGATGCCTCCCGAACGAAACGCCGTCCGATTGACCGCCGAACCGAACGGCGTCGACGACGACGCCCGAGGTCCCGTGCCGGAGGAACACGGTTTCCCCGGCGGCATCCAGGGCGAATCCCAACTCCCGCTCGTCGAACCGCACGAACCCCCGGGGCGGCAGCACGGTTCCCGCCGGCACCCGGAACCGATCCACCGCCGGATCGTCCGTGAGCACGGCCCCGTCGAGCGTCATGGGTTCGGTCCCGTAGTTGAACAACTCGATGAAATCCGTCGCGCCCGGAGCGGAGGTGCGGGCGAGCCACTCGTTGATGACCACGGTGCGCAAGGGTCGATCCGGGACCCCCTCGGCCCGTCCGGGCGAGCCGTCCAGCTCGGCGCTGGCCGTCCAGGCCCCGGGATCGCGCTCGCCCAGGCTGGCCCGCGCGAGCACCAGCGAATGACCCGCGCCATCCGGGGCCGCCGGCCAGGGCGCCTCGTCGGAATACGACGTCTCCCACATCACCGCGTCCTGTTCGTTCCGCAGGCGGACGGCGCCGCCATCGTTCGGGAGCCGTCCTTCGTAGGCCACGACGTCGGACAATCCGTGCACCGCCTCGAGATCCGCCGGCACCGCCGCCAACACGATGTAACTGCGCGGCCCGATGGTGGTGTTCGGAGGGAACCGATACTCGACCTCGCCCGACACCCGCCAGCCGCCCAGATCCTCGAACCAGGGCTGCGGATTGTGGATCTCGATGAACTCGAGGTTCCGCCCGTCGGCCCGGTCCCGCGGATGATAATGGATCTCGGAGATCACCAGCGCCCCCCGCCGCGTCGACGGTCCCGGCGACTCCACCGGAGCCGTCAGACGCTCCACGTCGAGCGGAAGGTAGCCGCGGGTGAACCGGGCCTGCGCGCCGTCGGCGAGCGCGTTCGGCGTCGTCGCCCGGTCCAGGAGACCGCGCGCGGTCACGACATACTCCCCTTCCGGCGCGAGGGCGGTGGTGCGCAGCATCACCGTCTGGCCGTCCTCCGCGACCCGCGCCGACAACACCGCCGCGCCGCGGTCCAGGGAATAGCGCCCGGGATCGGAACCGGACTCGACCTGAATGGGTTCCGAGAAGAGCAGCGTGACGTGGTTCGGGTCGCCGGGACTCGACGCGCCGAGCAGTCGGGGGCGGGTCACGTCGGGAGTCACCGACAACGTCGCGGGCGCGCTGACGGCGGAACCGAGCCCGTTCCGGGCCGTCGCCTGGAGCCGACTCCCGTGGTCGGATAACCGGACGGGCCCCAGCCGGAGCGTGCGATTCGTCGCGCCCGGAACCGGATTCCCGTTCAGGGTCCAGGCAAAGGTCGTGTCGAGATATCGGCTCAGCGTCACCGTGAAATCCGCGACCCCGCCTTCCACGGCCGACGCGCTGGCCGGCTGGCCCGTGATGACGGGAGCCCCGACGCCGAAGGCCACGAGGTTGGAACCGGGGATGGGCGCGACGAAGCGACCCCCGGGCAGCTGCCAGCGCACCGAGAGATTGTCGCCCCCGCTGCCCTCCTTCTGGATGGCCTCGAGGTAGTACCGGCGACCCGCCTGGAGCTCGACGGGATTGGAGCGTTGGCCGGGTTCCTTGGTCCATTCCCGGGCCGCGGTCCAGCCGTTGACCCGGGCGATGAGCCGGCGGCTGTTCGGGGAATCGTTCGTGCCCAGGAACAACGCGCCCTGATCGTCGCTGGCGATCCAGAACAGGTACGGGCCCGTCAGCGGCGGCACGACCAGCGCCCGCAGCCGTTGACCGTAGTTCTCCCCCCATTCCGCCGGCGCCTCGAACTCGGGCCGGATTTCCTCCACCGAGGGTCGGGACGGAAACGACGGATGATTCGTCAGCGAGGCCAGGTCGCTGCCGGCGATCTCGGTGAACACCTCGCGGATGGCTCCCGGTACCTCCGTCTGGGCACCCGCCCGCACCGGACACGCGAGGAGGACCAACCCGGCCAGCATCCCCTTCGCGGGGCCCCGGAAAAGGCGCGACACCGCCGTGCAGCAACTCAGGAACATCACCGGCAACGAAGCACAGCCCGGGTCGGTTGCGCAAGCGGGCGGGGAGCATCGGTCCTCACCACCGCGCGGCGCACGGGAACCGGCAAGGCGCAGCGATGCGGGGCCCTCGACGGGTTCCCCGCCCTGGCGGTTGCGCGACGGCGGGCCGGGTCGCCGGGCGGACGATGGAGGCGGATGGCGAGGAGAAGCCGGCGACTCGGCAGTCGCCGGCCCCGCCTCGGAGGAGGACGCGGCGCAGCGCGGCGGACGTTGCAGCGTCCTGCCGTCTCACGACGGCAGCGAACGGGGGGACCTGGTGCCGTGGCCCCGCGTCGGGCACGACGAGGGTCGCCGCCTCTGCCCGGTAGCCCCAGGGTGGATTGGCGGGTTGTCGGCGGATGGGACGTCGATAAGGTGGCCAAGTGATACGGGTGGCCCATCGGAGAGCCTCGCGCCGCGGGCGGTTGCTGCTCGGGTTGGCGGTCCTGGCCATGCTGGGTGCCTGGCTGCTACGCCCCGCGTGGCGCGGCACGGCCCGCGATCCCGTGATCGAAGGGCGCCGGGCCTCGGACTGGTTTCGGGAGATGACGCGGGCGACGGTTCGCCAGGACCGGGACGCCACGACGCTGCGGCGGCTGGAGGCACGGGCGAGGCTCCTGAGTCTGGGCACAAACGTGGTGCCGTTCCTGGTGGAGGAGATCCTCCGGAAACCGCCGGAACGCCCGTTCCACAAGGCATTGCGTCTGGTTTCCGAGAACCTCGACGAACTCTTTCGACCCGCCGCGTTTCCCAACCCGGCCTGGGTCCGCGAACAGGCGTGGGAGGTGTTCGCGGAACTGTCCCCACCGGCGTCCTGCGTGGAGGCATGCGCGCGCCCGGAGCTGGAAGGCGGGAGCCACGAGGCGTTCTGGGCGGCCCTGCGCCTTCTGGGCGCAGCCCGGAATCCGGGTTCACTGCCGGCTCCCTGGATCCGGGCCCGTCTGGACCGCGAGACGACGCCGCACCTTCGGGTATCGCTGCTCAACGCGCTGCCCGATCCAGCGCGGGAGTATCCACCGCCCATCGACCTGCTGAATCAGGTCAAGGCGGTCGGCGTGTACCCCTTGGCGATCCTGCTGGGTCGGTACGGTCCGGCGGCACGCGACGCGGCGGGCTGGCTCGAGCGCGAATACCAGGACCCGAGGCACGGCGCCCCGACGAGGGTGGCGCTCGCGTTGGCCCTGCTCGAAGTCCAACCGGAACACGCCGCCGCCCGCGACTACGTGGCCGGCATTCCCCGCCGCGCGACGTTCGCGCCGCACAACCAATTGACGCACCCCGAGGCGACCGCGTTGTGCACGGTCATGTACGGACCGATCCATTGGGCGCGGCATCCGACGGCGCTGGCGGCCATCGAGGAGGTGGCACGCCAGGAGATGGACTTTTGGGAGCCGCGGGGGATGGCGGAGCGGGCTCTGCACGCGCTGGAGCGCGCGGCGCCGGAACGGGCGTTGCCGCTCTACCTGGGTCAGATGCTCTCCACGAATCGCCCGAACATCCGCATCGTCGCGGCGGGGGCCGTGCTGCGGTTGGAGCGAACGAACGAGGCGGCCATCCGCTTTCTGGCGACCTGGGTGCGGCACGACTCGCACCTGGCGCGCATGGCGGCGGAGAGTCTGGGGGAGGCGTCCCCGCAGGCGTCGGAGGCGGTGGAGGCCCTGCAAGCGGTGACCCGGATGGCCGGCCCCGGAGGCGCGGCAAGGGCGAGCTTGCAGCGGATCCGGAACCGGGGCATTCCCCGCGTGGAATGACGCCCGGAACCGCCCATGAGTCATCCCCGGAGGATCGCCGATCAGAGCCCAAGTCGGCCGGCGAGCGCCTCCAACACCCGATCCATCTCCCCGTCGTTCAACCGGCCAAGCCGCCGTTCGAGGCGGACGGTCGGGACGGTTTGGACCTGCTGCAAATGGAAGGCCCCCGGCTTCAGGAACGGTTTGGGGAGGACCAGTTCCCAGCGGTTGCCGCGCACGGAAGTCGTGTGGAGCAGGACCGTGACCAGGTCCAATTCGTCGGCGGCGGGCGTCCCCGTCAGGATCAGGGCGGGGCGTACCTTCGCCGCGAGGCCGAAGTCGATCACCCAGACTTCACCGGGACGGACGGCGGGCATCCTCTGCCTCCAGTCGATCCAGCAGTTGGGCGCCTTGGATCGCCGCGACGTCGCAGACCTCGACCTCCGGATCCCTGTTCGCCAGTTCGATCAACCGGCCACGAACGGCACGCCGTTCGGCCTCCGTGAGCCGCGGCAGTTCCTCGATGATCTCGGCCACACTCATGGGGACAACGTAGTCGGTCGGAGGAAAGCCGGCAACGGAAGCCGTGGAACGACGGGGACGAGCGCGAGCTTGCAGCGGATCCGGAACCGGGGCATTCCCGGCGTGAAATGACGCCCGCACGATGAAGGCCAAGCGTCCATGGACGGTCCGGGGCGGGTGGACCGTGGGCCTGGCGGTGGCCTTCGCGGCGTTGATCGGCGCAGGATACGCGTTGGATCGGGGGCTGCCGCGCCACCAGGGTCGGACGGCCCGATCCTGGTTCGCCGAGTACTGCCGCGCCGCGGTCCGCCCGGGCTCGACGCCGCGGGAACGGGAAACGCGGATGCTCGACTGCCAGCTGGCCCTCTTGTCGATGGGCACGAATGCCGTGCCGTTCCTGATGGCGGAGGCCTTCCGGTTCCGACCGGCGACCGCCGTCCATTCGAACCTCCACGAGCTCTTCCGCGACCTGCCGGAGTGGGCGGGGGGCGGCAGTTTCATCCCGGGCCCGCGCCGGGCGGATCTGGCGGCCGAGATGCTGCGGGAGCTGCGTCCGCCTTCGCCGGCCCTCGCCCCCCTGCTGCGGCAACGCTTCGCGAGTACGAACCTGCTCGAACACCGCCAGTCCGTCTTCCTGGCCAACGCCCTGGCGGATGTCCCCGACGAGACCGCGGCCTGGCTGTCCGGGATCCTGACCAACGCCGCCGAGGAACCGTGGACCCGGCTGTTGGCGGCGCAGTCGATCAGGTGGCTCGGACGCGCCTCGTCGAACGTTCTGCCGGCGGCGCTCGAGTACCTGCGCGGGAGGACCAACGGACCGGACGTGCGGATCGTGATCTGGCTGGGCGTGATCGGACCTGGGGCCGCGTCGGCGCTGCCGATCCTCGAACCACATCTGGACCACACCAACTCGTGGACGCGGGCCCATACGGCGGTCGCCCTCGCGCGGATCGCGCCCGACCATGGACGCGCCCTCCAGGTTCTGCGCGACATGGCCACGGGCAGCGGGAGCGACCTGGCCAATCTGGCAACCGCGCTGGCGTCCCTCCGGCAGGGCGGAACGCACGGCCTCCCCGGGATGCAGGAGTTCCTGACGGAACGCGCGCGGCGGGAAGTGGCGGGGTGGACTGCGACCAGCCTGAGCTTCAGCGCCTGCCTGGGCCTGGAATGGGTGGCGCCCGAGTCGGCCATCGCCGTCTACCGCGACGCGCTGGCACAACAGTCCAGCGTCGCGGCGGCCGGACGGTGGCTGCGCCTGGAGCGCACGAACCCCGTCCCCGCGCGCTTCCTCATGGCCCGCGCCGCGTCGGGAGGAACAGACCCGGTGTCGGCGACGTCCTGGCTGGCGGAAGTGGACGCGTCGAACACCGAGGCGATGGCCTTCCTGGAACGCCGGGCCGCCGGGGTCGGAGTCGCGCCCCAGGGGATGGAAGCGGACGACGCGCGGTATGCGCTGGCCCGGATCCGGTGGCGGGCGGCGCAACGGGCCCGGGGAGTGACGGTGACCTCGGACCGCTGAACCGCATTGGACCCGGGCCCGGGGGTTCGGGTACGTTTTCGCGGGTGAAGATCATTCGTTACCGGGACGCGGACGGGGAGATCCGGCACGCGTCGCAACAGGCCGATGGACGGGCGTTCGAGATCGAGGGTTGCGTGTTCGACGCGTTCCGGGTGACGGATCGCCCGGCCCGGGTGGCCAAGCTGCTCGCGCCGGTGGCACCGACGGCGATCATCGGCATCGGGTTGAACTACCGGAAACACGCGGAGGAGGGGAAGGCACCCCTGCCGCCGCATCCCGTCGTGTTCATGAAGCTGCCGTCGGCGGTCCAGAACCCGGGCGATCCCATCGTGCTGCCCCGGCATCTGCGCAGCGACCAGGTCGATTACGAATGCGAACTGGCCGTCGTGATCGGAAAGACGTGCAGGAACGTGTCCCGGGAGAAGGCGCTCGAGCACGTGCTCGGGTACACGTGCGCGAACGACGTGAGCGCGCGCGACTGGCAACGGAACGGCGGCGGCGGTCAGTGGTGCCGCGGCAAGACCTTCGACACCTTCGCGCCGCTGGGACCGTGCCTCGTGTTGAAGGACGAGATTCCCGATCCCGCGGCGCTCGGCATCCGGACGATTCTGAACGGCAACGTGATGCAGGACTGGCGTTGCGACGACATGATCTTCGACGTGCCGCACCTGATCGCCTACCTCAGCGGAAGCACGACGCTTCAGCCGGGGACGGTGATCCTGACCGGGACGCCGCACGGGGTCGGATTCGCCCGCCAACCGGCGGTGTACCTGCAACCCGGCGACACCGTGACCATCGAGATCGAACGCATCGGCGCCCTCACGAATCCGGTGGTCGAGGAAACCGTCTGAACCAACCCGGGACGCGGGAACGCCAGGTTCCGGGACGCGACTCGCGTGCGTGCGAACCTCGAAGGCCGGTTTGGGTTCGGGAAGGTTCATGGGCCAAACGAAAGCTCCAAGGCATGGAAGAAAGCGCGGTTGCCACGGCGAGGGGTTTCTCCTGCCTGATCATCGAGGATGATGCCGGGTTCGCCTCGATGTTGGCCGGGCTGGTGCGGGAGGCGGGAGGCGAACCGCGCGTTTGCGGAAGCCTCGCGGAAGCCCATCGGGCAACGTCGGATCATGCCTTCGATCTGCTGCTGCTCGACAACCATCTGCCCGACGGACGGGTCTACGACTTCTTCGATCGGTTGGCCCGGTGCTGCCCGGAGGCGCCCAAGATCATGATCACGGGGGCCGCCGATCTGACGGAGGCCATCGCGCTGACGCGCAATGGGTTGTTTGATTACCTCACGAAACCCCTCGGCGTGCCGGCCTTCGAGGCCAGCCTGGGCCGGGCCCTGGCCCGGATGCGGGCGCGTCCGACGGCGGACCGTGGCACGGGGCAGTCGCTCGGCACCTCCTCCGCGATGCGGGCGGTGCTCGGGCAATTGCAGCAGGCCGCGCGGCATCCCACCGCCATCGTTCTGGTCACGGGTGAATCGGGGGTGGGCAAGGACGTCGCGGTGCGCGTTCTGCACCGACTGACCTGGGGCATGGAGGAGACGGCGGCCCCGTACGTGGCCGTGAACTGCGCCGCGTTGCCGGCGGACATGCTCGAGGCCGAGTTGTTCGGCGCGGAGCGGGGCGCCTACACCGGGGCGGACCGGCGCCGGCCAGGGCTGGTGGCCGCCGCCAACCGGGGCACCCTGTTTCTCGACGAGATTGGCGAGGTGCCCCCCGGACTCCAGGCCAAGCTGCTTCGATTCCTCGAAGGCCGGGAGTATCGACCGCTCGGAGGCACGGACTCGGTTCGGTTCCACGGCCGAATCGTGGCGGCCACGAACCGGGATCTGAGGGCCGAGGTCGCGGCGGGACGCTTTCGGGAGGACCTGCTGTTCCGCATCGAGGTGTTCACGGTCGCCATCCCGCCGCTGCGGGAACGGAGCGAGGACCTTCCCACCCTCGCGGAGGCGGTGCTGGCGGAATTGGCGACGCGTTACGGACGACCGCGCCCCATGCTGCGCGCGGAGGATCTGACGGCACTGCGGGAACACCGCTACCCGGGCAACGTCCGCGAACTCCGCAACATCCTCGAACGTTCCCTCCTCCGGACGCCGCCGGAGCAACCGTGGCTGATGCTGGACCGCACCGGACTCGGAATCTGCCCGCCATCTCCGCTGCCCCCACCACCCCCGCCCCCGTTGTCAGCGCCCGTCGGGCCGCAGTCCGGCGCGACGGCTGCGCCGGCGCCCGGGGGCCAGACCGAGGACGCGCTGCCCTCGGAGCGCAGCGGTCTGACGCCCCTCGAAGCCCAGGAATATCGACTGTTGCGCACGGCGCTGCGGGAAACCAAGGGCGGGATCCGACGCGCGGCGGCACGGGTCGGGTTGTCTCCGCAGGCACTCCTGCGACGACTCGAAAAATGGCCGGAACTGAGGCAGGAAACGGCGGCAGCGGGACCGGCGAAGGGCGAATAGGAGCCCGAAAGGAGCCCGGCGGTCGGCAAGGCATCCCTCCGGCAGGGAAAGGGGCCCGCCCGAAAAGCGAAAGCGCCGGGGAACCGCCCCGGCGCCGTCGCTGTCCTGTTAACGAAGCAGTTCCCCGTTGCCCTCGACTACTTCGAGAACTGTTCAAAAGCGGCCTGGTCGCCCTTGAAGGCCTTGGCCTTCTCGCCGACGCGCACGATCTTCACGGTCTTGAGCTTGTCGCCCTGGGCGACGGCGTTCACGACATCCTGGCCCTCGATCACATGCCCGAAGACGGTGTGCTTGCCGTCGAGCCAGGGGGTGGGAACGTGGGTGATGAAGAACTGGCTGCCGTTGGTGCCGGGGCCGGCGTTGGCCATCGAGAGAATCCCGGGGCCGGTGTGCTTGAGGCCGGGATGGATTTCGTCCTTGAAGCGGTATCCGGGGCCGCCGCGTCCGGTGCCGGTGGGATCCCCGCACTGCACCATGAAATCCTTGATGACCCGGTGGAACGTGATGCCGTCGTAGAACGGCGTCCCATTCTGGGGCTTGGGCGCGCCGCCATCCTTGGAGTAGTTCTTCGTTCCCTCGGCGAGGCCGACGAAGTTGGCGACGGTGAGGGGGGTTTTCTCGAATTCCAGCTGGGCAACGATCTTTCCCTTGGTGGTATCGAATTCGACGTAGAGACCGTCCTTGAGTTCGGCGGCAGAGCTGCTCATCGGCGCAACGCTAAGGAGCGCGGCGGAGCCCAGCAAAGGCAAAAGACGAAAGACGGGTGAACGACGGAAGCTGCGGTACAGCATGGTCAAAAGCATGGCGGCGAGAAAATGCGTGAATCCGGGCGTTTGAAAAGCCTGATTTAACGGCCCCGACCGGCTCAGTTCCGGGCGGCGGTCTGGGCTCCGAGCGAGAGTCGGTGGCCCTTGGCGTTCAGCAGATCCAGGTAGTCGCGGAGGATGTCCAGCGACTCGCGCAGCTGGGGCTCCAGCCGCAGCTCGGCCTCCGGATCGGCCTCCTCGTCCTCGTCGTCGTCTGCGGCGTCGGACGCCGCATCGGCCTCCTTCTTCTTGGCGAGCAGCGGCTTGGGCGCCTCGCCCTTGTCGATGGCCTCGAGCGTGAGCTCGAGAATGCCGGGCGGATTGGCATCCAACGCATGGCGTTCCTTCTTCCGGGCGGCGTCCTTGGCTTTGCGCTCGTTCTTTTCCTCGATGCGCCTGGCCTCGTTGAGCGACACGCTCGGGTCCGCCTTGCGCTTCTTCATCTCCTCGATGTCCTCCAGAATGAAGGCGTACTCCCGGCTGGCGGCCACCCGATTCGCCGATTTCTCGCGGAGGGACCCGAGGTAGGGCTGCACGAAATCGAGATGATCGAAGGCCGCGGGCGTCGTGCGGTCGGCCGGCAGGCAGTTCGGCAGGTGGGACTCTCCGAGCTCCATGTGGTCCAGCACGGTGGGCAGCGTGATGTCGGGAGTCACCCCGTACTTCTGGGTGGTGCCGCCGGCGATGCGATAGAATTTGGAGATGGTGAACTTCATCTTGCCCGCATTGTTCCCCAGGGTCAGGCGGTTGAAGAACTGGGCGAGGGGCATGAGGGTCTGCACGGTCCCCTTGCCGTGGGTCGCGGCATCGCCGACCACCAGGGCGCGACCGTAATCCTGCAGGGCCGCGGCCACGATCTCCGAGGCGGAGGCGCTGAAGTGGCCGGTGGCAACGAGCAGCGGCCCGTCCCAGACCACGCGGCTGTCCTCGTCCTCGAGACGCTGGAGCAGCCCGGTGTGACGTTTGACCTGCACGACGGGACCTTCGCGAATGAAGAGGCCGGTCAATTCGATGGCCTCCTCGAGAATCCCGCCCCCGTTGCGACGCAGGTCGAGCACCAGACCGTCGATCTTCTCCTCCTTGAGCCGGTTGATGAGCTTCTCGCAGTCCCGCGCGCAGTGCTCATAGAACTGCGGCAGGTTGATGATGCCGAGCCGCGCGGTCTTCCCCTCCGCATTCGGAATGTCGACGATGCGCGCCTTCGCGAACTGTTCGGAGAGCTTGATGTCATCGCGGACGATCCGTACGACCTTGCGCGTGCCATCCTCGGAATCGGCGGGAACGACCGTGAGCCGGACCTCGGAGCCCTTCCTGCCGCGGATGAGCTCGACGACCTTGTTCAATCGCATCTCCACGACATCGACGGGTTCGTCGGTTCCCTGGGCGACGGCAACGACGCGATCCTTGGGTTTGAGCTGCTTGCTGGCCTCGGCGGGACCCCCGGGGACCAGGCTCTTGATCCGGGTGTAGCCGTCCTCCCATTCAAGCAGGGCGCCGATGCCGCTGAGCGATAGCTTGACGTTGCTGATCTCGAATTGCTTGGCCTCCGACGGATTCATGTAGTCGGAGTGCGGATCGTAGGCGTGGGCGAGGGCGGTGAGGTATACGGAGAGGATCTCCTCCTCGTCGTACTCCTTCATCGTTTTGAGCAGACGGTTGTACCGTTTGGTGAGGTTCTTGACCGTTTCCTCGGGCTTGTCCTTCGCCAGCCGACCCTGCAAGGCGTCGAACTTCACCCGGAGCCGCCAGAGTTCATTGGCCTCGGCATCGTCCTTCGGCCACGGCGCCTTGTCCCGCTGGGGGTTGAACCGTTCCTCGCTGGAGAAATCAATCGGGGATTCGAGGAGTTTCAGCGCGTGCGACGTCCGCTGCTCGAGCCGTTTCACGTAAACCTTGAAAATCTCGTATGCGGGCGAGGCGTCGGCGGCCTTGGTCAAATCGTCCAGCGACGTCGCATACCGCGCGGCGAAGGCATCGACGTCGGACTGGGTGAAAATCAGGCGGGAATAGTCGAGGGACGCGATGTAATTGGTGAAAAAGGTCTTCGAGATCTCGTCCCCGAGGGGTTCCTGCCGGTAATGGCCCTGGCCCAGCAAGGTGCCGCTCGCATGCGCGATCCGACCGGCCTCGCGCGTCGTCAGCTTGGGTTCCTTGGAGGGCGGGACGGCCGCCGGGGCGGTCTCGAGCAGATGCGTGGCCGGGCGCTCCACCGGCACCTTCGGATCGGCCTGGGCCTGGCCCCCGGGCGGGATCTTCGCAGGAGCCGGGTCAGCCGCCCCGACGGGCAGAAGGAGGCACATCCCCAAGGCCAGTCCCGTCCGTACCAGAAGCATTTTCATCGTTCGTGGCCGGCAATGTGCCCGCATCCGAAAGGGAAGCAAGAAATACACTGGAATCCCAAAGGGAGGGCCGATCCGCGATGCCGCATCCAGCAACCACCCCCGACGCGCCGCCTTCCCCTCACCAACACCACGTCACGCTCCCGACCCCAATGCCCTCCCCGGACAAACCCACGGGATACACCCAGCACACGAAGGCACAAGCGGAGTGGGGCGGTCATGAATCCCCCTGGGAGCGGTGGCCGGTTCGCGGCAGAACCGTCCCTCTTCGAGTTTTCAGGGAGATTCGTGGCTCGAGGGTCTTCGGTGGTGCGCTTGCGCGGTGATCCTGGCCCGAGCTCCGGGCTTGATCACGGCGGGCGGGCTGTTGTCTCTTCGGGAGGCCGATGCGGATCTTTCAGATCATTTTCAATCCCACGAGCGCCGCGGAGCTCGCGGCGATGCCCAAGAATCTTCAGCTCTTCATCCTGGGCGAGTTCCGTGGGCTGCCAACCGAGGCGATGAGCACGGATCTCGAGCGCTTCGGAAAGCTCGAACGGGAGGGCCGTTCGCTCCACCGGCTTCGCCTCGGCGATTACCGGGTCTATTTCGAGCGCCACCCGCTTGGCCTGGTGGTCCACCGGATCCTCGGCCGGAATTCCGTCAAGGACTTCCTCTTCCGGTCGAGTTTGCCGACCGGAGAGGATGAAGCCCTCGAGGCGAACCCGCGCTTCTGGGAGATGATCGAGGCGGCCCGCCAGAAGACCGCCTAGACTAGACCTTGGCCCACTTGCCGCTCTTGGCGGACTTGTACATCGCCTCCATGACGACCACCCGTGCCGCCGCCTCGGACGGCGTGACGAGCCGGGTGTCGGGCTTGCCGGCGACGGCATCCACGAACTGATGGAGGGGCGCGCGCGGCGCGGCGGGCAGCTGCGTCCAGGGCTCGTTGCCCTTGGCACCCGTGACGAGGTCGCTCTTGAAAAACAGCTTGTCGTTCACGATGTGCGCGAAGCCCTTCGTGCCGCTGATGGTCAGCGTGACCGGATTGGCCAGGTCGAGCCAGCCGGCTGTCAGGGTTCCCATCGCGCCCGACGCGAATTTGATCAGCGCCTGCCCGCCCTCGTCGGTCTTGGGACCGTAACGGCGGGTAACCACCCGGACATCCGCACTGACCGACGCCACGTCGCCCAGCAGCCACATCAGGATGTCGAGCGAATGGGTGCCCAAATCGCCGAAGCCGCCCACGCCGGCCTGCGAGGTATCCGCCATCCAACGCCATGAATTGGCGGGGTCATTCGGTTTCTCGTCAAACCAACCGCCGAGGGAGCCGCTGTGACAATTCCAGGCCTGGGCGCGGGTGATCGTGCCGAAGGCTCCCGCCTTGACCTGGTCCCGCAGGAAGATGTGCTTCGGATCCATGCGCATGAAGTAGCCCGTGGTGAAATGCAGGCCGGCGGACTCGATGGACTTCGCCATCGCAAGGCTCTCCGCGGCGGTGATGCCCAGGGGCTTCTCGATAAACTGGTGCTTCTTCGCCGCCGAAGCCGCCTTCACCAGGGCCGGATGCCGGTTGGTCTCCGAACAGATGACCACTCCCTTCACGGCGGGATCCTTCCAGATCTCGTCGGGATGGGAGACCAACTTCGCCCCCAGATCCCCGCCGCGTTTCTCCGCCCGCTCGGGCTGATGGTCCCAAGCGTACTTCACCGTGACATCGGGGCGACCCTTCAACAGGTTCACGAAGCTCGGCGTGTGGATGTGCGCGCAGCCAACGAGGCCGAGTACCACCTTGTCCTCGTCGGCGAACACCCGCGCCGGCGAAGCGGCGGCCAAGGCAAGACCGGCGGCGGTCGATGACTTCAGGAACGAACGGCGATGAACGAGGGGGGGAACGACCTGGGAACTCATGGAGGTATCGCGTGGATGAGGAAGGGTAGGGTTGGACCGCTGGTCGCGGGTCCCGGTGGATACTCGGAAGCACCCCTCGTGGAAAGGCGGAACCGGGCCTGGACAGGCTGCTGGCCCCAATCCGGCCATCGATGGCTGCCCGCGATCTCGACCGTCGCCCGGGCGTCCAACCAAAGAGGTCCTTCTGCCGATCGCGCAGCGTGAAGAGTTCCCCGCCCGCCGCGCCCTTCATCTTCCGAGCCCCATCCCTGCGCATCCTCCCGAGCTTCTCCCGGTGCGGCCGCAATATTAAAACCGCGGGATTTAGACAATAGACGGCGGACGAGCGGGAGGCGTGAGGTGGGGGTCGAGGAAGACGAGGCTAGGCGGCGGCCAGGCTGAAAACGTCGATGCGGGCGGGGGGGACGTTTCTCCAGACCACGACCGATTCCAGGCGGGCAAATCCGTCCGGGGGATGGCGGGTGGAGAGGGCGTAAGTATACTGGATCCAGCGTCCACCATTGCGGACGAGGGCTCCGATCTCGGCCAGGATCTCCTGAACTTTGGGGGCCGGAATCGAACGGAGGGGAAGACTGGACACGATCTGGACGGGCACGGTCGAGGCCTTGGGGCGACAACCGCGGAGGAGGCGACGGAGCACCGCAGCGTCACCGCAGATGACACGCAACCCGGGAAACCGGACGCGCAGGAGCTCGGAGAGCGCGGGGGAACGCTCGATGGCGATGAGCCGGTCGGAGGGGACGCCGCGGCGGAGGAGGGCGTCGGTGACGACCCCGGTGCCGGCGCCGAGCTCGACGACCAAGCCGTCGGAGTCGGGATCAACGAGGCGGGCCATGCGCCGGGCCAGGGCCGGCGAGCTGGGGACCACGGCTCCAACGTCGCGGGGGTTGGCGAGGGCTTCGCGCACGAAGAGAGCCCATCCCCGAAGGAGACCGGCAGATTCCGGCGCCGGAGGGGGACGCGACGCGCGGGCAGTCATGGCAGGGGAACCGTTCAAACTAGGCGAAGCTGGACAAGCTTGGAGAGGGGGCAACCATTTGTAAACAGCGGCGTCGCCCCGTGCTCACCAGACCTGAACGGAGTCGGCCGCGAAGATCGAGCGCAGGAGTTGGTCGTAATCCGGAGCCTCGACCGTGAGATCCACGACCTGGCATTGGAGGTCGGGCAAGGTCCGTTCGGTACCGGTAACGATGTCGTTCAACGGATCGAGGGGCTGGGTCAGGATCAAGAGGACTTGGCGCATGGGAGCGGGTCACTTTCAGAAGCGGAGCACATAGGAGGCGGCGGCGGCGAGTTCGGCCACCCGGGCCACCGTGATGCGCTCCCACGGGACGGGAGCCTGCCCGAGGTCGGCGAGGTACGGGGCGCCGGTTTCGACGTACACGGGGCGGCCCCATTCGCCGATGATGGGGAGGTAACGGGTGAAGTGGTCCTCGTCGATGAGTTCGTCCGGGAATTCGCTGAGTGCGAGCGCCGCGGCCTCGCAGAGCACGAGGGTAACCTCGACCTTTTTCCACGCCCCCACCCCGGCCGCGATACGGATGGCCTCGGCCGTCCGGGGGCTGGTCCTGGGGTCGCCGTTGACGATAAAGAGGGCGGAAACGGGCATGGAAGGGCTGGGGTGAGGACGGTCAGGCGGCCTGGTTGAAGCTGACGAACCGGTCGGTGCTGGCGATGAGGTCGGTGACCACGGTCAACCCGGCGAAAGCCGCGAGGTGGTTGACGGGGATGTTCCGACGCTGGGCACCGTAGGCGCAGGCGTAGAGTTTCAGGCCGGTCGCCTTCAGGGCCTGCAACTCCGCGTCCGCGACGCCATGGACGGCGTCGTCGATGCAATAGAGGTAGACGTCCACGCCCGCGGCGAGGGCGGTGGCGGCAAGGCGCACGCCGTGGCGGAACGCGCGCTCCTCGGGCCGGGTGGAAAGGAGGATGCCGAGCTTTCGGCCTCGGACGTCATGGTGATCGGGATCGGGAGGCATCGGGGGAGGGGATCAACGGGCGCGTGCGGCGGCCACAAGGGATGCAGGATGGAGGACGCCGGAGGTCTTGCGACGGGAGGAACGGACAGGAGCAGCTCCGAATCAGCCGGGTTGGACGGGCCAACCGGCGGTGGTCATGGCTTTGTAGCCGCCCGCGAGGGAAAGGACGTTGCGGTACCCCATACGCTGGGCCACATCGCAGGCGAGGGCGGACCGGAATCCGCCGCCGCAGTACATGATGATCTCGGCGTCGGGATCGGGGTAGAGGCGCTCGATGTCGCGTTCCAGCACGCCGCGTCCGAGGTGACGCGCCTCGACGGCATGGCCCGCCTGCCACTCCGAATCCTCGCGGACATCGAGGAGCACGGCGGCGGGGTTGGCGGCGAGTCGCGCCCGGGCCTGGTCCACGGACACTTCCTTCACGAGCGGACGGGCGGCGTCGACGACTTTGAGGAATCCGGGTGAATGCTGCATGGCGGGGTCATGGTAGGTGGGTTGGGGACGCGGGCAATGGAGATTCCGGCCCCGCCTCCCAGGACCGCTGACAAAGTCCTGCGTGGAACCGCGATGTGGGGCCGGCGACTGCCGAGTCGCAGGCTTCGCCTCTCGATTCGCCTGCTTCGATCGCCCCGCGACCCGGCCCGCCGTCGCGCGGACGCTATGGCGGGGAGCCGGTCGCGGGCCCCAATCGACTTTGTCAATCGCCCTGCCCCGCCTCCTCGGACCTCCGAGAGAATCGTGGGCAGGCGGGCCCCCCGGGCCTAGGCTCGACGGCGCGCTTCATGAACCGATGCCCACCGTTGACCCGCGGAAGACCGGGACGTGACGACGAGCCGCGTGCAGCCGGGTTGGGCTGCCCCGTTCCGCGGTCGGGTTGGGGTTGGGCGAGGGTGATGGCGGTCTCGGTGGGGTTGTGGGGGTTGTTGGGCGCGGGTTGCGCGCCCTCGGGTTATTTGGCGCGGAAGATCGTGGAAGCGCCGAATCGGGTGCCCGCCTTCGTAAGGCCCGAGGGGCGGGTGACGCTGCGTTGGCCGGACGGAGTGATCGAACGGTTTCCAACGGGGACGAACGAAGTGGGCCACCCTCCGGCCTCGTTGCGCTGGGTGCGGGTGGAACCGGCGGCGTTCGGGATGGAGACCGAAACCGTGCCGCGCCAGGTGGGGCGGCATGCGGGTGCGGACATTCGGTTTCGCTTCCGTCTGCCGGCGGTCGGGTTGCCCCCGGGACAACCCGCGCGCGGGACGGTGTTCGTGCTGCACGGTTACGGCATGGATCTCGAGACGATGTTTCCGTGGGCGGTATATCTGGCGGAAGCCGGATGGAGGTCGGTGCTGGTGGATCTGCGGGGCCACGGGGGCTCGGGGGGTGCGCGCATCGGGTTCGGCACGCTCGAGACGAATGACCTGCGGGAATTGCGGTTGCGGCTGGGTGGCGCGGGAGGATGGCCCGGGCCCACGTTTGTGCTCGGGCATTCGCTGGGGGCGGCCATCGCGCTGCGGTGGGCGGCGGCGGACCCCGGTCTCGCGGGCGCGGTGGCGCTGGCGCCCTTCGCCGAGTTCCCCGCGGCGGCGGAGCGGTTGCGGCGGGAATACGCGTCCTGGCTTCCGTCGGGCTGGGTCCGGCGGGCGGTGGACCGGGTACCGGGCCTGCTGGGTGTGACGCCCGCGGGCTTGAACCCGCTGGACGCGCTTGCGGCGGCGGGGGGAATGGTCCGGGGATTCGTGGTGACGGCCTCGGACGATGTCGTGGCACCGCCGCGGGACGGGGCGCGTCTGCGGTGGGAACTGGGGCCAGGCAGCGCCTGGATCCAAGTGGACGGCGTGACGCACGAGACATGCCCTACGCCTTCGATCAGCACGGGGAACCCATCCGAGCGTGGCTGGCACGGACGGGGCGCTGAGGCGGACGCCAGGCTCAGCGCGGGGATGGTTCCCAGGGCCGTTGACAAAGTCCTGCGTGGAACTGCGATGTGGGGCCGGCGACTGCCGAGTCGCAGGCTTCGCCTCTCGATTCGCCTGCCTCGATCGCCCCGCGACCCGGCGGTCGCGGGCCCCAATCGACTTTGTCAATCGCCCTGGGATGGTTCCCGGATCAGTCCCTTCTTGAGCAGCTTCTGCAGTTTCGGCGAGATCACGGCCGAACAGTACGGGTTCCGGTCCCGGTTCAGGTTGTAATAGTTCTGGTGATACCCCTCGGCGGCGTAAAACGCCTTCAACGGTGCGATCTCCGTGGCGATGGGCTTCCTGAATTCCTTCTGCGCCGCGGCCTTGGAGGTCTCGGCCGCCACCTTCTGCGCCTCGGTCTCGTAGAGGATGATCGAGCGGTAGTGCTGTCCGATGTCCCCCCCCTGGTATGCCGTGCCCTTCGGATACCGCTTGCCGTTTCGGAACACGTCCGTCTCGAGCACCGACGTCGGATCATGCGCGGCCCAGAAGACTTCGAGCAGCTTGTCGTAGGTCACCCTGGCCGGGTCGAAGGTGATCTGGGCCACCTCGGCGTGCCCGGTCTCGTCGGTGCACACCAGTTCGTAGGACGGGTTCGGCACGGTGCCACCGGCGTAGCCCGAAACCACGCGGGTCACGCCGTCGAGACGCTGGAACACGGCCTCGAGACACCAGAAACAGCCGCCGCCGAAGGTAATACGTTCCACGCCCGGCGCGGTGCCGGGGGCCGACTTGTCCTGGATTGGGTTCACGGGTTTGGGTTGGGGCTCGGCGGCCCGGACCATGCCGAGGCCGGCGAGGGAGAGGGCCAGCATCCACCACCAGCGTTTCATGGGTCCGGAGGGTAGCGGTGTTCGACCGATCGGCAACTTCCGGTTCCGGGATCGCCAGGCAGGGCGATTGACGAAGTCCTGCGTGGAACTGCGATGTGGGGCCGGCGACTGCCGAGTCGCAGGCTTCGCCTCTCGATTCGCCTGCTTCGATCGCCCCGCGACCCGGCCCGCCGTCGCGCAGACGCTATGGCGGGGAGCCGGTCGCGGGCCCCAATCGACTTTGTCCATCGCCGTGGATCGCCAGGAAGGGCTGCCCCGGGTGTCGATTGACAGGCTTTCGGGCAATCGGGCAGGTTCCGCGCGATCCCATCGTAACCACTGGAACTCCTTATGGACACGAAGGCTTCGAAATCAGGAACTTGGATGGGTCGTTGGACCGTTGCCCTGTTTGCGCTGTGGCTGGCCGCCACGGGCTGCGCGACCCGGAACCCTTACGCGGGCCTGGCCTCGCAGCCTCCCAAGACCCTGGGCAACGACGGCCTGGGTTTCGGCTGGGGCTCCCCGATGGCGTGTTCGTTTCTACCCGGCGGCGGAGGGTTCCCCGGAGGTGGAGCCGGTCCGATGCTCGTCGATGGAGGGCTTGCGCTGGGGCAGGTTCAGACGATCTGCCGGCAGTGGAACATCCCGATGATTCCGATCTACCGGCAGGAAGGTTTGCGAAACGCCGTCGCCTACACGCCGTCCCCGTCCATGCCCCAGGGGTTCATCGTCTTCGATCCCTCGTTCTTCAACGCGCTCTGCCAGCGCCACGGGCGGGAGACCGGCATGGGGATCCTGGCCCACGAGGTGGGCCACATCGCCACGGGCATCCGCGTTCCGCCGATGATCGCCGATTGGTCCGACGAGGCGCGGGCGGATCATTTCGCGGGTGCCACGCTCGCCCGGCTGAGGGTGAGTCGGGCGGCGGTCAAGCGGGCGTTCCTGTCTGACTTCTTCGCGCCGGATCATCGGCACCCGGATGGCGTCACGCGGGTGCGGACGCTCGAACAGGGGTATGTCTGGGGCGGAGGCAGCCCCTTCGACGAGTGAAGCCGCCGGCGATCCACCGTGGGCACCCGCTGTCCGGCCCCGCCTCGAACACGCTCGGTCCTCCGGCCCGGGCGGGGCGCGCGCGGGTCCTGCGCCAGACCCTCGCCCTGGCCGCCGCCGTCGCGTTCCTCGGCTGCGCCAGCCGCCGGGAGGTCGGTGCGGGCCTCCGGGAGTACGGGCCCTTTTATCCGGTCGCGGCCGCCTCCGACCTCGCGAAGACGGGAACCCGGAATCTCTGGAGGATTCGACATTCGTTCGATCGGCCCCCGCCACCTCCGGAGAGCATCCCCGCGGACGTGCTACGGGCGCTCGAGTCGGGCGGAGGCATGCTGCTCCCGTCCCGTGCCTCCCGTCCGCACGCCCCGGGCTTCGGGGCCTCGGAACAGACGCATCCGCCGCGGGAACAGGCGTTGCTGGCCTCCGTCGAGGAGGTCACCCAGCGACGGTTCAACTGGGTGCTCGACGTCCGCCTTCCCGACATCGCGGAGGCGCGCCCCCACTCGATCATCGTGCTCAACCCCCGGCTGCTGGCCTCCGCCAGTTCGGCCCAGCAGTTGTTCGTGGTGCTGCACGAGGCAGGGCATCAACTTCGCGGCCACCTGGTTGCCACGAACCTCCCGAGATCGGTGATGGAGATCGAGGCGGACCTGTTTGCCGCCGAGATGCTCCTCAAACTCGGCTTCGAACCCTACGAGGTTTTCTGGGTGGCCTCGCTCGCCTTCCCGGACAAGCCGCCCCGTGCCGACTACCCGGAAGCGGTCGAGCGCATCAAACGGATCCGCGGCTTCCTGCAACTTCAGAACCCCGGGTGAACCCCTCCGCAGCCGGATTCCCCGAGGGATGCCGATGCCTTCGGCGTATGCGGGGTGGATCGGTGCTTTCCGCCGGACTCGGGAGTGCCCCAAACTCGGACGGGGCCGTTGCCGTGGCCGCGTCCGCGTCCGCCCGGGTGAGCAACCGCTCGCCACGGGCCTGCCCCCAACGCCAGCATGAACTCTTGCCCTCCCCACTCTCGCGACCCGCAACTGGCGGCACTGCTGCGCTCCTGGAAGGTGCCCGCCGAGACTCCACCCCGCTTCCCGGAGGCCGTCTGGCGCCGGATCGCGCGGCGGACGAACCCCAGGCCCGGCCTCTTCGCGTCCGACGCCGCCTCCTGGCTGAACGGAATCGCCGTCTGGATTCGGCGCCCGCGCTTCGCCTGGCTCTACCTGCTGACCCTCGTCACGCTGGGCGCCAGCGCCGGCATCGTCCGCGGCCAGGTCCAGGCCTCCCGCCTCGCCGACGGGCTCCAGGGTCGGTACGTGCTTTCCATCGACCCCTTTTCCGGCGGTCCCCGCTGAGTGCGTCCCCGTCGGTTCCCCATGAAACGACCCTTCCTCCTGCTTCCATTGGGGTTGCTCGCCGGATGCCTCACCTTCGGCATGGCGCACTGGTGGACCACCCGCGAACCCCGCGCGTTGGCCCGCGAACCCAGGAGCGAGCTCGGCTGGTTGCGCCGTGAATTCCATCTCGACGACGACCGCTTTGCCCGCGTCGTCGCCCTCCACGAGGCCTATCGCCCCACCTGCGCCGAACTCTGCCGTCGCATTGCCGACCAGAACCGGCGTCTCGAAGAGACCGCCCTCGCGTCCTCCTCGATGGACACCAACCTTGCGGCGCTCGTCTCGGAGACCGGTCGCGTTCGCGATGACTGCCGCCGGGCGATGCTCGCCCACCTCTACTCCGTCGCCGCCGAGATGCCCCCCGCGCAGGGTCGCCGCTATCTCGAACTGATGCTCTCCCGGACCTGCGTCCTCCAACCCACCCACAACGTCGGGGACGCCCATGCCCATGCCCACGCCCACCACGGCACCCCTCCGGCCCCATGAACGAGGGCGAGGCCGAGGCCACCCAGGACCGGCAGGACATGCGGCGTCTGGCCGACGGGCACGACGCCGCCCTCGATGAACTCATGGCGCGGCATGCCGGACGCCTCCGCGCCTACCTCTTCCGCCTCCTCCAGAACGACGAGGACGCCGACGATCTCGCCCAGGAATCCTTCGTCCGCGTCTACCGGCATCGCGCCGACTTCGACCCCTCGCATTCCTTCGCCACCTGGCTCTACTCCATCGCCTCGAACCTGGTGAAGGACCGGTTTCGCTGGAGATCGCGTCATCCCGAGTCGCCCCTCGATTCCCCCGATCCCGATCAGCCCGGCCCCGCCCGGACGATCCCGACCCCGGAGGCGGCCCCCGGTCAGGCCCTCCTTGCCGAGGAACGCGCGAAGGCCGTGCGCCAGGCCGTCGCCGGACTCCCCGAGGATCTTCGCGTTCCCCTGGTCCTCGCCGAGTTCGAGGACCGATCCCACGCCGAGATCGGGCGCATCCTGTCCTGTTCCGCCAAGGCCGTCGAAATGCGGGTGTACCGCGCGCGCCACCTGCTTCGGGAACGCCTCGCGCGCTGGCTCGCCGCCTGACCCCATCCCCCAGGGCGATGGACAAAGTCGATTGGGGCCCGCGACCGGCTCCCCGCCATAGCGGGCGCGCGACGGCGGGCCGGGTCGCGGGGCGATCGAAGCAGGCGAATCGAGAGGCGAAACCTGCGACTCGGCAGTCGCCGGCCCCACATCGCAGTTCCACGCAGGACTTTGTCAACGGCCCTGCCCCATCCCCGCGCCCCTCCGATTCCCCACTCGCCATTCGCCCTGCGCCCACCAAAATCGCCGCGTTGAGCCACCAAGACTCCTACTACCGCCACAACAAGGCCTACGCCGAGTTCCTCGCCAACTGGGACGCCGGATTCTATTCGAAATACACCGATGCCCTGCGACCCCGCGTCCCCGGCGGACGCATCCTCGACGTCGGCTGCGGCGTCGGACAGGTCGTCGGAAAGCTCAGCGCCGACGGCATCGAGGCCCACGGCGTCGAGGTCTCCGAACCCAACGTCGATCGTGCCGCGGACGTCTGCCCCCGCGTCCAACTGTACGACGGACGCACCCTCCCCTTCCCGAGCGCGCACTTCGCCGCCGTCGGCACCCTGAACGTCCTCGAGCACGTCGACGAACCGGAGGCGTTCCTCGCCGAACTCGTCCGCGTCACCGCCCCCGCGGGACGCGTCGTCGTCAGCAGCCCCAACTTCCTCCGCGTCGCCGGTCCCGGCTATCATCCCCGCATGAAGGGACTCGGCCAGAAATGGCGCAACCTCCACGCCCTGCTCGAACGACGCCGCCGCATTCGCGAGAATCCCGATGCCGTCCGGTTCGAACGCATGCCACCGATTGTCCGGCAACCCTTCCGGCCCGACGACGACGCCATCGTGGCCACGAATCCGCTCGAGATGGCGTTTTTTCTGGAACGGCTGGACTGCATCATCGAGCGCGTGGAATGCACCGACCGCGCCGTTCCGGCGGTGCTCGATTGGATGCTGAACGCCACGCCCCTGCGATGGGCGATGTTCAACGCCTTCGTCGTCGCCCGCAAACGCGGTTGAACCCGGCTCTCGTCCGCCCCGAGGACCTCCCCCGATGGCCATGGCCCGGATCCCACCGTTGGCACGATCGATCGGGCCGTGGCTCGTGTTCGCCACCGCCCTCGGCTGGTGCGCCGGGCAGCCCGTCGAGTCCCGCGCCCCCGCCCCGATCCGACTTGGATGGGTTGCCGTCGAACCGTCCACCCGGTCGCTTTCCTTCCCGGCACGCCTCAACCAACTCCAGGGCGTGCTCGAGTACGCCCTGGTCACGGACTACGGCAAGACCCACGAAAGCCTGCTCGTCACCGACGCCGAGCCTCGCCACATCCAGGCCGCGCTGCTCCTCCTGGATCTCCAACCGTCCGGGACGAACGGACTCGCCGTCGCCGTCGCCGCCCCGTCCGCGCCCCGCCCGGCCACCAGCCTCGTCGAGGCAACGGTCTCCTGGACCAACCGCCAGCAGCACGTCGTCGTGCGCCCCCTCCACGAACTGGTCGCCCTGACCGACGGCGGCGCCGGCGCGATGGCAACCGGCAGGCTCGCCCCCGGTCCCTGGCTTTTCACGGGTTCATTCCTCTCCGCCGAGGGATTCGCCGCGCACTTCGAGGGCTCGATCATCTCGGTCATCCGCGATCCGGTCGCCATCCTCAACAGCGGGCGCCCCGACCAGGACCGCGAGGACATCCACGTCCCCGCCACCGACGGACTTCCCGGACTCCAGCAGGAGGTGACGGTCCGACTGCGTCCCTTTCCCTCGTCCCCTTCCCCATCCAACCCTTGAAAAAGCCACGCACCGCCAACGTCGGACCCGTCCCCGAAAGCGTCTGGACCCTTGCGATCTCGACCTCCTCCGAGGCCGAGGACGCGGTCGGACAACTTCTCCACCGGGCCACCGGCGAATCCCCCGTCGCCACCCATGACCGTCGCACCGGCCTCAGTTCCGTGGCGGTCTACCGATCGGATCCCGCCCTCGGTTCGCCGACCCTGCGCGCCTCCCTGCGGGACGGACTCCGTCGCATCGCCGCCTGCGGACTCGATATCGGCCCCGCGCGGATCACCTGCCGCCGCGTGCCGCCCACCGACTGGCGCGAGTCGTGGAAGAAGCACTTCCAACCCCTCGTCGTCGGCCGGCGCCTGCTGGTTCGCCCGAGTTGGAGCCGCCGCCGGCCCGTCGCCGGCCAGGCCGAGCTCGTCCTGGATCCCGGTCTCAGCTTCGGCACCGGCCAGCACCCCACCACCGAGTTCTGTCTCCGCGAGGTCGTTCGCCTCCGCCCCCGCGACCCCGGTCGACCCCGGTCGCTGCTCGACGCCGGAACCGGCTCGGGAATCCTCGCGCTGGCCGCCGCCCGCCTCGGATTTCGACCCGTCACGGCCTTCGATTTCGATCCGGAGGCCGTCGACATCGCGCGCGGGAACGCGTCCGCGAACGGTCTGGCGGAGCAGGTGACCTTCACCCGCCGCGACGTGGCGAGACTCCCGGCCCGGCCCCAACGCCCCTTCGACGTCGTCTGCGCCAATCTGCAATCCGACCTTCTCCTGCGCCACGCAGCGCTCCTCGTCGCGCAGGTCGCGCCCGGCGGCCACCTCGTGCTGGCCGGCATCCTGGCCACCGAGTTCGCCTCCGTGCAGTCCCGATTCGAGGCCCCCGATCTTGGGCTGCGCCTCATCCGGCATGCGACGCGCCGCGAATGGACTTCCGGCTCGTTCGCTCGCGGATGAACTTCTCCAGCTCGACCCCGAGAAAGGCCAGCGCCCCGATCAGTGCGACGCGCCACCACGCCGCGGCATCCAGGGGCGCCGTGTGGAACAAGCGGTTCATCAGGGGCAGGTGCGTGAACGCCGCCTGCGCCGCGACCATCGCGCCCAGGCCCCCGAGCAACCAGGGATTCGAGCCGGTCGGAAGGGAGAACCACGACCGCGTGAGGGATCGACAGTTCAGGAGATAGGCCATCAACACCGCGACGACGACGTTCACCGCCGCGGTGCGGGCCTCCGCCACCCCGGTCCCGTGGACCCGTTGTTCCCACAGATAGAGCCCGAACGCGCCGCCCATCATCAGGATCGAAACCAGCCCGATCCGCATGAACAATGGCCGCGTCATCAGCGGCGCGCGCGGACCGCGCGGCGGGCGTTGCATCAGGTCCGCCTCCCGCGGCTCGAACACCAGCATCAGCCCCAGGAGCACCACCGTGGTCATGTTCACCCACAGCAATTGCACCGGAAGGATCGGGAGGGCCACTCCGGCCGCCACGCCGGCGAGGATGATCAGCCCCTGACCGAAGTTCGTGGGCAGCGTCCAGATGATGAACTTCGTCAGGTTGTCGAAGACGTTCCGGCCTTCCTCCACCGCCGCCTCGATGGTCGCGAAGTTGTCGTCCGTCAACACCATGTCC
Organism: uncultured Verrucomicrobiota bacterium; assembly: GCA_964608505.1. Lineage (GTDB taxonomy): Bacteria > Verrucomicrobiota > Verrucomicrobiia > Limisphaerales > CAIMTB01 > CAIMTB01. The sequence continues at coordinate 34,294 of CAZSOV010000033.1, forward strand.
GCCGCCCCCTTGGCCACGTCCGTCCCGGTCACCCCCATGGCCACCCCGATGTCGGCCTGCTTCAAGGCGGGAGCGTCGTTGACCCCGTCGCCCGTCATCGCCACCACGTGGCCCCGCGCCTGCAACGCCCGGACCAGGCGCAGCTTCTGCTCCGGTGCCACCCGGGCGAAGACGTCCACCCGTTCCACCGCCTCGCCGAGTTCCGCGTCGCTCATGCCGTCGAGCTCGAGGCCCGTCGCCACCACCGGCGCCCCGCCGCCGTCCCCGACCGGTCCCAGGCCGATCTGCCGCGCGATCGCGCCCGCCGTCAGGGCGTGGTCGCCCGTGATCATCTTCACCCGGATGCCCGCGCCCCGGCACCGACGGATCGCCGCCGCCACCTCGGGACGTGGCGGATCCATCATCCCCTGGAGCCCCAGAAAGGTCAGCCCGCCCGCCACCGCGCCGTGATCCAGCTGCTCCAGGTCCGGTCCGGCCGCGCGCCGCGCCAGGGCCAGCACCCGCAACCCGCGACCGGCCATCGCCCCCGCCGCCCCATGGATCGAGTCCACGTCCAGCCGCCCGGGTCGCCCCTCCCCGTCCAGCGCATCCTGGCAACGCTCCAGCACCCGCTCGAGGGCGCCGACCACGTAGATCACGCGACCGCGCTCCCCGTCATGCAGCGTCGCCCGGTACCGATGCTCCGACTCGAACGGAATCATGTCCCGGATCGGCACTCCGCCATGCTCCTCGAGCCGGATCTGTCCCGCCTTGGCGGCCGCCACCAGCAGCGCGGCCTCGGTGGGATCGCCCTGCACCTGCAGGCGCCCGCCTTCGCGACGCAATCGGGAATCGTTGCAGTGCACACCGGCGCGAAGGCACTCCGCCAGCGCCGGATGCCGCCCCGTTTCGACCGCGGCCCCCTCCTGCTCGATGCGTCCCGCCGGTTCGTACCCCGCGCCCGTCACCGTGTACCGGCATCCCCCCGCCCAGACCTCCTCCACCGTCATCTGGTTCTCGGTCAGAGTTCCGGTCTTGTCCGTGCAGATCACCGTCGTGCTGCCCAGCGTCTCCACGGCCGGCAAGCGGCGGATGATGGCCCGCCGCCGCGCCATGCGCGCGACGCCGATGGCCAGCGTGATGGTCACCGCGGAGGGCAGGCCCTCCGGCACCGCCCCCACCGCCAGCGCCACCGCCGCCATGAACATCGCCGCCGCCGGCTCGCCCCGCGCCACCCCCACCGCGAAGGCCACCGCCGCCAACCCCAGCACCACGACCAGCAACACCTTCCCGAACACCGCCATCTTGCGCGTCAACGGCGTGCTCATCTCGTCCGCCTCCGCGATCAACCGCGCGATCCGACCCGTCTCCGTCCGATTGCCCGTCGCGAAGACGATCCCCTCCGCCAGCCCGGAAGCCACCAGGGTGCCCGCATACGCCAGATTTGCCCGGTCCGCGAGCACGACGTCCGGCGACAACGCCTCCACCCGCTTCTCGACGGGCACCGACTCGCCCGTGAGCGCCGATTCGTCCACGTTCAAATGCCGGGCCCGGATCAGCCGCAGGTCGGCGGGGACGCGATCCCCGGAGCGCAGCAACACCACGTCCCCCGGCACGAGGTTCTCGGAGTTCAGCGACCGCTCCCCGCCGTCGCGCCGCACGCGCGCCGCCGTCACCAACCCCCGGGCCAGCGCCTGGATCGAGCGCTCCGCCCGCGCTTCCTGGACGAAGCCGATCACCGCGTTGACCAGAACCACGCCGACGATGACCGTGACATCGACCCATTCCCCGAGATACCCGGTGATGCCGGCCGCCCCGAGCAGGAGGTAGACCAGCGGATTGTGGAATTGCAGCAGGAAGGTCTTCCACGCGCTCCGGCCCTCCGCGGCGTCCACCCGGTTCGGACCGAATTGAACCCGTCGACGGTCGGCCTCGTCCGTCGTGAGACCCACCGACGGCTCGACGTCCAGCGCCATGGCCGCCTCGGCCTCCGACCGCGCGTGCCATGCCGCAGGATCCTGGTTTCGGACAGGCATGGCGCGTCAGCGTTGGGGTTCGGGCTGCCACGACGATCCGTCGTCGATCCGGCGCACCGCGTTTCGGCCCCCGAACGCGTTCGGGACCGTCTCCGGCGCCGACGGATCGTCCACCCATTCGCCGTCGACGACGAAACGGTACTCGTGGGACCCCGGACCCAGCGGCAGTTCCACGATCCAACGTCCGTCGCCGACGGGGACCATCGGGGTGGCCTCGGGTCGCCAGTCGTTGAACGTGCCCGCGAGGTACACCCCCGTGGCGTTGGGATGCCTGAGTTCGAATCGCGCGTCGGCGGGCCGCCGGGCCCGGCGCCTGGAGTTGCGTGCGTGCTTCATGGTGCTGCGTTCCGGCCCCGCGGCGCGCCGGCCCCACCGCCGCCCCGCGGACCCGGACGGATGCTAATCCGGTTCGAGCATTAGGGAATGACGAGTTTTCTATCGTCCTCTTAGGTTTGGGCGAATACCCTGGAATCATGCAGTTCCTCAACCTTCATCACCTGCGCTATTTCTGGATGGTCGCCCGCGAACGCGGCCTGCGCCGGGCCGCGGAACGCCTGCACGTTTCCCAGCCGACGATCTCCGCGCAGATCGCCGCCCTCGAGGCCGCCTGCGGCGAGAAGTTGTTTCTCCGCAGCCCGCGAGGCCTCGCGCTCACCGAGACCGGACACATCGCCTACGGTTATGCCGAGGAGATCTTCGCCCTGGGGGAGGACCTGCTCCACTCGCTGAAGCAACAACCCACGACCCGGCCGCTCCGCGTTCAGATCGGCATCGCCGATTCCCTCCCCAAGCTCGTCAGCCACCAGATCATACGCCCCATCTTCGAGCTCGATCGTCCCGTCCGTGCGGTCTGCCTGGAGAACAAGACCTCCGATTTGCTGGCGCAGTTGGCGGTCCACCGCCTCGACCTCGTGCTCTGCGACGAACCCGCCCCGAGTTCCGCACCGGTGCGCATGTTCAACCACCGCCTCGGCGAGAGCGGGATTTCCTTCTGCGCCAAGCCCGGCCCGGCCCGGCGTCTCCGCCGGCAGTTTCCCTGCTCGCTGCACGACGAGCCCATGCTCCTGCCCACTCCCGGAAGCGCCCTTCGCCGCTCCCTCGAAAAGTGGTTCCTCGAGGAAGGCATCCAACCCCGCGTCCTCGCCGAGTACGACGACCTCGCCCTCATGAAGGTCGCCGCCGAGGACGGACTTGGCTGTTTCCCGCTGCCGACGGTCGCCGTGCGCGAGGCCGTCGACCGCTATGGCTTCCGGGCCTTCGGTCATGCCGAGGGCTGCACCGTCCAGTATTACGCCGTCAGCGCCGACCACCGCCTCACCCATCCCGCGGTCGTGGCCATCACCTCGCGCGCCCAGGACGGGCTGTTCACCCGTTCGGGCACCGCCCGCCATCGACCCGCCCAGGCCCGTCCTTCTCCACTTCGCCCCAGCGGGCTTGGCCAAAAGCCTTGATCTCGGGTTAGTCTCCCTCACGAGTGCCAATAAGGAAGGCCCGCCAGCCTGCGCGAGCCCCCGGCCGAGAGGCCATGACCCCGTTGTTCCCCCATCGTGATCCCACGAGCACCCCGCGCCGGGGAGTCAGGCCGCGCTCGGGCTCCGCCTGGCACCCCGGCCTGGCCCTCCTCCTCCTCCTCCTCGTCGCCGGCTGCAGCCCCGAACCCCGTTTCGCTCCGCCCCCCGCCCTGGTCGTCACTCAGGTCCCCGACGGCACCGCCGCCCGCTCCTTCGATGCGGATCTGCTCGACCTCCGATACCCCCATGGCACCCGCATCGTGCTGCTCCTTCATCCCGCCGCGCCCGATCCCCGGCCCGTCGTGGTCTCGCGCGGACTCGGAGCCGCGGGCGATCCCGCCCTCGGCCCGGATGGGCACCAACTCCTCTTCGTGGCGCGCCGAACACCCTCCGAACCCTGGCAGATCCATTGGGTCGACCTCCGCGGCGGCACCCCACGGGCCGTGACCGACCTTCCCGGGGGAGCGATGAGCCCCGCCTGGCTGCCCGGTGGACGGTTTGCCTTCGTGTCGCCCGTCCCGCGCGCGGAATCCCTGCCCCACCAGCCCGTCCCCGCCCTCTACAGCCGCGACCTCGCCGGAGGCGCGCCGCTTCGCCTGACCCACGGCTCCGAACCGGTCACCGACCTGACCCTGCTCCGGGACGGGCGACTGCTCCTGGTCGGCGGCCTGCCCTCCTCGAGGTCAGGCTCCGGTCAAGCCAACCCCTCGAGCGGGCTCTTCACCCTGGAGGGTGACCGCGCCGGGATGACCCCGGTCACCGCCCTGCACGATCATCCCTCCGCCCTCCGCCGCCCTCGGGAATGCCCCAACGGTCGCATCGTCTTCCTGGCCTCCGGCGCCGGTGCCCCCCTCGTCGATGGCCGCGCGGAGCAGATTATTCTCGACCGCCCCGTCGCCGGGCGAACCGTGGTCTTTCCCCAATTCGCGGGCGTCTGCCGTTCCATCGAACCCATGGAGGACGGCGGCTTCCTCGCCACCCTTCGCGACCTGAGCTCCCTGCCCGAAACCCGTTCCTTTGGCGTCTATCGGCTGGGTTCCGCCTGGACCCCGGAGACTCGGCCGCTTTTCGACGACCCCGCCTGGCACGAGGTCGAAGCCATTTCGGTCCGTCGCGCCCGCCTTCCCGTCGCCAGAATCCCGTCCGTTTCCCTTGGAACTCTCGGCACCCTCCCCACGCTCGGCATCTCCCCTCGCGTATCGCTTCGCCACTCGCCCCAAACCGCTGGACGCAGGCCCCCCCTTACGGAAAACCCTTCCACCAGCCGACTATGGAACTCCAATTCGACCCCCGGACCGAACCCGCCGTGAACTATTCCGACGCCGAGAAACTCGAACGACGTGCCTTCGGATTGCCGGCCGCGGAACCCGCCCCTTCCGGCGCCCTGTGCCCCAAGCGTCCGTCCCGTCCCATCGTCTCCAAGTCCGCCATCTGCGCCCCCAGCGTCCTCAACGAGGCCCCTGCTTACGGCAGTGCGTTCAGTCGCGGACTGCGCGTCGACCTGCCCGGTGGGGTCACCCACCTGCTCATCTCCGGTACGGCCAGCGTCGGCGAGAATGGCGAGACCCTGCATCCGGGAGATTTTCGCGCCCAACTCTGGCGCACCTACCGCAACATCACCCGCCTTCTCGAGGCGGAGGGCGCCACGTGGAACGACATCGTCCGAACCACCTGCTACATCCGCGACATCGAACGCGACTACGCCGAGTTCAACAGCGTCCGAAACGAGTTCTTCCGTGCCCTTGGCCTGGATCCCCTGCCCGCCAGTACCGCCATCCAGGCCCGGATTTGCCGGAGCGACCTGCTCGTCGAGATCGAGGCCCTGGCCATCCTCGTCCGGGGCTAGGCTGGGACGGTACACGCCCGTCCCCCTCCCCCCGCCCCGCCCCGGCCCACAGGGCGGTGGACCAGGTCGATGGGGGCCAGCGACCGGCACCCTGCCATGGTTTCTGCGCGACGGCGGGCCGGGTGGCGGGCCGGGTGGCGGGCCGGGTGGCGGGCCGGGCGCGGGCGAAGCAGGCGAAACGGAGGGGCAACCGGCGACTCGGCAGTCGCCAGCCCCACAACCCGGTTCTGCACCGGACTTTGTCCAGCGTCCTCCGCCGGCCCATTGCCCGTCGGCGAACACCCTCGGTGCGGGGTGCCGATGGGTCCCTGCAAGCTCCGTTCCCGTTCGAGTCAGTGCCAGTGTCCCTACCTGCCTACCCAAGGGGGCCGGGCCCGTGGCAGCGTGACACGGGTGAACACGATGGTGTGCCTGTTGAAGCTCGACCCCGCACGTCATGAGCCGGCCCGACCGCGTAGTTCTGCATGTATTATTGAGGCCCGCATAATAGGGTGACAGTTGGCGGGTTTGTCGCTAGAATTCGC